>NZ_JBWKDT010000030.1:63245-94546 GCF_056435785.1 Streptomyces sp. NPDC043870
GTTACGCAACGCTCCCCGGTGGACAAGGCAGAAGAGTGTGTTCCGTTGCTGTTGCTTGGGGGGGGGCTCCGCCCTTTTTTGTTTTCTCTTCTCCCCCCCCCCCCCCCCCCCCCCCCCCACTGCGCTGTCCCGGCCGGCCGCCTCCTCGCCGACCAGATGGCGGTACAACCACCGCTGAAGGTCACGAAGCGGCCGGCCCACTCCCCAGCCTTCTGCACGCTGCAGAGGCTCGCACGAACCCGAGAAGAAGCGGCGTCGGTCTGAGAGGCGTGAACCTGCGGGTCTCGTCAGGACGGGAGGGCGCCGAGCTGGCGCAGCTGTGCGAGGACGTCGACGACGCCCCGGATCTCGGCGATCCGCCCGTCGACGAAGCGGAAGATGAAGATCTCGTTGTAGGTGACGGTCCTTCCGGTGGGCGGCAGGCCCTGGTACTCGCCCCGATGGGTGCCGGTCACCGTGTTCCTGGAGACGACCTTATCGCCCTCCGTGATCGTTTCCTCGACGGAGACGTGGATGTCGGGGAACGCGCGCAGGAGCACCTCCCACACCCGCTTCAGGGCCTCCGCTCCCGTCGCGCCCATCGGTACCGGCGCGTGGAAGACCATGTCCGGTGCGACGAACTCGTCGATGGCTTTCGCGATGGTTTCCGGGTCGCCGCTGTTCACGGCGGAGTGGAAGCGGTGGAACGTCGCCGTGTTGCTTGTTGCCCCGGTTGCCGACATGCGGTCTCTCCTCTGCTCTGTGCCTTCGCCCCGTGCTGGACGCGTCTCAGCAGTAAGACGGCACGGCCCGCCGGGATGTGACACAACGCGCGGACGACGGCCTGGAGCCGGTGCGCTGCGTACCTCGTCGCTCTCGGGTCGCTGGTTCGGCCGATGGCTGGGTCCGTTCATCACATCGAGGCAGACCAGTTCGCGGATGCCCATCCCATCGCGCTGCGAGGGATCGCCGGTCACAGCACGCCCAGCTCGGCGCCGGGTCGGTAGTACAAGCACGCCGCGATGCCATCGCCGCGTGGTCGCGCGCAGGGCCTGCTGATGGCTCATCGGTCGGCATGCTCACCGGCCATGCCGCAGTCGTCGCCGCGGAGGGCATCAGCCTGAGGGCATCAGCCTGGAGGGCCTGCCGTCGACCCTTTGTGGCAACAGGGCGTCGTTCGACGGCCGGGGAGTCGCCGCGATCATCGGCAGTGCACCGCCTAATCTGCCAGAACCGAAGTCTCATCGCGAAAGGAACATTCCATGTCTTCTCGACTGAACCCGTACATCAGCTTCAACGGCGACGCCCGGCAAGCCATGGAGTTCTACAAGGAGATCTTCGGGGGCACCCTGGCGGTGAACACGTTCGGCGACTTCGGCGAGAAGGAGGCCGGAGAGGCCGCCGACAAGATCATGCACAGCATGCTCGAGACCGACAGCGGCTTCACGCTCATGGGCGCGGACACCCCGCCAGGGATGGAGCACAAGCCCGGGAACAACATCTCCGTGAGCCTGAGCGGGGATGACGCCGACGAATTGCGCGGCTACTGGGACAAGCTCTCGGGAGGCGGCACGGTCTCGGTACCGCTGGAGAAGCAGGTGTGGGGCGACGTCTTCGGCATGTGCACGGACCGCTTCGGCATCACCTGGCTGGTCAACATCAGCGAGCAGCAGGCCTGAACGGAGGCGGAGCGTCGGCCTCTCCCCCGATGCCGCCGGCGCGTCACGTCCCGCCGACGTGCGGCGGGACGGTGAACAGAACGACGGCACGGAGCGATGGTCCCCGGGCGGACCCGAGCAACACGCCGGGCCCCGGCGAGCGGTGCCCGGCGCGCGTGCTGCCGGTGCTGGTGCCGGATGGCACCGGCGGTCCCGGCCAGGTGCTCCTGGTCACCCGAACTGGCCGGGCTGCTAGTCGCCGGCGGGCTGCTGGACGATGACGTTGGCACGGTTGAAGGCGTTGATGAGGGCGATGAGAGACACCAGGGCTGCGAGCTGGTCCTCGTCGTGGTGCTTGGCGGCGTTCGCCCAGGCCTCGTCCGTGACACCACCGGCCGCGTCGGCGATACGCGTCCCCTGCTCCAACAGCTCCAGAGCTCACGGTCGGTAATTGCCGGCAGGGGGTGTCCTACGACTCTCCACGGCGCCGTCACGCCGGGCCGCGATCAGGGCCAGCACCCCGAGCACGATCAGCCCGGGCGCGCCGGACACCGGATAGAGAATCTGCAGCGGCACACCGATGGCAAGCAGGTACCAGCCGAGCTGTGCCGGGAGCCTGCCGGTGTCACGGACGATGCGTTGGCTGAGCGTGCCGAGAGCAAGGAGGCCGAACCCTGCGAGGAAGAACCACATCTCGTATTCGCGCTGCGGATTTCCGGGGACGGCATTCCAGAGCCCGTCGCGGGCCACGTCACCGAAGGTGCTCGAGGCGATCAGGGCGACTGCGAAGTGCAGTGCGGTCAGCCCGATCACCAGTCGGGGAATCAATCGGCTCATTGTCACCTTCCTCATTCCTACGCTCCTTGGCTGTCTGACGTACGGCGTCGGCCCTGGCGGTGGGAAGAGTGGGTGGAGACGGCGACGTATGCCGTCAGCGCCCCGAGCGCCAGACACAGGGGGGAGTACAGCGCCAGGTCCCAGCGGGTGAAGTCGGTCGGCCGGCGGGTGAGACCGGAGGAGACCAGACCAGCCGCGCCCCGCAGCAGCAGCACGCCGGCGACGCCCCATACGCCCTGGCGCACCACACGACGCGGCCCCACCTGTGGGACCAACTCGGCCCGGGCCGCGGTGGCATAGGCCGCCGCCCCGAGCACTGCCGCGACTACGGCCGTCAACTCCGGCGTGGGCAGGTCGGCTTCAGCGACCCCGACGACCGTACGGGCGAAGTCGGCACGGCTGGCCAGTGGCCAGGGCGAGAAGGTCCAGATCCCGTGCAAAGCCCCGACCGCGCCCAGGCCGACTGCGGCCGTCGCCCCGGCGAGTTTCGTCAGCGTCATGCTGCCCCCTCCGTCCGTACACCCCTGTACGGAACGACCATACAGTACTGTACGGACATGGCAAGAAGGCACCTCACCCCCCAGGACTGGTCGACCGCGGCGCTGCGCGCGATGGCACGTGGGGGCGTCGCCGCAGTGTCGGTCAACGCGCTCGCGAGCGAGCTGGAGGCAACCCGTGGCAGCTTCTACTGGCACTTCAAGGATCGCGATGCGTTGCTGACGGCCGCGCTGGAGGTGTGGGAGCGGGACGACACCACAGCGCTGATCGAAGAGTTGGGCGACATCACCGACCCCCGCCAGCGGCTGACGGCCCTCTTCACCGTCGCGCTGGGGCAGGAAGACATCAACGGCCTGGAGCCCGCGATCGTGGCCCACGCCGATCACCCCGCCGTTGCCCCGGTCCTGCGCCGGGTCACCGAGCGGCGGATCGCCTATCTCACCGACCTGTACACCGATCTGGGGCTGGCCGCCGCCCCAGCCCGGCGTCAGGCGGTCGCCGCGTATGCCGCCTTCCTCGGATGGCTCGAACTGCGCCGCTCCGCCTGCGACATCGTGCCCGAAGTCGCCGCCACCGGCGCCACCGCCACTGCCGCCCTGGAGCACCTCATCACCGCTCTGGCCCATTCCGCCGAGCACCAGTCGAAGCCGGAGTGAAGGGCACCACCCGTCTCCGATCGCCCCACCGGGCCGCTGCGGGCAGCGGCCGGAGGTCCGTGACCACCTCCGACGCGCCCGCGTGCATGACCGCCCATGGCTGCAAACCTTCGCCGACGATGCCGCCACCGACGATGCCGCGATGACCCAGATCGTCAGCAGCCACCTGACCTGTGCTCATCGAGCGCGGATTTCGGTGTTCCCGCAGCAGACACTGCGCATGGATTCGCGAACCCCACGGTTTTCCAGGATGCGCGATGCTGCTGTGCCGGCGAACGTTCACCGGGCTGGTCACGCTGTCCTCGGTCACCGGACGGACGGCTGGACGACCTGGGCTCGTCCGGCGATTGAGCCCTCCTCAGGTCCTCCCTCAGCGGGTGCGCCCTCCGCCGCACGGCGGAGACGGTCCGCCGTAGCGGACGAAGCGCGGCTGCCAGGTCCACGGCCAGCATGTACGTCATGACCCCAGCGACCGTCCCCCTCCCCGACTCCGCACCCGCACCCGCACCTGTCTGGGCTCGGCGTGCCGCCCACGCCATCGCTCTGTGCGCACTCCCGTCCGGCCTGTGGCGCATCGCCATGGCATCCGGTGTCCATGTGGGCTACAGCGACCAGGTGTTGCACGACATCTTCGACATCCCTGGCTGGGGCATCGCATACGTCGTCGGCCTCTCCGTCCTTGCCGAGCTGGCCGCTCTGTTTCCGCTGCTGCTCGTCAGCGACGGATGGCGGCCACTGCGCCCCCGGGCCCTCGCCGCGCTCGCCTGGACCGCCTCGGGCGTCCTGGCCCTGGTGGCGCTGTGGCAACTCGTGGTCGCTTTCACCGTCGAGAGCCAGACGTACATGTCGAGCGGCACGGCACAGACCGTCTGGGGCTTCGCTTTCGCCCCGCTGTTCGCCATCCCGGCCCTGATGACCGCGGTGACCTGGTCGTACACAAAGCGGCACCGGGCACGGGGACAGGCATGATCCCTGCCCCCACCACCGGCCACGAGCCGGGCTGCGGAGCCTCCTTTCCGGGGAAGGCCGTTGAGGACCATCCGTTCGTCCAGCCGGACCGCCGGGCCGACGGGCGCGTCCCTCAGCGCCGGGTGAGGGTGGACGGCGCCCCGGCGGACTGGGCACCTTCGTCACCCAGGCCCAGGGTGTCGTGGCCGGTCATCGTGACGACGTAGATATTGCCCTTGGGGCAGGAGACGGCGGCCGATCGGTCGGTGGGGTGGCTGGTGACCGCCTCGAAGACCATCGATGTCCTGCGCACCTCCCGCAGTTGCAGGGCCTCGGTGCATCCCAGTTCACGGCCGGAGCCCACCTCGGTCACGTTGCTGACCTGCTTGCCCGCCAGCTCACCCCGCAGTGCCGGGTGGAGGGTCAGGGTGACGGCGAACTGTTCGGTCCGGGCCTGGGTGACGCCGTCGGCGGTTGGGGTGCCCGGGCCGGTGCCGACCCATGTACCTGCCCAGGACGCGGGAAGCGAAGCGGCGGTGGGTGACGGGGAAGGCGTCGTGCCGGATGCGTCATTGCCGGAGAGACGCTGCACGACGAGCGTGCCCGCCACGGCGGTCAGAGCCGCGGCAACGGCCCCTGCGACCGCCCGGCCGGTACGGCCGGACAACCACCGTCGCAGTGAACCGGCAGCCGGCGCAGCGGCGGTCTCAGCACCGTCAGGGGCAGCGGTGTCTGCACCGTCAGGGGCAGCGGTCCCTGCGCCCTCAGGGGCAGCGGTCCCTGCGCCCTCAGGGGCAGAGTTCCCTGCGGCGTCGGAAGCCGGACCATCCGCAGCCTCACGTGACGCAGTCGCCACAGGCGCCGGTTGCCCTGCTGCGGAGACCAACGCGTGCGCCTCCGCCTCGCGCACGGCGAGATCCCTCTCCAGCGCTTCAGGCAGCAGTTGCGGCCAGGTACCGGTCCGGCCGCCCAGGCGTTCCAGCAGCGCGCCGACGGCGCCGGCCGTAGGTCGCTGCTGCGGGTTCTTGGCCAGGCAGGACCGCAGCAACGAGACCAGGGCCGCCGGAACGCCATCGAGGTTCGGCTCCTCGTGCACGATGCGGTACAGCAACACCGCGGCCGAGACCTCCTCGCCGGGGTGGGAAAAGGGGCCCATTCCCGTCGCCGCGTACACCAGCACCGCAGCCAGGGAGAAGACATCACCCGGCGCGCCCGATCCCCCGGCACTCGCCTGCTCCGGCGCCAGATAACCGGGAGAACCGATCACACCGCCGGTCCTCGTGTGACGCGAGTCCTCCATGGCACGTGCGATCCCGAAGTCGATGAGCAAAGGACTACGGCGGCCCAACAGTACATTGGACGGCTTGACGTCCCGGTGGGCCAGCCCCGCCCCGTGTACCGCCCCCAGCGCCCCGCACAACTCGGCCGCCAGCGCCAGTACGGACCGTTCGGGCAGCCGGCCGTACCGCTGCACCCACTCGGCCAGTGACGGCGCGGCCACATACTCCGTGGCGAGCCACTGCGGGCGCTGCCCCACCGGGCTGTAGTCCACCACCGCAGTGGTCCAAGGAGAGCGCACCCGGTCGCTGTTACGGATTTCACGCGCGAACCGCTCCTCGAACCCCGGCTCCCGTCCGAACTCGGCACGCACCGTCTTCAACGCCAGCGGGCGCCCCGACACCGTCCGGGACAGATACACCCGCCCCATGCCACCCTCACCGAGCCGCGCCAGCAGTGGATAACCACCAATAGCCCCCGGATCCGAACCATCCAGCAACTCCACGCCCCCGCCGCCCCCTCACACCTGCACACTGCCAACCAGGTTCAGCCCCCGGACCGGCGCGGCCAAGCGCCGCATCCGTAGTATCCGTGCCAAGCATCACCTGCCACGCCCACAACAGGCCACCCAGTCACCATTCCCGGAAGCCGATACAGCTCCTTGGCATGAGCCAGGACGGGGCGGTGCTCCGGCGGGAGGTGAGCAAGGCCCCGGTCGGCGGGTCCAGGACCTGCGCCGGTGGTGGCAAGCCGTTGAGCGGATGGTCGCCGGTCAGCGCCTTCGAGAAGTACCCAGCTGTCGGCAGCCCCTCGCGGGCGGACGCGAATCACGCCAGGTCCTTCTCCGGGTCGCGGGCTGCCCGCGACCGGTCTTCTTTCCGCGCCGCCAGGATGATGAGTGCGCCGGAGATGACGCCCGCGAAGTACGGAGACGGCACAAGCAGGACTCCGCCGACGAAACACCACGCCGCGAGGCCCCAGCCGATCCCGGCGGGCACGGCCACCCCGCGTCCGGCAAGGTGCCATGTCAGGCAACCCAGGAGAATCAGGGGCACGGCGAAGCTTCCCGGACCGGCCCAGAACGCGACCTGATTCTGAAGGGACTCCACTGTCTGATCGGCGCCACTGTCCGTCAGCGCGAGCGGGACAGCTGCCCACGTCCCCCGGTCCACCCAGCCGGTGACGCTGTCCCAGGCGAAAAGAGTCAGCAACAACAGGTGACCTGTCCCCAGTACGAGCATGATGCCGCTCGCCCAGCGCAGCAGTTGCTTACCAGCGTTCATCATCAGCCCCGTTCGCCAAGCTGTGTCGCGAGATCGTTGCGGTCGAGCCAGGATCGTTCCCACTGCCGGGCCAGGGCTGGGTAGACGATGAAGTATCGGAACGGCGCGATGGCGGCCATGTAGAGCCGCCCGAACCATCCGTTGGGCTTGACGAGGACGGCCATCCGCAGCTCGTGGTCACCGTTCGCCCCCTGCACCCAGCTGAGGTGCATCACCGTGTGCACGGTCTTGTTCGCCAGTTCGCGAGCGGACTCCGTGGCGATCTCGTAGATCCCTTTCAGGGGCATGTTGTCGTTGTCCTGGCCCCGGTGAGCATCGCGAAGATCGCTGGGCAGGCGGTCCCGGAGCGAGGCAACCCGCGCACCGACTCCCCCCATCGGCTTGTCCCAGCCGAGGAGCGCGCCGAGCTTCCATCGAACGGCGAACAAGAACCGCACCGGCCAGGTCTGTCTCGCGAGCCCGCCGGATGTCCGCATCGCTGCCAGCATCGCCGGGAAGTCGTCAGGCCCGGCTCCGGGGGTTCGGAACGCCCACACGTCCTCGACTCTGAAGTCGGAGGTGAGTTCGTGGATGCGCCACCGATGCTCGGTGTAGGTGGACCTCGCGAGTCGTGCCACGCTTCGACCTCTCATTCTGTACGCAGCCGTATACTTCATCTGTACGGTACCGTACACTCCCCCGGTCAAACACCCCTGAGAACAGGTGAGAAGGTGCCTCCCATCGCTCGTACCCCACGAAGTCGCTGGATCGAAGCGGGACTCGACGCACTCGCCCGGGGCGGACCGGACGCTGTCCGAGTAGAGGCTCTGGCCGCCGAGATCGGGGTGACGAAGGGCGGGTTCTACGGGTACTTCGACGGTCGTCCCGCGTTGCTCGACGAGATGCTCGACGAGTGGGAACAGCGTTGCACCAACGACATCCTCGAGCAGGTCGAGTCCGAAGGCGGGGACCCTGCCGAAAGGGTCCGGCGCGCCGGCCAACTGACCTTCTCGGAAGACCTGCACCGGATCGATCTCGCGGTCCGTGAGTGGGCTCGCCAAGACCCGTCGGTCGCGAAGCGACTGCGTCGCATGGACAACGCCCGGATGGAGTTCCTTCGCACAATGTTCGGGAGCTTCATCGCAGACCCCGACGAAGTCGAGGCGCGAAGCACGCTGACCTTCGCGCTCGCGATCGGCCGCCACTTCATCGCCGCAGACCACCCCGGACGCACCAAACGCGAAGCCATCCACCTGGCCGGAGAACTTCTCCTGCGACCCCAGTCGTGAGCACCCGGGGTTGCAGACCAGGCCGTCGGCGCCATCGGCAAGCCCGCGTGGGATTCGGCGTTGATCGTGGTGTTCCCGGATGCGGTGGACATCGTGTACGCGACCGCTGCCGGCCGTCATGGCGTGCCCGACACCATTCGCGCGACGCCCCTCCGGGGCACGGCGAACTGCCAGCTGCAGCGACCCTCCACGGCCCGAGCGGACCCCTGGTACGACGCCCCTCCAGGGCACGACGATCCGCCAGGTGCGACGCCCCTCCAGGGCCTGTCCGGTGGATCAGGCGAGTCCAGCAAGATCCACCGGACAGGGCAATACACCTAGGGCACGACGATCCTCTCCACCAGCAGTTTCACCGCCGCAGCGATCGACTCCGCGTCGATGCCGGATGCATGCATCTGCTCCTCTGGTGTCGCCGACGCGGGCATGTTGCGCACGGCCAGCCGGGCGAGTCGCGGTACCGGACGACCGTCCGAGAACGCGTCCGCGACGGCGTCGCCGAGCCCGCCTTCCGGATGGTGGTCCTCCACCGTGAGGATGCATCCCGTCGCCCCGGCCGCGTCGTTGAGCGTGTCCACGTCCACCGGCTTCACGGAGTACAGATCGATGACCCGGACCGGGATCCCGTCGGCGGCGAGCGCGTCTGCGGCGAGCATGGCTTCGTGCACCGTCGCGCCTGCGGCGACGATCGTCGCCCGATCCTGGTCGCTGCGGAGCAGCACCTTGCTGCCGCCGACCGGGAACTCCTCGTCGGGGCCGTAGATCACGGGCGTCGAGCCGCGGGTCGTACGCAGATAACGGACTCCGTCCAGATCCGCCATGGCCGCCACCAGCCGTGCCGTCTGGTTGGCGTCGCACGGATACAGAACCGTCGAGCCGTGGACGGCGCGGAACATGGCCAGATCCTCCAGACCCATCTGCGAGGGGCCGTCCTGGCCGATCGCCACACCCGCGTGCGAGCCCACGAGATTGATCCCGGCCCGGCTCACCGACGCCATCCGGACGAAGTCATGAGCCCGGGTGAGGAACGCGGCGAAGCTGGACGCGTACGGCACCCAGCCGCGCGCCTGCAGGCCGACCGCCGCCGCGACGAGCTGCTGCTCCGCGATGTAGCACTCGAAGAACCGGTCTGGATGCTCCTTCTTGAAGTACTCCGCCCGCGTGGAGTCGCTGACCTCGCCGTCGAGAGCGACCACGTCCCCGCGTGCCGAGCCGAGCGCCGCCAGGGCCCGTCCGTACGCCGTGCGCGTCGCCTCATCGCCGCCGCGGTCGAAGCGCGGGAGCTCCAACGGGCCCTTGGCCCGGGGCAGCTGAACGCTCGCCGACGGCGGGGACTGGACCTCGGCGCGCACGAAGCGCGGCCCGCCGAGTTCCTCTATCGCCGCCTTCGCGTCAGGCAGCGGCTTGCCGTGCTTTCCTTCCTGGTCCTCCACAGCGGCGACGCCGCGGCCCTTGAACGTGGCCGCGATGACCGCGGTCGGCCGGTCCTTCGTCCGCCCCGCCTCGGTGAGCGCCTTGTCCACGGCCTCGACGTCGTGGCCGTCGATTTCGACCGTATGCCAACCGAAGGCACGGAGCCTGCGCGCGTACGCGTCCAGGTCGTGCTGGTGGCGGGTCGGCCCCCGTTGCCCGAGCCGGTTGACGTCGACGATCAGCGTCAGATTGCTCAGTTTCTCGTACGAGGCGTGCTCGACGGCCTCCCAGACGGAGCCCTCCGCCATCTCGCTGTCCCCGGACAGCACCCACACGCGGTACGGGATCTGGTCGAGATACTTGCCCGCGAGGGCCATCCCGACGCCGATCGGCAGGCCTTGGCCGAGCGAGCCGGTGGCTACGTCGACCCAGGGCAGCCGGGGCGTGGGGTGCCCTTCCAGTGGGCTGTCCAGCCGGCGGAACGTCAGCAGCTCCTCGTCGTCGACCGCGCCCGCCGCCTTGAAGAGGGAGTACAGCAGGGGCGAGGCATGCCCCTTGGAGAAGATCAAGCGGTCATTCGCCGGATTGTCCGGGGCGTCGAAGTCATAGCGCAGATGGTGGGCGAGGAGTACGGCGGCGAGGTCGGCGGCCGACATCGACGAGGTCGGATGCCCCGAGCCAGCCGCGTCGGCGACCCGTACCGAATCCACCCGCAACTGCTGGCCGAGTTCGGCCAGTTCTTCGTAGCGCATGTCACTCCCTTCGCACGTCACTCCTTCGACGGTGGGCCCGGGGCCCGGGCGAGCTCGGGCGAGGCCGTGTCCAGCGGCACGGACCAGGAGCGGACCAGACCGAGCTGCACCGCCTGACGTGGCAGCGCCGCGTCCAGCAGCCAGTCGGCCGCCACCCGCACCCGGTTGCCGGGCATCGCGGCGAGGTGGTAGCCGCGGGTGACCGCGCCCGCGAGCGGTCCCGACAGGGGTACGCCCAGCGGGTTCGCGGCCGCCTGCACCCCGCCCAGGTCCACGGCGAAACCCAGATCGTGGTGTCGGTAGGGGCGAGCGGTGCCGTGCCCGAGGGAGGCGGCGACGTTGCGTGCCGCGACATCGCCCTGACGGGTTGCGTGCTGCGCGGTCATGGGGGTCAGCTCGAAGCCGCCGTAGCTGCCGTCGGGGCTCTCCCCGGTGCCGTTCCCGGAGAGGGGCCGGGTCAGATCGGGCACGGCGGCGGCGTCCCCGCAGGCGAACACCTCGGGGTGCCCCGGCACGTCCAGCCGTGGCGTCACACGCAGCCTGCCGCGCTCGGTCGCCAGGCCGACCCCGGCAACAAGCGGATCGGGCCGTACGCCGACGCACCAGACGAGCGTCCTGGTCGCGATGAACTCGCCGTCGGCCAGCCACACACCGGCCGGAGTCGCCTCCTTGACGGACGTGCTGGTGCGTATCTCCACGCCCCGACCGCGCAGCACCCGGTCCGCGCTCTCGGACAGCCGCCGGTCGAGTCCCGGCAGCACCCGGTCCGCGACGTCGATGAGCAACCAGCGCGGGCGGGTGCCGGGCGAACGCCAGGCCGCGCCGTGGGGCGGCCTCGGCCGGGCCATCTGGGCGTACAGCGCGTCGGTGAACAGCTTCCCCTGGGCAGCGACCTCCGTCCCCGTGTATCCCGCTCCCACCACCACGAAGGTGCACCGGGCAGCGCACTCGTCGGCGTCGTCGGAGCACGCGGCCAACTCGGTCTGCCGGGTGATGTGATCGCGCAGGTAGAGCGCTTCGGGCAGCCCGCGGAACCCGTGGGCGTGCTCGCTCACTCCGGGCACGGGCAGGAGCTTGTTCACACTTCCGACCGCGAGTACGAGCCGGTCGTACGCCAGCTCCCCGGGGCCGCCCTCCGGGTCCGTGTAGTGCACACGGCGCTCCGCGAGATCGACCTGCGTCGCTTCACCGAGCACGAGCCGCACCCGGGGGAGGGTGTGCGCCAGCGAAATGGTCACCCTCCGTGGTTCCAGGATGCCGGCGGCCACCTGAGGGAGGAGGGGCAGGTACAGAAAGTAGTCGGTGGGGTTGAGCAGCACCAGCTCCACGCGCTCCCGGGCGAGAATCCTGGAGAGGGTCCGCGCGGTCCGGTGGCCGGCGAACCCCGCTCCCACGATGACGACGCGGGGCACGCGGTCCCGTGCGTTCCGGGAGCGGTCCTGCTGAGCCTGCTTGTGCCGTCGGTCCTGCATGTCCTCGGCCTGCACGACGAATCGCCTCCCATGTGGACAGGGTGCGAGGGACAGGACGTTCCGGGTACCCGTCCGATTCCGTCGTAAACGCCGTCCTCGGCGAGGCCGCACGGAAGCCTGTCGGCAGCGCCCGGCAGCGAAGCCGTGAACGCCTCCGTGAATCCAGCCTCCCCCCGTCCGCCCGTCACGGCCACACGAGACACAACGGTCCACCCGTCACGGCCGATGAACGCAATGCCACACGCTTCCGGCACCCTCGACGGTGAGTCGAGGGTGCCGGAGTTGGTAGCGGGGGCAGGATTTGAACCATGCGACCTCTGGGTTATGAGCCCAGCGAGCTACCGAGCTGCTCCACCCCGCGTCGGTGAGCCCACCGTACGCCATCCGTCAGGCTCCGGCGGGAAATAACCAGGCCGTGCCGACAGGAGGAGGGCTCGCCGGCCGCGGGCCGCGCGGGTCCGGATGGACGGCATTCGGCGATGCACTGGGCCATGTCGGCGGCCTTCTGCGTTCCGCTGCGGGGATCTTCGGCGTGGCTCTCCGCGCTGTTCACACCGGCACGGTCAGAGCAGCGAGGTAGTCGGTCAGGGCCGCTGCTGTGCCGGTGAGCGGGAAGCGGGCGCCGAGCTGCCCGTCCGGGCGGACGACGAAGCCCGTCGAGCCGTCGGGGCGATAGAGCCGGGCGAACTCCCCTGCGGCGTCGCGGTATCCAGGGACGGCCAGGGCATCGGCCGCGGACCGTGCTGCTTCGCGGGCGAGGACGACGACGGCCTGGAGACCGGTCCGGGGGTCCGGGCCCTCGGGGGTGCCCGGGCTGGCGTCGGCCATCAACAGCACCCCGGCAGCCCTGCTCGCTTGGGCGGCTTCGACCAGGTCGGCGATGCCGGCCGCGTACAGGAGCACCACGTGGCCCGTGCGGCCGCGCAGGATGTCGAGCAGGCGCAACGGGTAGGTGGCCACGGGCGCGGTCAGGCCGGCGCAGTCCGGGGCCCGGTCACCGGGCTGGGGCGCGTCGGCCGGCCCGTACGGGCTGCCCGCGAGCGGGCCGCCCCGGTAGCCGACGAGCAGCTGGGCCTCGCGGAGCATCAAGGTCCGCGGGTCGTCGGGGTCGGTCTCGATGCCGTGCGTGGCGTGCCGGACGGTCCGGCCGACGACCTCCTCGCCGACCGGGCGGCGCTCGGCGTCGTAGCTGGCGAGCAGGGCGGGCCCCGCCTCCCCCCGGACGACGAGGGCGAGCTTCCAGGCCAGGTTGCAGGCATCCTGGATGCCGGTGTTCATGCCCTGGGCGCCGGTGGGCGGGTGGATGTGGGCGGCGTCGCCCGCGACGAAGACACGCCCGTCGGCGTAGCGGTCGACGATGCGGTGGCTGATGCGGAAGACGGAGGACCAGCGCATCCGGGAGAGGCGGGCGGGGCGGGGTGCCAGGCGGTCGACGACGGCCTGGATGTGGGACAGCTGAGGGCCACCACCGCCCTCCAGGCCATGCGCGACGCCGTCGCCCTCCGCGGGCCCCGGGCCGCTCGCCCCCGTGGAGAGTTCGGGAGGGACCAGCATCGACATGCGGTAGCGGCCCGTGCCGGGCAGCGGGATGCAGACCAGCAGGTCGTCGGTGGAACCGTTGTCGGCGCGGTGGCTGGAGCGTACGCCGTATCCGTGCGGCAGATCCCAGTCGGCCTCGACGTCGGCCAGCATGTACTCCTCGGGAAAGGCCGCGCCCTCGAAGGTGAGGCCCAGCCCCTTGCGGACGATGCTGTGCGCTCCGTCGCAGCCGATCAGGTACCGGGCACGCAGCTCCTCGTCGGCGCCGGAAGCGGTGCGCAGCCGGGCGGTGACTCCGTCCTGGTCCTGGGTGAACGACAGCAGCTCGGTGCCGCGTTCGATGACCGTACCCAGGCCTGCGACGTACTCCTCGAGGAGGCGCTCGGTCTCGTACTGCGGCAGCGCGGCGAATCCGTAGGGCACCTCGGGCGGCAGCTCGAGGGCGATCCGCGCCTGTTCCCGGCCGTTGACGTAGATGAGCTGGCCGCGCAGCGGAACGGCGGCCTCCAGGACGGTGCGGGCCAGGCCCATCCGGTCCCAGATCTCCAGGGTGCGTGGCTGGATGCCGACCGCCTTGGCGTACGGGAGGCGGGCCGGCAGCCGGTCGACGAGACGGCAGCGCACTCCGTGGCGGCGGAGATCAGCCGCCGCGCTCAGTCCGACCGGGCCGGCGCCCGCGATCAGTACGTCGGTCGTGTGGGTGTGCCCCACGGGTGCCTCCCAGTGCCTGGCCCCGGACCGGTCCCGTATTCCATAGTCGCCCGGCGGTGCGCGGGCGGCGAGCCAGGCACCGGGGCCCGTGGTCCGCGCCCCGTCCGGCCCCGGGCCGAGCACGTACCCGCTCACCTCGCTGAGTGCGTGCTTCTCGGGAAGGTCGTTCACCGAGACGGCGAACGACTGACGGACGTCCGCCCGCGGACCGACCGGGACGGACCACCCGCGTTGGACAACGTGGGTGATCACTGCCGGGAGTACGGCGAGCCCACCGGTGCGTAACACGGCCCTCCCGTTCTTGCCCGATAGCTTCGTGCTCATCAACTGTGCACCTTGTGGGGGTGTGTGATGCGTCGTGGTGTTGTCGGACTGGCTCTTCTGGCCGGCCTGGTCTCCTCCTTGCCCTGGCTCGGCGCGCAGGCCGTCTCCGCCGTGAACGCACCGGCGGGCCGGGACAGCAGCCGTGGTACGAACATCCTGATCGTCGGCATCGACAGCCGTGCCGGCCTGTCAGCTGCGGAGAAGCGGCGTCTTCACGTGGGCGGCAAAGCATGCGACTGCACCGACGTGATGATGCTCGTCCATCTTTCCGAGGACCATGAGCGCGCAAGCGTCGTCTCCATCCCCCGGGACAGTTACGTCGAGTACGCCACACTCGAGGGCGCCACCACGCCAACCCGCCGAGGCAAGATCAACGGGGCTTTCAAGATCGGCCGGGGTCCGCTGGCCGTGCGAACCGTCGAGAATGTCACCGGCCTGCACATCGACCACTACCTCGAGACGGGCTTCACCGGCTTCGAGCGAGCTGTCGACAACCTGGGAGGCGCGACCGTGTGCACGGACAAGCCGCTCAAGGACGAGAACTCCGGCCTCGACATCACCGCGGGTACACAGCACCTCGACGGCAGTGGAGCACTGCGCTACGCCCGCGCCCGGCACATCAACCGCCCAGGAGACCTCGGCCGGGTCCGCCGCCAGCAGCGGATGCTCGCCGACATGCTGGCCCGTCTGACCGCGCAAGGGGCACTGGCCGATCCCGTGAGCGCGGCCCGTACGGCCGGCGAGCTGCTCAAGTCCGTACGCACGGACGACCGGACGGGTCTGGACGACCTCGTCCGCATCGGCTGGACACTGGGCCGTCTGTCAGCGGACCGGACGGAGTTCGCCACCGTGCCGATCTCCGCCTTCGACCACCGGGTGCCCGGCGTGGGTTCCACACTGCTCTGGCACGAGGCCCGCTCCCAGGCCCTGTGGGACGCCCTGCGCTCAGATCGCCCCATCACGGGCGACACCCGTATCCTGCCCGTGCCAGAAACACGCGCCGAGACCGACCCCGCAGGAATCGAGGTGCGTGTCGATGACGCCACCGTCGCCAAGGCTCTGCGACTCAGCAAGTTCGACGTGGCGGACACCTCGGCGTCCGCCCCGTCGGTGCGGCCCGCCGGCCCGCCTGCCATCACGTACCCGGCCGGGCGAGAAGCAGATGCGTCCACGCTTGCCGCTGCCCTGCCCGGAGCCCGCCTGCGAGCAGTCTCCCGGCAGGACGCGGTCTTCGAAGTCACCGTGGGCTCCGAGCCCGTGGTGGTCAAGACCGTCACCTACGACCGCAACCTCGCCGAAGGCGCCCCCGTCACAGCGGACCACCTCCGCTGCGCCGGCCCGACAGCGCCGCGTCCACGGAACCCCTGACCTGTGCGAGTGCCCAGCGAGCGGTGATCCGCTGCCGGCGCGCATGGCCCTGTCGGTACTCGACGAGCATCCGCACGGACCGTAGCGGGGTACGACACGACCGGGGCCGGTGTCACAGCTGGTGGGTCCAGGCGATGACCAGCACCACACCGGCGGCGAGCGCGGCGGCGGTGACGAGATACGGCGCGATCCCTACTGTGCGGCCCCACATGCCGCCCGCCAGACGGGCGTGGAGGCGGCTGAGGAGCCACAGAGCACCCAGCCCGGCCATCGCCGCGAGCAGGCCGACCCCGAAGTGCGCCAGCCAGGCCCCGCCCGTCGACGGTCCGCCCCAGGACGTGGTGTACGGGCCGGGATCGACCAGCGGGTACAGGACGCCGCGCAGGATGAACAGGATCTCCATCCCGACCGGGATCAGCGACAGCAGCCCGAGCGGAACGCACAGCAGCGCATGGGCCAGCAGACGCGCCGCGCCGGGCCGGCGGCCCGAGGACTGCGCCGCCGAGTCCTGCTCACCGGCCTGGGCCCACCACCGGCGCGCCATGTCCGAGCGCCCGGCCGCGACCATGCCGACCGTCGTGATCGACGCCGGAAGGAGCGTCGCGGCGTAACCGATCCGGCGCACGAACCGCAACCGGATGACACCCGAACCGGTCTCCGCGGCGTTGTCGGTGCGCCGGGACGCGCTGACTGCCATGCCCTGTACCTCCACTGTCCGGCCGGCCGGCTTGCCGACGACCAGAACGTAGGAGCCAGGCTCCGTGGACCACGTCACACCACGGTGCCAATGCTGACCCCCTACCCCGGCAGGGGGTCAGGCAGGTCGGGGTGAGTGCGGGGCCCTGCGCCATGCCTCGGGCCTGCCGCCGTTGCTCGCCGCCCAGCGCAAGGAACGCGCCTGCATCCGCAGCGAAAAGAGCATCCGCTGGGGCGGGCCACCTCGCTCCCGCAGCCTGACCAACCCGGCGAACCCGTGCGGACACCGCACTAACTTCGGCCGCAGATCATCGACATCAACAGACCATGGGTCTCGGCGTCGGCGGCCACCACGAGCCCGCGGCCTGCTTGACCGATCGGGCCGCCGTCAATCCCGGTGACGACGCAACCAGCGGCACGGCACACAGCGATGCCAGCGGCGAAGTGCACGCTCCCGGACAGGTCACCGCCATCGGTGACGTATGCGGCACGCTTGCCGGCCGCGACCCAGGCCAACGCCAATGTCGTGGACACAACCCGCGGCCGGAACCGCTCAACGAACCCGGGGTGGGCCAACAAGTCCACGGCCCGGAATCCGGGCGCGCTCGGAAACGGCGGATCCAGGTTGACGTCCACCAGTTGGGTGGCAGACGTGGGCGCCAGCTGTGCATCGACCCCTTCGTGCCGCACCCAGGCGGTCTCACCGTCGGTGAAGAAAACCTCGCCGCTGAACGGGTCGGCCACCGCCGCCGCCCCGTTGCGCAACGCCACGTTGACGGCCACCAGCATGTTACCGACGGCGTAGTTCAGCGTGCCGCACAAGGGATCCACCAACCACTCGCGCACGGCGGCGGCCGCGCACTGCTGCCCGCCTTCCTCGCCGAGCACCGCATCATCGGGCCGAGCAGCACGGATGACACCGAGGATCGTCTTCTCGGCCTCCACATCGGCGGCGGTGGCGAAGTCCCCCGCGCCCTTGTCGATGCGGGAGAGCTGCAGGCCGTACATCTGGCGCACCACGTCCGTGCCGGCACGTGCCGCAGCTATTGCAACCCCGGCATCGTCAAGACTCGCGTACGAGTTGATCATGCCCTGCAGAGTATCGGGCCAACCCGGCGAACCTGAGCGGTCCCAGCACTAGACATATTCCTCTACCCATGAGTGACCCTGCTTGGCGGCGACAGCCAGTTTCATCGCCCCTCTGGCGACGACCAGTTCAGCGTCCTCGATACGGCTGATCGTGCAGGCCTCCCTGAGCTCAGGCAAGGCATGCTCGCGAGCTGTCATGACTGCCGCATCCCAGTACCCCTCGTAACCAAGAGTGCCGCCTGCTACACGCACCACGTCCGGGTTGAGGATGTTCACAAGTGCAGCAATGGCAAGGCCGAATGCCACCCCTGCTTCGTGCACCACACGCTGGACGCCAGGGTCGACGAGGGCCAGTGCGGCGTGAACTTGATCTGGTGATCTTCCAGTTCGCTTCACGATCGCCGCGCCGCCCGCGAGTTCGTCGAGGCGTTTCACTCCGTGACCGGTTGCCATCGGCATGCTGCCGACCTCGCCGGCCCACCCGCGTGAGCCCCTCACCACTCTCCCTTCCGAGAGGTATGCGGAACCCACCGCAGTGCCACAGATGAGCACGACCACGGTCGAAGCGTCCGCATGGTTGGTGGCCTCTTGCGCCAGGGCACCTCGGATGTCGTTGACGAGAAGCTGTGGAACGTCACAGTCTGCGAGTCCCTGCCAGCCGGCGAGTTGCGGCAGAACGTCAGAGATCTCAACCTTCCGGTTCGCCACCAATCCCGGTACAGCGATGCCAAGTGCATCGGGCCGAAGGCTATGGTCTGCGATGAAGGCCTGGATCGCGGCTTCGATATCCGTCGGGGTGGCTGCAGGCCCCGTTGCCACCCGCCGCGTGAGCGGCCCCGCAAGACCCTTGCCCTCCGCAAGCATGAGCAACTTGGTGCCACCGATGTCGACACCGAGTGCTGAACACACCATGGCTATGCCTCACGACTCGACCGTAGACGCAACCTACCACCGCCCGTACAAGGTCGGTCAGCCGTGTCCTCCTCCTGCCTGTCCATCCCCTCGTCGAAGGCGTGGGTTCTCCGCAGTCCGCGGAATGGCAGTGGCGTAGGTCATGGTCGTGGATGGCGGTGGCCGCGCAGCCGACACGCATCGCGTGTGTCCCGGTCATCAGATCTTGCACTGGCGGGGCCGTGGACCTGCGAGGTGGCAGGCTGAACCGCGACGTACCAGGGGTGTGACGAGGCGTCACGGAATTCCCGTGGGCGGTGTGAACAGGCCGGTGAGAACGATGGCTTCGGGGTAGGTGACCCGGGCTTCGGAGGGACGGTGGGCATCACCCAACGGATCCAAGCCCAGCACGTTGAGCCGGCGGTTCCACCTGTGCCGAAGGGTCTCACTGCTACTTTCGCTGGTGAACTACCTGGTCAGGCGGTCGCCGGGTCGATGTAGGCCAGCGTGGTGGAGGAGTGGGTGTTTCGGCGGGCAATCCGGTAGTGCCGGACGTTGGCCCGCAGGACCTCGGTCAGCCGTGTCAGGTCGTGCTGTTCATCGCCGAGGAACCAGCGGTGGTGCCGGTGTCAGACGCCTTCACAGTGTGGAGTGCTGCGGACGACGAGACCGCGGATGTGGCGACGGGCCAAGCAGAGGCGGCAGGCCGAGCGGCGCCACGGCTCGACGACCTCCTCGGTGGCGGACAGCGGAAGCCGCCGCAGGGGGTCGCCGATCGAGCCGAGCGGCGGCCGCCTGCATCAAGGAGTACGGGCTCCGGCGGGTCAACGCGGCGAGTTGCTCCAGTGCCTCTGCGGTCCAGTGGCCGACTCGGTTGTCGACTCGGCGGTGCTGCCGCGACTGACTCACTTTCAGCGAGACGGGTCGTCTGCGCGCGGACCTACCGTCGCGGGTTGGGCGCCTCTGACGGGCAGCCGGTTCCCCCACCGGGCACGCGGGGTGGGCAAATACCATTCGCTCAGGGTCACGGTCAGCCGACCGGGGATTCGTGGCCCCGGCGGCGGCGGACATGGCCTCGCCAGCCCGCCAGGACCGCCATCAGGGTCCACGTCACGGTGCCGCCGACCAGGCCGCCCAGCCGACCCGAGGCATCCACGTCATCGGCTTGCTCCATCGGCACCGCGCCCTCCGGGTCACGAATGACGTCGAGCCGGTCGCCCACCTTCGGAGCCCAGGCGTTACCGTCGTACTCCAGCTTCTCCTCCAGCTCGTTTCCGTCCGTGCCCCGAAGGGTGAAGCGATGGTTGTCGCTGGACGTAGCGGCCGCGCTGTCCGCCACGATCTCCACGCTCTCGCGCACGCCGCGCTTCTCCAGAGCTGCCTCGGGCGCGTACTGGACGGACCCGACGAGGATGAACAGCGCGGGCACCGCGGACAGTACGGTCAGCCAGAAAGCCCGGTGGAGCAGAATCATCATCACGGCGAAGGCGAGGCACAGGAGCACCCCGACCGCGATGGGGACCGCCTCGAAGCCCAAAGCCAGGTATGCGACGCAGACGGTGGATGCCGCGGCCGCCCACCCGAAGAGCACCAGCCCGACCGTACGCCGCGCCGACTTCCACGGGTTGACGGCCGGCCCACCCATCTCGCTCAGTGGTGTGGTCCTGCTGCTTCCTATGCCCCCTGACATCCCTGCTCCTTGTCATACCTGCCGCTGTGGGCTCCGTCGTACCTGGCCGGCTGGCACGTTACAGGTAGTCAGTCCACTGATCCTCTTCCACTCCTGTCTCGCGCCTTCCCCGCAACCGCCCACGAGGGTGTATCCAGGTACACCCCGGCTCGGCATCCAGACACAATGGCTGCGGCGCCGCCGAGCGGCATCGTCGGTGGCATGCGAATGACATCTGTCGACATCAAGGCGATGGCCGTGTTCCTCGCCGTTACCTTTCTGGCGGCCGGCGCGCTGGGCGTGCTCCAGCCGGCGACACGGATCCCCGGCGAGGTCATCCAGCTGACCCAGTTCGGCCCCGCGCTCGGGGTGGGAGTTGCCGCGCTGCTGTGGCCGCGGCGTGTACGAGCACTACTCGCCGGCGCCCTGCCGGGCCGCAGCAGTCACGGGGTGCTCCTGATCGTCACGGCACCGCTCATCATCGCGCTGAGCGTCGGCACGTACGCGACGCTCACCGGGAACGTGCGACTGACGCGTCCGGACACCCCTTTCGCGTTGATCGCCGCAGCGCAGCTCATCGGCGCGTGTGGCGAGGAGATCGGCTGGCGCTGCTTCCTGCAACCGCTGCTGCGCACCCGCTTCGGCCCCCTTGCCGCTTCGGTTGCAGTGGGCGTGGCGTGGGGCGGCTGGCACGTCCAGGTTTTCGCGAGACACCCTGTGTACGCGGGGGCGTTCTTGATGGCAGCCGTGTCCATGTCGGTCGTGATGGGGTGGGCCCTCGAAGGAGTGCGGGCTTCCAGGCTGCTGCTCGCGGGAGGCTTCCACGCTCTGATCAACCTCGGCATGCTGCTGTTCATGGACGAAGAGTCGGGGGCGGTACTCCCCATGGTGTTGTTCGGCGCGTCGTGCCTGGTGGCAGCGGGGCTGTGGACGTGGACGAGTTCTCGCAGGGGACGGTCGACGACGTCGGCGTCAACCCTGGCACCGGCACCGGCACCGGCACCGGCTAAGCTCCCTCCGATCATGGACGATGTTCGATAGGCCCCGCACGGTCGTCTCCCGCGCATGTGTCGCGGTCGGCCGGTGCCAGCTGGCAAGCCTGCATGCCATCGCGGTGTGGGCGGTCGGCTCGCTCGTGGTGCTCGCCCTGCTGCTGATACCCGTGGGCGTCGGCTTCCTGCTGCTGCCGCCTGCCACACGTGCCCTGCGCTCGCTGTCCGATCGCGCCCGCTCACGCGCCGCCCGATGGACGGGCGTTCATGTCACTCCGCCCGAGCCTCTGCCGGCGAGCCGCGCCCTCAACGCCCGCAGGGCATCGGGCGCGATCCTCGCCGATGAGGGATTCTGGCGCGACCTGGCGTGGTCCTGGCTGGAGCCGGTGACCGGCGGCCTCCTGGTCGCCGTCCCCCTCGCCCTCATCGAGTACGGGGTGTTCGGCGCGCTGGTGCAGCCGTTCATCTGGCGGCTCATCGACGACGGCAACTGGTATGCGTTCGTCCCGGTTCACAGCGCCCCGACCATGCTTGCCGCGCTGGTGCTGGGGCTCGCCTTCATGGCCGCCGGCCTGCTCGCCGCCCCCGCCACGCTCCGGCTGCACACCCGGGTGACCCGGCCTCTGCTCTCCGCGCCCCGCAGCGCCCAGCTCACCCGGCGGGTCGATCAGCTCACCGACACCCGTGCCTGGGCCCTGGACGCACTGGCCGCCGAACTGCGGCGCATCGAGCGGAACCTGCACGACGGTGCGCAGGCTCGGCTGGTCTCCCTGGGGATGACGCTGGACCGTGCCATGCGCCGGATGGAGACAGACCCAGCGGCGGCACGCGACCTCCTGCTGGACGTCCGCAGCACGTCCGAGCGGGCTCTGCAGGATCTACGCGACCTCGTCCACGGGATCCACCCGCCGGTCCTCGCCGACCGAGGCCTCGGTGACGCCGTCCGCTCGCTGGCGCTCGACAGCTTCCTCGACGTCCACGTCGAGGCGCGGCTGCCGGGCCGGCTCCCGGCACCGGTCGAGTCCGCCGCCTACTTCGCTGTGAGCGAGACTCTGACGAACGCGGCGAAGCACTCCGGCGCCCGCGAGGTCGGCATAGCCCTGACGTACGAGAACGGCGTGCTGCGCGTGATCGTCACCGACGACGGCCACGGCGGCGCCGACCCTTCACGAGGCACCGGACTGAACGGCGTGCGACGGAGGTTGGATACCTTCGATGGCACCCTCGTCCTGCACAGCCCGCAGGGCGGACCGACCACCGTGACGATGGAGATTCCGTGCGCGTTGTCCTCGCCGAAGACCTCTTCCTGCTGAGAGACGGGCTGACACGCACGCTCCAGGAGCACGGCTGCGAGGTCGTCGCGGTGGACAACGGCCCCTCTCTGTTGCGCGTACTCCTCGACGAGGGGAACACCGCGCCGGATGTCGCGGTGGTCGACGTGCGGCTGCCGCCGACCTTCACCGACGAAGGCCTGCGGGCCGCGCTGGAAGCCCGTCGCCGACGTCCTGGCCTGCCCGTCCTCATCCTCTCCCAGTACGTAGAGCAGCTCTACGCGAACGAGCTGCTGGCCGGGGGCGAAGGTGCCGTCGGGTATCTGCTCAAGGACCGGGTCACCAACACCGAGCAGTTCGTCGACGCGGTCCGCCGCGTGGCTGCCGGAGGCACGGTGATGGACCCTCAGGTCATCTCCAGGCTTCTGTCGCGCGGCGACGCCCGTGGCACGATCGGCAGCCTGACACCGCGCGAGCGCGACGTCCTCGAGCTGATGGCCGAGGGCAGGTCGAACACCGCCGTCGCAACCGGCCTGCACATCAGTGAGAGCGCCGTCGCCAAGCACACGGCGAGCATCTTCGCCAAGCTGCGCATCAGCCCGTCCGCGGACGACAACCGCAGAGTGCTGGCCGTTCTGGCATATCTCAAACGCTAGGGTCCGTGTGGCGGATCAGGCTGAGCAGCAAGTCGACCGGACAGACCCTGAGGGCCCCGCACCCGCTTCGGCAAGCGTTTCCATGTCTTCCTCGGCACCGTGACCGTTACCGCCGTGAGCCTGTGGTTCCGTTCATGACTCGCCGGGCGGTCTCTGGGCCACAATGCCCGTATGACTGATCATCAGGCCCCTACTCCCGCCCGTCCGCTGCTGCGCCGCCCCCAGGACGGTGAACTCATAGACGTCGCCGGTGTCGCGCACTTCTTCCGGCTCACCGGCGAGCACACGGGCGGGCAGTTCGCCTTCGAGGAGTTCAGCCTCGCCCCCGGCACCATTGGTGCCAGGCCACACGTGCACGAAGGACATGACGAGTACTTCTACGTTCTTGAGGGCGAGTTGACGCTCCACACCGGAGACGGCGAGGTGACAGCCGGCCCCGGACATCTGCTCGCCGCCACCCGCGGCACCCCGCACGGCTTCCGGAACGCAGGCCCGGTCCCCGCACGCGCCCTCTGCCTTTACACCCCCGCCGGCTACGAAAACTACTTCCGCGACGTCCACGCCGCCGTGAGCGCCGGGGCCGAGGTGACCGACGAGCTGCTGGCCGAATTCCGCAGCCGTCACCGGACCAGCTCCCACCCGGTTTCCCCGGACAAGCCCTAGTTCAAGAACTGCAAGAACCTCATGAACTGACGGACGTCATTGACAAGTGGTTCTCTCGCGGGCACGCGAGAACGAGCCGAAGAGCCTGCCAAGGCCTGGATGACGACTGTCTGTTCCGACCCGACGGCCCGCCGCTCTCACGAGCGGCGGGCGTCCCCGGGGGCGATCTCGTCCGGCAGGCCCCCGAAGGTGGCGAGCCGGGCGAGGGCAGCGCGACTCTCGGGTACGGACTTGGTGCAGCTGAGCGCGCCCAGGGCTTTCGCGGCGGCCATGCCGCGCTGGACGTAGAGCTCGGCGAGGTCCATGAGCCAGGGTGTGAGGGCGGCCTCGTCGTCGACCATGAGGCCGCACCAGTAGAGGGTCTGCTCGGCGATCCAGGCGGTGATACGGCGGGTCCAGACCTCCTGGAAGCCGGTCGTGGCGAGCCCCCGAAAGGCGCACTCGGCCTCGGCGTCGGCCATGCGCTCGGCCGTTACGTACCGGGCGTAGGGCATGCGCTCGCGCAGGACGGCACGGATCCTGGCCCACTCGGGGTACTCGTCGTCGCAGGAGTCGTGGACGACCGCCTCCTCCGGCGGCTCGGGCTCGGCGAGCGGCTCGGGCGGCAGGCAGGCTTCCAGCACGGCCCGCGCATAGGCGAGGGTCTCCTCGTCCTCCTTCTCCGAGGTCCAGATGAAGGCGTTGTCCCACGGGTACGGGTAGGCCCGCAGCACCTCCGGCAGCAGCGGTGTTTCGTCGGTGGCGGTCACGTGACTCCCAGGTATTCCCTCGCGCTCTCGGGGCCGTTCATCCTGCATGAGTCCAGCGCCGCCCGCTCGGAGGAGCCCGAGCTCCTCACACTGCGATCTCCGGGATCGCCCGTCTTACGGGTCAACCGGCGGTTGAGCAGGGTGATAAGAAACCGGCCCGCCTCCTGACGTTCCGAGGGCGACCGCACCCGGGCGTCGCACCATGTAGACGTCGATCGAGTCCTGCACCTCCACGGTGAACCCGTGGCGCTCATACAACCGCCGGGCGGCGCTGCCCTGCAAGGCATTCAGGCGGACCAGCACGCCGTCGGCATCCATCCGCTCCAGCAGTGTCCGCAGCACAGCCGATCCGAGCCACCGGCGTTGCAGGCCCGGTACCCAATAGAAGTGCTCCAGCCACCGCCCGTCCTCGGCCGGGCGCACCGTGACGCAGCCCGCGAAGGCGCGCTTGGACGAGCGAGCTCGCAGCGAAGAACTGGAAGTACGTGCAGAACTACGCTGACGCGAACTCCGAGGTCGTGAGGGAGATCCTCCTCAGAGCCCAGCGGGCGTGAGACTCGTGGGGAGGGCGAGCGTAGGCCGTGAGGGTGATGAGGAAGCAGCCGCTGGGGTGAAGTCGCCTCACAACCGGAGGCCCGGACCTCCCCGACCCGGCGATTCACCCGTTCGGATCGTTTGAGTGGCCACTTGAACAACATGGTCTTCTCATTGAACTGGACCGCAACGCCGTGCGAGTGGGAGGTGGCCGATGTACAACATGTGCGCCGAACACATAGCGACGAAGACCGGCACCGGGCTCCTGTGGCATGCCCTGGACGGCGACGGCAACGCCCTGTGCGCTCGAACATTCAGCGACAAAGCAGCGTGGGCACAGGACGGCCTGTGCGACCGTGAAGACTACTGCCACAGCTGCCTGGACGCCCTCGCCCATGCGGTTCGGACTTCTCGGGTCGCAACCGATTCACGCACTCCGACCGGCGGCGCCGTGCAGCAGATCACCGGCATCATTGCGCCGAGTCCGGAAGGTCACCCCCATGGGCACTGACACCTCCCGGAAGCCGAAGCGGTCGCGGCTCGTCGCACGCTGGCGCGAATCGGCAAGCCAGCACCTCACTCCCACGAAGAGATCACTGATCGTGACGTGGATCGCCTTCGGCGTCACTTGGGGAACCGTCCGGATCATCACCCACGGCATCCGCGGTGGATGGCTGCCCTGGGGCAACATCTCCGCCGGCGGTCAGCACCTGCACCACTACAACCTCGGCATCGGCACCCTCGCCGGCATCGGCCTCATCGCCGTACGCGGCGACGAGCGCGCCGTCGGCCACCCCGCCATCGCCGCTGCCTACGGCGCGGGAACCGCCCTCATCGCCGACGAATTCGCCCTGCTCCTCGATCTGCAGGACGTCTACTGGGCCGACCAGGGGCGCCTCAGCGTGGATGTCTCCCTCGGCATCCTCTCCGCACTCGGCGCGTACCTGACCGCCATACCGTTCTGGCACGAGTGCGCTCGGGTGACCCGCCGCCATGTCGTCTCCGCCGCCAAGCGAGACCTGGTACCCGCCACGTAAGCCGGCCCCCGGGCCCGGTACCACGCCTTACGGCCAAGGGAAAAACCGCCGGCTGCCGCCTTTGCGGGCCCAGCCGCGTGCTGGTGGCCCGCACGATGGGGTGCGGGCGAAAGCCGGGACGACGAACAGGTCGTCGGCCAGCGGCACGGGCCGCCCGAGGCGCGAGTCGTGCCAGCCCGAGAGGCGGTCCTCGCCGGCTACCAGTTCGGTCAGGGCCGGCCGGGGACGATGATCCTGTCCGACCGGCTTGCCCTGGTACTGAACGTGAGCGCGCAGGTCGTTGTCGCTGTGGCGGGCCGGCGCGGGATCGAGGGAGGCGATGGCCTCGATCAGGGGCTTGGAGGTGGGGGTCAGGGCGGCATCGGTCAGGCCGACGACGTTCGCGAGGAGGCTGCCGTAGTTCCAGACCCCGTATTCGGTGACGGCGCACAGCAGGCGGCCCGAAGGCGTAACGCTGATCGAGCTGGCGAAGGCATCTCCCGGCGTGAATCTCTCGAAGGGGCGCTCGTCCTTCGAGTCGTAGGTGGCCAGGACCTCGCTGAGATCGGGCGTGATCAGGGTCGTGCAGTCCGGGCGGGCGTTGACGGACAGGGTGCCGTCCGGCAGCACGCACAGCGTCACATCTATGCCGTTGGCCACGGCCGAGGCGTTCCTGTCGCCGTGGGACGGGCAGCACAGCGCGCTCGCCATCAACTCACCGTCCGCGGAGTACCGGGTGATGATCCGGTACCCGAAGTTGGCTGCCACGGGTCCTGTTCGTCGTCGGCCACCCCGTAGGTGTACCGGTGCACCCCGTACAGCGCGTACACCTCACCGTTCGGTGCGGCCGCGACATCGTAGGCCTGCACACCCCAGCCCTTGGGGTAGAGCGCGGTCAAGTCGATGCGGTGGAGGTCCACCAGCGTGCCCGGCAGGGCCAGCGGAAGCGTCTGGATCACGCTGTCATTCTGCGTGCCGGCACTGACAGTTGGCGTGCCGGCCGCATCCGGCCGCCGGACTGCCGGCGAGGGGATCAGCGCACATCGGTCCAAGGACGGCACTCACCGGAGTCATCACATGGGGAGCGAGAGCAGGCGTACCGCTCCAACAGGCCAATGCGCACCGTCGCGCAGTGGCGTCCACATGGTACGCAGCGGCATGATCACGAATCCGTCGGGTTGTTCGACCTGAACATCCTGCTCAAGCGTTTGCCAGCCGAGTCGCTGGTAGAGCGGGACGAGGGACGGCCGGCAGAAGAGAATCGCGTGTTGCGGCCCCATCGCCCGGGCGTGGTCCAGGGCCGCCGACACGACCAACCGCGCCAGTCCGTGCCCCCGCATTTCAGGCGCGACAGCCACCCCGCCGACACCCACCACCTGTGTGTTGACTTCGCCGATCGATATCGGTAGCCGCAGCAGGCCGGCGTGTGCAACAAGGCGGTCCTTGTGCCTGATACCGAAATGATCTTCCTTGGGCAGCCACGTCAATTCGGCGTCTGCGACGCCGAAGGGATCGGGACTGTCGCCGAGAATTTCGATCTGGTCGGTCTTCGTGTAGTCCGTGAGCCGCACCACGGTTGGCGATGTCGAAGAAGGGCGATCAGTCATCTCACCATGATCCTATTCGTGTCGGCTCCTGGCCAACTGAACACTCACGGTGGCCGGCTGAGGGGCCGTGAACGCGCTTCCGCGACGACCGCGCCTGCAGCTCGCTTGATGGCGTTTGCTCACCGACTGGCCCCGGCAGGGGCGCACGGAACCGCTGACGCGGTGGCGTCAGGCCTTTCCTGCGGGCACTGCGGAAAGGAGCAGTGAGTCCTGGCCGTCAGCGGGCGCTCGTGGTCACCGACGGGGAACTTCCCTCGGCCAGAGACCGGCCTGCCGGATCCGTCGGCCCGCACTGTGTAGACGAAGGGCGTGCCGCGATAGACCCTGCCGTAGGCGACGGTGCTGCTGTCCAGCCAGGCGGCCTGGTCGTCGACGTCGGCAGGCGCGACCAGCGCGGTGTCCTTGCCCGTCCGCAGGTGGAGCACATGGAGCCCCCAATGGCCGCCGACCCTTTTCTTGTACGCGATGCGGGTTGCGTCGGGCGACAGCGACGGGCACTCCACATTGGTACGCAACGCAATGAGCCTCCGGGTGGCGAGGTCTCCGCGCATGAGGTACGTGCGGCCCTTCGAGGACATGGTCGCGTAGAAGGTCCGGTCGTCGGCGGCGAAGGTGACGCCCCAGAAGTCTCGGTCCTCCGGCTGGGTGCGCCTTCCTTCGACGAAGACGGTGAAGTCCTCCAGCGAACCGTAGTGGTTGCCGTTCCGCAGGTCGTAGATCCCGGCCGTGGTGGCGAACTGTCCCGCACTGGCAATAGGAGTCACCGGAGCGGAAGACCGTCCAGGCCACGAGGTGGCCCGACGGGGAGACCCGGGCCCTGCTCGGCTTGCCCCACACGGGCAGCGTGACCTCCGGTTCGGCCTTGCCCGGCCGGTAGACGCGGACCTCCGAGGAGAAGGGGCCGGGGAGTCCCTGCAGGCAGACGAGGGTTCCGGCGGCGACGGCGGCACGACGGCAGGCCGGTCCGGTGCCGAGCTGACTGCCCTCGCGGGTCGTCTGGGGTCCCCGTGAAGCTGACCATCTTCGACCGCCGCCTTGCCCTCGTGTCGATGTCGTTCGTCGAAGCCGAAGTCAACGACTTTCTGCTGATGGTGCATCCCTCCAGCCTGCTGTCAGCGCTTGCGGGTCTGTTCGAGACCTCGTGGCGGGCGGCGCTGCCGATGCACTTGAGCGAGCGCGTGCCGCCGGGCCTCAGCCCGACCCACCGCCGCATCCTGGAGCTGCTGGCCACCGGCGTCAACGACGACACCATCGCCGAACTCCTCGGCGTCAGCCGGCGTACGCTGTCTCGCCACGTGGAGCTGCGAGCCGCATACAGAGCCATTTGGAAACGCGTGAGTGATCCGGCACGGGAATTGACGGCCTCCAGCACGGGGAGTTCTGCGCCGGGCGATATCTACGCCCGGCGACGGAAAGGCCCTCGTGCCTACCTGCACTTCATCACCGCCGCCCACCGAACTCCCAGTCGTGGACCTCGATGTCGGCGTACCGGTCCGCGGTCAGGACGGCGCGTGCCGTGTTCGGGTTCGGGGCCCGGACCAGCGCCGCCGTACCCAGCCAGGTGGCGTCGTCGTCGGAGAGCAGCGGCCCATACGCGATCAGCTCGTCCCGGTCAGGCGAGACGTCGAGGTCGGCGGCCTGCCCCGAGCCGAGGCCGAGCACCAGGTACCGGTTGCCGCCGGTTTTACCGCCAGGGAAATCCCACATCGTGCGCCCCAGCACGTTGCGCCACCGGCGCAGCAGTACATCCCGGTACACGCCCGCCTGGTAGTTGGGTTCGTCGAAGGCGAACGCGCGGGCGGCAGCGGGATCTGGCAGGTCGACGATGTGCACGCTGCCGGTGGGCGTATCGCCGTCGCTGGCGAAGGTCGGGCCGCGAGCGATCAACTCCGCCGCATACCCGTCCATGTAGGACCAGTGGTCTTCCAGCAGCTCGTCGCGCAACTCGACGGAGCCGGGCCGATCGCGGTGGTAACAGAAGAACTCCATGCCCACAGACTCTCCCCAACATACGGCAACATCTCAACAGGCTTTGGCAACGATGACCGCACGCTCCGAACGCGGCAGCGTTTCGCCGGACGGCATAGCCATCACGGAGGCGCGGCACGTACCAACGACATCGGCCTGGAGACCATCGGCCTCGCTCCCGCCGACCGGCTGACCGTCGACGACGCCTTACGGGTCAGCGCCATCACTGACGGATGGCTGTACGCGGCCGGCGGTGTCAATCACCGCGTCCTGATGATCAGCCCGTTTGCCCGTCACCAGGCATGATCCGAGAGGCAGGACCTGAGCCCCGGCCCGCGCGCGCGACAGGGCCGGACGTGATCTGATGGTACCGGGGGCCGTTCCCAGTAGTACCCGGGAGAGGTCCAGATGAGCACCTACCGAGCTGCTCAGGTGGCCGTCGCCGGCGGGCCGTTTGCGATCACCGAGCGTGAGGCCCCGAGGCCGGGCCCCGGCCACGTACGGATCGCCGTGGACGCCTGCGGGATCTGCCACAGCGACGCCTTCTTCGTCAACGCCCTGCTTCCGGGAGTCCGGTTTCCGGTGGTCCCCGGGCATGAGATCGCCGGGCGCATCGACGAACTCGGTGACGAAACGCAAAGCCGCGGCTGGCAGGTCGGCGACCGGGTGGCGGTGGGCTGGTTCGGCGGCAGTTGCGGCTACTGCACGCCCTGCAGACAGGGCGACTTCATCGTGTGCGAGAACCTGAAGGTCCCCGGATGGGCATACGACGGAGGCTTCGCCGAGACGGTGATCGCACCGGCCGACGCCCTGGCCCGGATTCCCGACACGCTCGAGGCGACCGACGCGGCACCCATGGCCTGCGCCGGGGTGACCACGTACAACGGCCTGCGGCGCAGCTCCGCACGGCCCGGCGACCTGGTCGCCGTCCTCGGTATCGGGGGCCTCGGCCACCTGGGCGTGCAGTACGCGACCGCCATGGGCTTCGAGACCGTGGCCATCGCCCGCGGCGCCGACAAGGCCGACTTCGCCAGGCAACTCGGCGCGCACCACTACATCGACAGCACCGCGGACACCTCCGTCGCCGACGCGCTCAAGTCCCTCGGCGGCGCCAAGGCCGTTCTGGCCACCGCCGCCAACTCCGAGGCCATCACGGCGACCGTGGACGGGATGTCCCACCGCGGCGAGCTGGTGGTCATCGGCGCGGACGTCGAACCGCTCGGCATCAGCCCGACCCAACTGCTCATGAGCGGCTTGGTCGTCCGCGGGCACCCGTCCGGCGCCGCGCAGGACGTGCAGGACACCATGGCGTTCAGTGCCCTGCACGGTATCCGCCCGACGATCGAAATCGTGCCGCTGGACCAGGCCGACGAGGCCTACCAGAAGATGATGTCCGGCGCCGCCCGCTTCCGGATGGTGCTCACCACCTCCTAATGAGGTTGTCAAGCCGCCGATGCAGTGGAGAGGCCATGCTCGTAGCGCCGTCCGTCACGGATCAGGGCCCACAAGACGTTGACCC
>NZ_JBWKDT010000031.1:0-91956 GCF_056435785.1 Streptomyces sp. NPDC043870
TTCGTGTCTTTGGGGGTGTGGGGGGGGGGGTGGGGGGGATGGGGCTCGGGGTCCCCCCCCCCCCCCCCCCCCCCCCCCCGCCCCCCCCCCCCCCCCCCCCCCCCCCCCCCCCCCGGCCGCCACCGCGCTGTACGGGCCCCATCTCGACGGCGACGCGATGCCCGCCCTGTACGAGGAACTCCGCGGCAGATACGGCCCGGTGGCCCCCGTCACCGTTGCGCCCGGCATCGAGGCCTGGCTGGTCCTCGGCCACCGCGAGCTGCTCCGGCTCACCCGCGAGGAGCAGGACTTCTCACACGATCCGCGTCACTGGAGCCTGCTGCGCGAGGGCCGGGTGCCCGCGGACTCGCCGATCCTGCCGCTCGTCGGCTGGCGGCCCGCGCTGCTGTTCGCCGACGGCCAGCAGCACCGCCGGATGCGGGCCGCCGTCTCGGACGCCCTCGCCGGGATCAACGGACACGAGCTGCGCCGCAGTGTCCGGGCCGCGGCCGAGCAGCTGATCGCCTCTTTCGCCGAACGCCGTGAGGCGGACCTCGTACCGCACTACGCGCGCAAGCTCCCCATGCAGGTCATCACCGGGCTGCTCGGCCTGGACGACCGGACAGGGCAGCAGCTCGTCCAGGCCATCGCCGGATTGGCCGTCGCCAACGCGGACTCGGCCAACGCGAGCAAGCGGATGGGCGCGATCCTGCTCGCGCTGATCGAGGAGAAGCGGCGCAGGCCCGGCAACGACGTCACCTCGGCGCTGCTGCACCACCCGGCACGTCTCACCGACGAGGAGGTGCTGCACAACCTGGTGGTGATGTTCGTCGCGGGCAATCAGACCACCGTGAACTGGATCGCCACGACCCTGCGCATCCTGCTCTGCGACCCCGCGTTCCGGTCCTCGCTGACGGGCGGTCATCTCAGCGTCGACGACGCGCTCGACCTGGTGCTGTGGCGCTTCCCGCCGACGCAGAACTTCCCCGCCCGGTACGCGACACGGGATCTGAGCTTCGGCGGCCAGGACATCAGGGCCGGCGACATGCTGGTCCTCGGACTGGCCGCGGCCAACGCCGACCCCGCGGTGCTGCCGCCCGACGGCAGCCCGGTCGTCGGCAACCGCTCCCATCTTGCCTTCGGGGCGGGACCGCACACGTGCCCGGCGCAGGACCCGGCCCGGCTGATCACCCGTACCGCGGTGGACACCATCCGGCACCGGCTGCCCGATCTGGAGCTGGCCGTCGCGGAGTCGGAACTGGCCTGGATCTCCTCTCCCTGGAGCAAGGGTCTTGCCGCGCTCCCGGTCCGGTTCACCGACCCTCAGCTGCCCCTCGCCCCACGAACGCCGAAGCCGTCGCAAGCACCGCAAGCACCGCACGTACGGCAGTCAGTGCACTCACCGCACACCGCGCCACAGACAGGAGAGCCTCGTTGAACACCTCACCCTCGGACGCGCACCGGATGGACCCGGCCGGCGGCTGCCCGCACGCGGACAACGCACGGCTGCTCGCCCGGGGCGCCGTGGCTCCGGTCGTGCTTCCCGGTGATGTGGCGGGCATGGCCGTGCTCGGGCACGACGCGCTCAAGGAGTTCCTCGCCCACCCCGATGTGGCCAAGGGAGCCGAGCACTTCACCGCGCTGCGCGAGGGCGGGATAGCCGACGGCTGGCCGCTGAAGACCTTCGCGACCGTGCAGGGCATGACGACGGCCGACGGCGCCGACCACCGGCGGCTGCGGTCCCTGGTGAGCAAGGCGTTCACCGCGCGCCGTGTGGAAGAGCTTCGGCCGCGCATCGAGACGGTGACCGCCGAGCTGCTGGACGGCCTCGGCCGGGCGGCGGCCGAGGGCGGCGGCACCGCCGATCTGCGCCGCCACTTCGCGATGCCGCTGCCCATGGGTGTGATCTGCGAACTGCTCGGCGTGGACGCCGAGTACCAGGACCGGCTGCACCATCTGTCCAACCAGGTCGTCGCGACCGACATCGGCCCCCAGGAGGCGATGGCCGCCAACAAGGAGCTGGTGGAGGTGCTGAGCACGGTCGCCGCCGCCCGGATGAAGGAGCCCGGCGACGATCTCACCAGCGCGCTCATCGCTGCCCGCGAGGAGGACGGCGACCGGCTCAGCCAGTACGAGCTGATCGGCACCCTGCTGCTGATGATCATCGCCGGGCACGAGACCACGCTGAACCTGATCACCAACGCCGTCCGTGCGCTGTGCGCTCACCGCGACCAGCTCGCCCTGGTCCGGTCGGCCGAGGCGAGCTGGGCGGATGTGGTCGAGGAGACCCTGCGCTGGGACAGCCCGGTCAGCTACTTCCCGTTCCGCTACCCGACGCGGGATCTCACTCTCGACGGCACCGTGATCCCCAAGGGGACGCCCGTGCTGGCCGGATACTCGGCCGCCGGACGCGACAAGGCCGCTCACGGCCCCGACGCGGACCGCTTCGACGTGACCCGGGACGCGGCCTCGCGGCATCTCTCCCTCGGCCACGGACCGCACTACTGCCTCGGCGCGCCGCTGGCCCGGATGGAGGCGACCATCGCCCTGGAGCAGTTGTTCACCCGCTTCCCCGACCTGGACCTGGCCGTCACGGAGCCGGAACTGCCGCGCCACGCCAGCTTTGTGGGCAACAGCGTGCAGGAGCTGCCGGTGCGGCCGGTTCCGTAGTCACCCGTACGGACCAGGCCGACCGCCCGGATCCCGACGGTCCGCCGCAGGCTGTAGGACATACCTGAGAGCTTCGGCGTGAGCGAAGATCAAAGTGCGAAGAGCGCAGTGCGCAGCGCAGTGCGCAGTGTGCAGTGCGAACGAGGAACAGGGAGCCGGCATGGCAGGAAAGTTCGAAGCGACGGTCGTGATCGACCGGCCTGTCGAGGAGGTCTTCGCCTTTCTCGCCGACGGCGAGAACGATCCGAAGTTCAGTCCCCGAGTGCTGGAGATGAGGAAGACCACCGACGGCCCGACGGCCGTCGGCACCGTCTACCGCAGCAGGGTCAAGGACGCCGGGATGACGACCGGCCGTGAGTTCCGGATCAGTGAGTTCGAGCCGTCTCGCAGGATCCGCTGGACGGAGCTGTCCAAGAACATCGTGACCGTCCCGGAAGGCGGCTACGACCTGGAGCCTGTCGATGCCGGCCGTACCCGGCTGAGGGTGTTCAACACTCTGGAGGGGCACGGCCTGGGCAAGCTGCTGGTGGGATTCGCGCTGAGCGCGGCCCGTAAGGACGCGGACGCCTTCGGCCGGCGCATCAAGGCCGCTGTCGAAGCGTCCTAGGGTCTGTCCGGTGGATCAGGCTGGAGCTCAGCAAGATCCACCGGACAGACCCTAGGCGCACAGGCGCGCCGCCGCGCCGCTCAGGCGTCCTGCTGCGGCGCGCCCGGGATCTCGGCTCCCGAGGGCATGCCCTCGGCGACGTAGGCGTCGTAGTACGGCTGCCACGGCTCGGCGGACTCGCTGTGCGGGCCTTCGGCACGGGCTCCGGCGAGGTGCCTGTCCAGTTCGGTGAGGCAGACGCTCCAGCCCGCGGCGTTGCGGGCCGCGGTGTTCCGCGCCTCCAGCACGTTCGTCAGCGTCAGCCGGCAGCCTTCGCCCTCCGCCGCCAGTTCCAGATGGATCTCGTCGCCGCCCCAGGTGAAGGCGAGGCGGCGCGGCGCGTCGAACGCCAGCACCGTTCCTGTCGTCGGGGGCAGGTTGGGGTCGTCGGAGAACTCGATCTTCCCGCCGGCGTGCGGCTCCAGCCGGACCGTCGACGGGAACCAGTGGGCGAGTCCCTCCGGCTCGGAGACGGCGGCCCAGACCCGTTCGACCGCATGCGGATACGAGCGCTGGAACTGGACGGCCGGGCGGCCCTCGAAGTCGATGAAGGTTCCGCGGTTCATGATGGCTCCTCTGTGCGGTCACCGCTGCCGCCGTCGTCGAGATAGCGGCCCAGTGCGTCAAGACTCTGGTTCCACAGCCGCCGGTACGGCGCGAGCCATGCGTCGAGCTCCGCGATCGGGCCCGGCTCGATCGCGTAGATACGCTGCTGCGCCTGCTTCCTCACCCGGACGAGCCCGGCCTCCCGCAGCACCCGCAGATGCTTGGACACATTCGGCTGGGACTGACCGAGCACCTCGACCAGCTCGCTGACCGCGCGGTCGCGCTCACGCAGCAGATCGAGCACGGCCCGCCGGTGCGGGTCCACCAGGGCCGACCAGATGGCGTCTGTCATCCATCGAATATGCGCCATGGGTTATATGCCTGTCAAGGCATGTAAGTTCCCTGGCGCTGATGTCAGCCCGCGCCTACCCGGTCGGGCCGCCGTACTGCCTCATGCCGTCCCCGCCCGGTCAGGCGCTCTTGGTCGGCGAGTCCAGCAGCAGTCGCAGCTGCTTCTCCCCGTCTCCCGACACCGCGTGCTCCACCTCGACCGCGAAGCCCGAGGTGAGCGCCTTGGCCATCCGGTCCACCGCCGGATACGAGCCGGACAGCTCCGCCGCCACGGGCGCGTGGAGCGCCGTTGCGGCCACCGGTCCGGCGGTGTCGGCGGGCGACACGTCATAGGTGGCCATCCAGATCGTGGGGTGGCCGCCCCGGCCCAGCTTGTGCGGGTGCTCCTCGGCGTCCCGGTCGCAGGGGTACGCCGCGAGCAGCGCGCCGAAGACGGCGTCCGCGTCCTCCGGTGCACCGCTGAGCTGCACCGATACTTCCTCGCCGTGCTTGTCCGTCGCGGTCACGGTGATCCCCGTCCTCTCTCGCGCTGGGGTTTCCCTCTCCAAGGTCCCACCTCGCGCCCCGCACAGCACGGGCAGAGCATCTTCCGGGGGCCGGCCCTCCGGACGCCCGTCAGTGCCCCTGCGGCTGCTCACCGGTCCGGGTCCAGTGCAGCAGCTCGTCCGCACCCCACGTGTTGATCACCCGGGCCTGAGGCACCCCGCACTCCTCCGCCCGCACACATCCGTTGATCTGCCAGTCCAGCTGCCCCGGAGCATGCGCGTCGGTGTCGATCGCGAACAGCGTCCCCGCGTCGACCGCCCGCCGCAGCAGCCGGCGCGGCGGATCCAGTCGCTCCGGACGGCTGTTGATCTCCACGGCCGTCCCGTACTCCGCACACGCCGCGAACACCTGCTCCGCGTCGAACTCCGACTCCGGACGGCCCCGTCCCCCGTCACGGCCCGTCAGCAGCCGCCCGGTGCAGTGCCCCAGCACGTCCACCAGCGGATTACGGACCGCGGCGACCATGCGCCGGGTCATCGGCCGCGCCTCCATGCGGAGTTTGGAGTGGACGGAGGCCACCACCAGGTCCAGCCGGTCGAGCAGCTCCGGTTCCTGGTCGAGCGAGCCGTCCTGCAGGATGTCGCACTCGATACCGGTGAGCAGCCGGAACGGCGCCCAGGTCCGGTTCAGTTCCGCCACGAGGTCCAGCTGCTCGCGCAGCCGCTCCGCCGACAGCCCGCGCGCGACCGTCAGCCTGGGCGAGTGATCGGTGAGTACGGCCCACTCATGGCCGAGCTCAGCCGCGGCCCTGCCCATCGCCTCGATCGGGCTGCCGCCGTCCGACCAGTCCGAGTGCAGATGGCAGTCGCCGCGCAGCGCCGCGCGCAGCCGCGTCCCGGCATTGCCCTGGACGGGCTGCGCGCCCGACTCCTCCTCCAGCCGGCGCAGATACGCGGGCATCTCCCCGGCCAGAGCTTCCCGCACCACCTGCGCGGTCTTCGGCCCGAGACCCCGCACCGCCTCCAGGGATCCGGCCGCGGCGCGCTCACCGACCTCGCGCTCACCCAGTGCGGTGACAGCTGCCGACGCCGTACGGAAGGCCCGCACCCGGTACGTCGGAGCCCCGGACCGCTCCAGCAGGAACGCGATCCGGTCCAGTGCCTCCTCCGGTTTCATGGCCGGGTGCCGTCTTCGCGCTACTCCTTGAGCACGGACAGGATGTTTCCCGCCGGGTCCTTGAACCAGGCGATGTCCGGGCCCTCGCCGCGGTGGATCCCCTTCTCGTCCTGGGCGAAGCCCTCATAGCGCTCGAACGTCACCCCGCGTGCGACCAGTTCGTCGACGGTCTCGTCGATGTCGTCCACGGGGAAGTTGAGAATGGTGAAGGCTGCGGGCCTGTGATCGCCCTTCGGGTACGCCAGCACGTTCGTGTCCCCGGCGAGGTGCAGAGTGAGCAGCCCGTTCTGCTCGGAGACGCGAAGGCCGAGCGTACCGCCGTAGAACTGCTTCGCCTTCTCGATGTCGTCGACCGAGAAGCCGCTGAATGCTCTGCTCTCTCCCAGCATGGCCCTTCCCTTCCTCCTGGTTGCGGCCCGGCTCTCTCATGGTCCTCCCGCGCACGTTCACCGGCGACCGACGAACCTCCGCGCGAGCTCATCACCCAACCTGACCGCTGCCCGGTGGGACTCGATGGGGGAGACCTTCGAATCGCGGAACAGTATGTACGTGACACCGGAATTGACGCCGCCGGTCAGTGGGTCGGGATCGATGCCCAGGGCGTCGGCCACGGCCCACGAGGCCTCGCCGATGATCTCCTCGGGGCCGACGTCCCCCACGACCGCGTACACCACCCTGTTGCGGTAGACGACGGCGGCGACGCTGCCGGGCCGAATGCCGGAGTCGCTGTAGTCCCAGCGTGAGCTGGGCGCCGGGACGACGATGAACGGGATGAATTCGGAGCTGAGCGGGTCCCCCGCGGAGTCGACGACGGCCGTCGAGTCCTGGAAGTACATGTCCGTGTCGCTGTTGCACGCGTCCGTGGGCCAGCCGTCGCAGTCGATGTCCATGTCCGCCTTCCAGTACACGGCATCGCTCGTGCCGCACACCGGGACGTTCGCGGGCTCGTCCGTGTCTATTCGGAACCTGCCGTCCGATATTCGGTTGCACTTCCTGACCTCGGCAAGGAGTGCGGCCGCACTGACCGAACCCTCGTAGTACGAACGGGCGGAGGCTGAGGCTGAGGCGGGGAGAGCGGTGGCGGCGAACACCGCCGCGCAGGCGGCGGCGACCGCCTTGGAACGTTGGGGCACGGGGGATGTCCTTCGGTTCGGGCGCGGCCGCTGTCAGCGGCCGTCGCGTATGTGGTCGCGTATGTAGTGGCCGAGCCTGTCCAGGAAGATCCGCTGCCCCGGGACGAGCAGCCGCGCCGCCCGTTCCAGGGGAAACCACCCCACCCTGTCGATCTCCGGGAACTCGCTCAGCACGCCGGACCGGGGCGGCCACTCCATGGTGAAAGTGCCGGGCACCACGCCGTCCGGGTCGAGGTCACCCTCGACCGCCCAGATCGACACGGTCTTGCCGCCCGTCTGGCGGTTCTCGCCCAGCGACACCCGGTCTCCGTCGGGCGCCGGCAGGCCGAGTTCCTCCTCGAACTCCCGGCCTGCGGCGGCTTCCGGCTCCTCCTCGGGGCCGTACTCGCCTTTGGGAATCGACCAGGCGCCCTCGTCCTTGGCGGCCCAGTACGGGCCGCCCATGTGACCGATCAGCACCTCGACGCCCGGATCCGCGACCCGGAAGAGCAGGAGACCTGCGCTTCGTTTGCCCGACATGCCGTCGAGTCTGCTGTCCGGCGTCCGGTGCCGCCAGACAACCGCGGCCCTCCGTGAAGGGCGTGCGAAACGGTTTCCGGATCAGCTCAGCTGCTCCATCAGGGTGTCCAGGTCGACCGTGTCAGCGGCCGGCGGAGTCGCGGTGGGCACCGGCTTGTCGTAGTCGGAGAAATCGACGCTTGCCTTGGCCGCCCCTGCGCTGGTCACGTTCAGCCGTACCGGGTAGGGCGTGCCTTCGGTCGCCACGTACATCGTGATCGTCCTGCCCGCGCGCTGTCCCGTCACGGGGATGACGTCAGTTCCGTCGATCCTCGTCTTCTTGCCCTTGGTGAACGCGCCCCCGCTGTCCGGGGCGCCGGCGAGCGTGTCCAGGAACTCGTCGAGGTCGCACACGTCGGTGAGGTCCTTCAGCAGGCCGTCGTCCGTGGTGCCGTGCAGATACTTGTCCCCGAACAGCTCTTCGGCCGTCTCGCCGACGCCGGGCACCTGGCTCTTCCAGAACGCCGCGTCCGGCTTGAGCCACACGGCCTCTCCGCGCTTGATGATCTTTACGGACCCCTCGGTGCCCATGCTCACCGAACCCGCGCAGTTCCCTTCGCGGTCCAGCGTGAGATCCAGCTTGCTCGGCGAGCCCGGCTCACGGAGGTCGCCCTCGCTCATGATGTGCACCGACGAGGCGTCCAGAAGCGCGGACCTGGCTTTGTCGGCGATCTGCCGGGCCGAGAGCGACTCGATGTCGTCGTCGGCGTACGCGGTGCCGCCGACCGCGAGCGCCGCCGCGACGAGGGCCGCCAGACAGGCCGGCACCTGTCCACTGCACCGATGACCGGTCACGTCGCCTCCCTGGAGGGACCTGCCCAAGGCGTGCGGTCCGTACCTCACGAGCGTACGTCGCACGGTCACCACCTGCCCGTTCGGGTGAATCGCCCGGGATCCGGCATCCGGTGCCCGGGGCCGCCGCGTTGCGCCGCCGCCCGGGGCGCGGCAGGGTCGTAGATGCGCGGCCGAAGGAGGACACAGCCATGCCCATCGCCACGGTGAACCCCGCGACCGGCGAGACGCTCAAGACCTTCGAAGCACTCGGACCCGAGGCGATCGAGAGCCGCCTGGCCGCTGCCGACGAGGCGTTCCGTACGTACCGCACCACCGGATTCGGCGAACGCTCCCGGCTGCTCAAGCGGGCAGCCGCGCTGCTGGAGGAGGACCAGGACGACATCGCCCGCACCATGACCACCGAGATGGGCAAACCCCTCGCGGCGGCCCGGGCAGAGGCGGCCAAGTGCGTGAAGGCGATGCGCTGGTACGCCGACCACGCCGAGGCACTGCTCGCCGACGAGTATCCCGCGGACTCCGATGTGAAGGACTCGGGCGCCGCCAGCGCCCGGGTCCACTACCGCCCGCTGGGCGTGATCCTCGCCGTGATGCCGTGGAACTTCCCGCTGTGGCAGGTCGTACGGTTCGCGGCACCTGCCCTGATGGCGGGCAACACGGGGTTGCTCAAGCACGCGTCGAACGTCCCGCAGACCGCCCTCTACCTGGGTGATCTCTTCCACAGGGCGGGCTTCCCCGACGGCTGCTTCCAGACCCTGCTGATCGGCTCGGGCGCGGTCGAGAGCGTCCTGCGCGACCCCCGGGTCGCCGCCGCGACGCTCACCGGCAGTGAGCCCGCCGGCCGGTCGGTCGCGTCGATCGCCGGGGACGAGGTGAAGAAGACCGTCCTGGAGCTGGGCGGCAGCGACCCGTACGTCGTCATGCCGTCGGCGGACGTCGACAAGGCCGCGCGCACCGCGGTCACCGCGCGCGTGCAGAACAACGGGCAGTCATGCATCGCGGCCAAACGCTTCATCGTCCACGAGGACGTCTACGACGCCTTCACCGAGCGGTTCGCCGTCCGGATGGAGGCACTCACCGTCGGTGACCCGCTGGAGGAGTCCACCGAGGTCGGCCCGCTCGCCACCGAGAAGGGACGCGCCGACCTGGAGGAGCTGGTCGACGACGCCGTACGGCTCGGCGCGCACGCGCTGTGCGGGGCGGGCCGGCCGGGGGACCAGCCGCACGGCTGGTTCTACCTCCCGACCGTCCTCACCGGGATCACCGAGGAGATGCGCATCCACCGCGAGGAGACCTTCGGACCGGTGGCGACCGTCTACCGCGTGGCGGACCTCGACGAGGCGGTCTCCCTCGCCAACGACAGTCCCTTCGGGCTAAGTTCGAACGTCTGGACGCGCGACGACGCCGAGGTGGACCGGTTCGTACGCGACCTCGAAGCAGGCGGTGTCTTCTTCAACGGCATGACGGCCTCGCATCCGGCGATGCCGTTCGGCGGCGTCAAGCGATCCGGCTACGGGCGCGAACTGTCCGGGCACGGCATCAAGGAGTTCTGCAACACCACCACCGTCTGGAGCGCGCCCTGAGCCCGAGCCGGACGGCCCGGCGCCGGGCCCAGCAGCCGGCCGGGCGTACCGCCGGGGTGCGAACTCGTGATCAAGAGACTGGTCAAGGGCGCTGAGTGCCGGGCCGGTTGAGGATTCGGTACAGGGCCGGATCAGTGCCGGCCGAGGCCGATCCGCACCGGACCTCCCCCGCCGTCCACCCGGTCCGCCCAGTGCGCCGGAACCGCCATCGAGCGCTCCGGATCCGCCGTACGCAGCAGACGGCCACGGTGCAGCAGCCGCCCGTCCTGGCCGACCGTCACCACCGGACGGACCAGCCGCTCCGAGGCACGCAGCAGGAGCCGTGCGCCCGCGTCGCCGGGACCGATGAGGTTCGGCGCCGCCCAGCGCAGCGGGGCGTCCACGACCACCGGCACTCGGGCGTCCGGCCAGCGCCCGTCTGCGAGGAAGCGCCGTACGTGTGCGGCCGCGCGGCGGCCCTCGAGCGCCGCGGTACCGGCCCGTTCGATCCCGTGCAGGACGTTCCCCACGGCGAAGACGCCCGGACGGACGGTACGGAACGTGGAGTCGACGGCCGGGCCACGGGTGCCCGCGTCGAGCGCGATCCCGGCGCTCCTGGCCAGCTCGTGGTCGGGAATCCAGTCGCCGGTGAAGACGACCGTGTCGCACGCGACGACCGTGGTGCGGCCGTCGTGGCGGCGCAGCCCCACGCCCTTGAGCCGTCCCCGCCCGATCAGTCCGGTCACGACCGTGCCGGTGAACTGCGGCACGGGACGCCCCAGTTCCGGACGCGGCCGCCCCGGCCCCTCGGTCACCAGGGCGACGGGCTCGGCGCCGGCGCGCCGCAGCGTGGCGACGGCCGCGCGGGCCACGGGCCCCGCACCGACGATCACCGCGCGCTCTCCGACCGACTGCCCGTACAGATGCACGGCCTGCTGAAGCTCACCCGTCGTGTACACCCCTGCGGGCCGGTCACCCGGCACCAGCCGGGCGCTGCGCGGCCGTTCGCGCGCGCCGGTGGCCAGCACGACCGCCCGGGCCGGCAGCTCCGCCGGACCGGCCGGGCTCGTAGCCTCCAGGGCGAGCGGACCCGACCACCCCGTGACCGTGACACCCGTACGCACCCGCGCCCCGGCCCGTTCCGCCGCATCCGTCCAGTGCCGGGCATACGCCGGACCGGTCATCGGCTGTCGCAGATCCCGCAGCCCGAAGCCGCCGTGGTGACAGTGGCGCGGCACCCCGCCCGCCTGCTGCTCCCGGTCGACGACCTCGATCAGTCCCGCCCCGGCCGCGGCCAGCGCGCCGGCCACGGCGAGACCGGCCGGACCCGCCCCGACGACCAGCACGTCGGCCCTGCGCCCGCTCACCGCGCGGCCTCGAACAGCTCGCGCACCGCGGCCCCGCAGTAGAAGCCCTGGCAGCGGCCACCGCGGGCCCGCGTGCGCCGCCGCAATCCGTCCAGTGAGGACGGCGGAATGTCACTGGTCAGGGCGTCCCTGATCTCCCCGCGCGTCACCCGCTCGCACGGGCACACGATCGCCCCGTACTCCGGATCTGCGGCGATCAGTCCGGTGCTCCGGTACGGCCGGGGGAACGCCTCCCCGATGTTCGGCATACGCACGGGCGTGAGCGCGTCCGGCGTGCCGAGAGCGAGCCCCGCGTCGGCGAGCAGCTCCACCACATGCGCCGCGACGGCCATGGACGCCGTCAGCCCGGTCGAGCGGATTCCGCCGACCGTGACATACCGCTGCTCCGGTCGGCCGGTGATGCGGTAGTCCTCCTGGCCGGTCGCGGCACGCAGTCCCGCGTAGACCGCGGTGACCTCCTCGTCCAGCAGTTCCGGCACGATCCGGCGGCCCTTCTCCCGCAGCAGCGCGAGCCCTTCGGCCGTCGATCCCGTCGCGGTCTTGTCGTCCAGGTCCTCGGCGGTGGGTCCCAGCATCACGTTCCCGTACACGGTCGGCGCCACCAGCACACCCTTGCCCAGTGCCGTCGGGACCGGGAGCAGAATGTGGCGGACCAGACCGCGGGCGAACTTGTCGAAGACGATCAGCTGGCCGCGCCGCGGGGTGACCGTGAACGTCCCGTGGCCCAGCAGCCGGTCGATCTCGTCCGCGTACAGGCCCGCGGCGTTCACCAGATGGCGGGCGCGCACCGTTCCCCGGCTCGTGCTGACGAGATGATGGCCGTCGGTGGCGGTGACGGCGTCCACGCGGCAGTTCAGATGCAGGGCGACTCCCGAGCGCACGGCCTGGGTCGCGTAGGCCAGTGTCGTCGTCCACGGGCAGATGATGCTCTCGCCCGGGACGTCGAGCGCGCCGAGCGCTCCCGGGCCCAGATGCGGCTCACGGGCGCGCACTTCGGCTGCGCCGATGATCCGGGCGTCGCGGCAGCCGTTGCGTTCCGCCTTGTCGGCGAGGCCCGGCAGGGCGGCGAGCTGCTCCTCGTCCCAGGCGACGAGGAGCGCGCCGAGCGGCTCCACGGGGATGCCGGACTCCCGCGCGTACGCGGCGAGCCGCCGGCTGCCGTCCCGTACGAGACCGGACTCCAGCGAGCCCGGGACCGCGTCGAATCCCGTGTGCAGAATTGCCGTGTTGGCCTTCGACGTTCCCTCGCCGACATCGCCCGACGCCTCGACGAGGGCGGTCCGCAGCCGGTAGCGGGCCAGCTCACGGGCGATGGCCGCCCCGACGACACCGGCTCCGACGACCACGACATCGAGCACGCCGTCGTCCACCGGCCCGGCGCTCGTCACGGACACGATTCGTCCTGTTCTCCCCCGGACTCTCCCCCGGAGCTGCCGCCTGGGAGGTGCCCCCTTCTCCGGCCACGCGGCGCAGAGGTGCGGCCGTCGATGTCATCCGCGGACCGGCGGCCGCGTGCCCCTCGCTCACGGCACGCGCCCGGTGAAGCCTGGTCGGTGAGGGCGTCCACCGCCGCGCGGAACGCCGCAAGCCGCTCCTCCGCCTGCCCGGCCGGGATGCGGGGCTCGTACACCGCTGCCGGTTTCCACGCTGGCACCGCCGCTTCGACGGTGAGTCCGGGGTCCAGGCCCAGGCGTGCGACCGTGCCCACTCCCAGGGCCGTGGCATCGGGCAACGCCGAGACCTCGACCGGTCGTTGCAGCAGATCCGCCTGCGTCTGCATCAGCAGCGCGGACCGGGTCAGCCCGCCGTCCACGCGCAGCGAGGACAGCGGAGCACCCAGATCCGTGGCGACGGCGTCGGCGAGGGCCACGACCTGCGCGGCGATCCCCTCGCACAGCGCGCGCACCAGATGCCCGGCCGTGGTGTCGAGGCCGAGACCCGTCAGCGATCCGCGCAGATCGCCCCGCCACCACGGTGCCGCCAGACCCGCCAGCGCCGGTACGAACGTGACACCACCGCTGTCCGGCACGGACGAGCCGACCGGGTCGAGGTCTGCCGCACCGGAGATCACACCGAGGTCGGTCAGCCAGCGGACCGCGGACGCGGCCGTGTACACCTGCCCGTCGAGGCAGTAGCTGGTACGTCCGGCCAGCCGCCACGCCACACAGCTGACCAGCCCCGAACTTCCGCGTCTGGGCGTCGCGCCGGTCTGCGCCAGCAGGAACGCGCCCGTGCCGTAGGTGCACTTGGCGGTGCCCGGCTCGGTGACCCGCTGGGCGAGCAGGGCGGCCTGCTGGTCGACGAGCAGTCCCGTCAGGGGCAGTCCGGGCCCGAAGGCGGTCGTGGTCCCGACGGGCCCCGCCGCGTCCACGACGCGCGGCAGCCGCTCCCCGGACAGCCCGAAGATCTCCAGCGCTCGTGGCGACCACTCGACCCGGTCGAGATCCAGCAGCTGGGTGCGTCCCGCGGTCGCCGCATCCGTGACGAACTCACGGGTCAACTGCCTTGTCAGCCATACGTCGCTGGTGGTCACCGTGCCTTCGCGCGTCAGCTCCCGGCGGATCCAGGCCATCTTCGGTGCCGCGAAATACGGATCGAGCGGCAGCCCCGTGAGGTGGCGCAGCTCCTCGGCCTCTTCCGGTGCGAGCCCGGCGCACACGGACTCCGCCCGCCGGTCCTGCCACACGATCGCGTCGGTCAGTGGCGCACCGGTGTCCGGGTCCCAGGCCAGCACGGTCTCACCCTGATTGGCCAGCCCCACCGCCGCGACCGGCTCCCCGGCCTCGGCGAGCGCTCGACCGCCCGCGTCGACGACCGACGTCAACAGCTCGGCCGGGTCGACCTCGACGGTCCCTCCCGCACCGTAGCGGGGGCGCACCGCTGCCCAGCCGGCCCCGATCACGCCCCGCTCGGGGCAGATGACGAGCGCCTTCGTCCCCGACGTGCCCTGGTCGACGGCGAGCACAGGGGCGGTGGGGCGGGAATCGGCGGCCAGCATGTCCTGTCTCTTCGCTATGTCCCGGTCTCTTCGGCCGGTGATCCGGTCACGTGAGGTCACGTGAGGCGCGAAGCCGCGGGAGTCGCGGGGAGTCGCGGGGAGTCGCGGGGAGTCGCGGGGAGTCGCGGGGAGTCGCGCGGTGATCACCGACGGCAAGCCTGACCCAGCCCGTGCGCCCCGTCAAGGCCCGCAAGCCGTGCGTCGAGCAGGCCTGACACATGGTCAATTTCACGTACAGAGCGAATAGTTGTGCAAGATCCGCAAACATGTCCAACAGAGCGCGACCGCCCCTACACTGATCGTCGACCAACAGCAGGACGCACTTGCGGCGAGTAACGCCCGCCTTTGCCCCACCGTCCTGGAGGACCCATGACGACCAACGTCCGTTCCTGGTTACGCACGGTACGCAGCTTCGCCATGGACGTCACCACCCGTGCCGGGGAGGGCTGATGGCCCATGACCATTTCCGCCCCGTCTACCACCCCGCCGGCCATGACAACGCGCTGCGCGCGGCCGTGCAGGACGTGCGCACCGGACGATGGGTGTCGATGCGGGACCTCCTCACCGGGACGGCCAACCGGTCGCTGTGGACGCAGCGGACCCAGGTCCTCGCCGCCGTCGCGGCCGGCTCCGACGTCGTCAACGCCTGGCGGGCGGAGGAGCCGCAGAGCATCCCCGCGGCCGTGATGCAGACCCGGGTCGCCGTCGAGCGGACCGTCCGCGCACACCGTGACGGGCACCGCCACACCCGGGACCTCTGGCACGAGGCCTGGGACGCGTGCGCGGACACGGCCCGCGTCGCGCCCGACGACCCCGTCCCATGGGTGTGCCTGCTGGCCCTCGCCCAGCTCGACGACCAGCAGCGCATGGCGGAGCACCGGGTCCCGCCGCCCGGTCCGATGCTGCCGCCCGGCCCCTGGGGGCTGCTGGCCGAGGCGGACAAGCGCGACCCCGGCAACCGTGAGGCGTACCACCGGATGCTGCAGTTCCTGTACGTACGACGGGCGGGCGCCCTGTCGGAGGCCGTGAACTTCGTGCAGTGGGCGGCCTCCGCGGCGCCGCCGGGCTCACCGCTGCACGTGCTGCCGCTCTACGCCCGGGTCGAGCGCTACCGCAGGGAACAGGGCCACCGCCGGGCACTGGACCTGCACTGGGTCGCGGAAGACGCCATCCGGGACTCCGTACGCGCCATGCACGGCTGGTTCGACCACGCCGTGCCCGCCACCAGCTCGCTCCTCGACCTCAGCCATCTCGCCCACGCCCTGTGGGGAGCACTGCACTTCGAGGAGGCCGGCCGGGTCTTCGAGGCGCTGGGGCCGTACTACACCCCACTGCCCTGGGCGTACCGCACCCCGGATCAGCACGACCAGGCGCTCACCGAGGAGCTGTACGTGCGCGCCCGTGGCCGCTGTCTCGCCGCCGCCCGTGACGTCCCCGGCGACTGACCCGCCCGTTCACACCCGTCCCCCCCGTTCCCTCCATTCCCCCGTTCCCCCGTTCCCCCGTTCCCCCGAACCATCAACTCACTTCCCCCGGAGGTCCTTCCATGTCCCGTACAGCGTGGTCCGTCGAGGACCAGGCGCCGCCCAGGGATGAGGAGCAGCGGCTGCGTGAGCTCGGCTACCAGCCGGTCCTCGCCCGCCGGATGGGAGGCTTCGGCAACTTCGCCATCAGCTTCTCCGTCATATCCGTCCTGTCCGGCTGCATGACCCTCTACGGCTTCGGGCTGAACACCGGCGGCCCGGCCGTGATGATGTGGGGCTGGGCGGGCGTCGGACTCTTCGTCCTCTGCGTGGGGCTGGCCCTCGCCGAGGTCACCAGTGCCTACCCCACCTCCGGAGCCCTCTACTACATGGCCGACCGGCTCGGCGGCCGCCGCTGGGGCTGGTACACCGGCTGGCTCAATCTTCTCGGACTGCTGGGCGCGATCGCCGGAATCGACTACGGCGCCGCCCTGTTCACCGGCGCGTTCCTCAATCTCCAGTGGGGCTTCGACCCGACCCCCGGATCGACGTTCGCCATCTTCATCTGCATCCTGCTGCTGCACGCCGTACTCAACCTGTTCGGCGTCCGCCTCGTCAGCGTCCTCAACTCGGTCAGCGTCTGGTGGCATCTGGCCGGTGTCGCCGTGATCGTCGGTGCCCTGGCGATCGTGCCCGACCACCACCAGTCGCCGTCCTTCGTCTTCACCGAGTTCGTCAACGACACCGGCTGGGCCAATCCGTTCTACGTGGCGGCGATCGGCCTGCTGCTCGCCCAGTACACGTTCTCCGGCTACGATGCCTCCGCCCATCTGTCGGAGGAGACCTCCAACGCCTCCGTGTCGGCCGCCCGCGGCATCGTCCGCGCCATCTGGGTCTCCTGGATCGCCGGATTCGTCCTGCTCGCCGGACTGACCTTCGCGATCCAGGACTACGCGGGCACCCAGGGCACGGAAACGAATGTGCCGCCCGCCCAGATCCTGCTCGACGCGCTCGGCTCGGCAGGAGCCTCGACGCTGCTGCTCGTCGTGATCGTCGCCCAGCTGTTCTGCGGCAACGCCGAGGTGGCGGCCGCCAGCCGTATGGTGTTCGCCTTCAGCCGGGACAACGCGCTGCCGGGCTCGGCGCTGTGGCGGAAGGTCAGCAGCCGGACGCAGACCCCCGTCCCGGCGGTCTGGCTCTCCGTCGGCGTGGCCTGTCTGCTGGCCCTGCCGTCCCTGTACTCCGTGACCGCGTACGGAGCGGTCACCGCCATCAACGTCATCGGGATCACGCCGGCCTACGCGATCCCCATCTATCTGCGGCTGCGTGCCGGGAACCGCTTCCAGCCGGGCCCCTGGCAACTCGGCCGCTGGAGCAGGCCGATCGGCTGGACCGCGGTGAGCTGGGTCGCCGTCGTCACCGTGCTCTTCTGTCTTCCGCAGTCCTCGCCGGTCACCGTGAACTCCATGAACTACGCCTCGATCGCGCTGGCCGTCGTCCTGCTCCTGGCCACCGTCTGGTGGTTCGTCGCCCGCCGCTCGTACGGCACACCGTCCGCGTACGGAAACGCGCGCGAGCAGGCGGAGATCGCCGAGGGAATCGTCTGACCGGTCCCGCGGCGGGCTCGGGCGGCGCGGTGACGCGCGTGCCCGGGCCCGCCGTTCGTTGCGTGCGCACCGTGGGCAGTGGGCAGGAAGACAGCGCAGCCACCCCCCAGCAGGCGACGGCGGGAGCACACCGATCATGGAGCGGCAGACGGACTGGCAATTCCTCGACGACCGCGGCCACTTGGCGACGGCGGACCGGCGGCCGGCGAGGGTCGTCACCTACATTCAGGCCGGAGCGACCCTCTGGGAGCACGGGATACGTCCCGCGGGGCTCTTCGGATCGAACCACGACGGGGACGGGCCGGACCCCGTCAAGGCGGGATCCCTGCCGCTCGACGGCATGGACGGCATCGAGTACCTCGGCTCCGGTGCCGCCCTCGATGCCGACGTGCTGCTGGGCGGCGCGCCCGATCTCGTCGTCGCCGTCACCTACGGCGGCGCGCAGGTGTACGGCCTCGATCCCGAAGCCGCCAAGCATGTCGAGGAGCGGGTTCCGCTGGTGGTGCTCGACGTGGGCCAGGGCCAGTCCCTCGCTGACGTACGGGCCCGCTTCACCGCACTGGCCCGGGCCCTCGGCGCCGGCCAGGACACCTCGGGCGCTGTCGCCCTCGCCCGCGCCGAGCAGCGCCTGCGGACACTGGCCCGCGGATCCGCCGCCCGGGCGACGCTGCTGGCGCTCTCGCCCGCGTCCGCCGACAGCGCGTATCTGGCCAAGCCGTCGTCCTGGCCGGACCTGCGGGAACTGACCGGGTTCGGCCTCGATCTGGCGGCCCCGGAAGGCGGGCCGAGCACCAACTGGTTCACCGCCGACTGGTCCGACGTCGCCGGACTCTCCGCCCGGGTCCTCCTCGTCGACGTACGCTCCAACGCCTTCCCGCTCGATGCCCTGCGCGACAACGCGGCATGGCGGGCCGCCGCGTCAGGGGCCCGCGTCGTCCCCTGGAACCCGGAAGCGCCGAGCAGCGACGGCGCTCACGCCCGGTTCTTCGACGAGGTCGCCGCCGCGCTCGAAGCCGCGGCGGACCGGACCTAGGGGCTCGGCCCCGGGGTTCGCCCGACGGCGTGCCCATGGGGCGTTCCCGCCACCCACCGGGAGGCCCGCTGTCCGTCACGTCTGCCGCGTCTCACCCGCCCCAGAGCGTGACGTACACCGGGGGCCGGAACTGGGAGGGCGGGACGCCCGCGCCGGGCGCGCGCATGATGCGGGTCGCCGCGGGGGTGTGCAGGAAGTGAAGGAACGCGTCGGTGGCCGGGGAGCGGTGCTCGGGCTGCAGGACGGTGGCGTGCCACGTGGCGTCCGACGGTGTGGCCGAAGTGTCCAGCATGCGCAGCTCGTCGCGCCGGATGCGGGGCGACACCAGATGGTCCAAGGCCGGAGCCACACCCGCGCCCTCGGCGGCGGCAGCCCAGGTCGCGGCCTGGTTCGGGAACACCCACACGTGCCGTTCGGGCACGTCCAGCCGACGCAGCAGCCGCCCGGAGTCCGCCTCCGGATCGGTGCCGGAGGAGTCGACCAGCCACGACCACTGCGATGGCGGACCGGGAGGCCGCGGCGCCCTGGCGCCGGTCACCACGACCAGCCGGGTGCGGAACAGCGGCTCGCTGACGAGTTCGCCCCCGCGGACGGCACCGAGATCCGGCCCGAGCGCGACATCGGCCAGCCGGTTCTCCACCAGCACGCGCATCTCGTTGCCGACGGCCACTCCGAAGGAGGCCTCGGTCCTGCGCCCCGCACGGACGGCGAAGGCCTCCATGAGCGACGGAAGTACGAACTCGGCCAGCGTGCTCGTGGCGACGACGCGCAGTTCGTCGGGAGCACCCCGCGCCGCGCGTACGGCGGCCTCGGCATCCGCGCTCAGCGCGACCATGCGCGACGCGACCGGCAGGAGCCGCGCCCCCGCGGGCGTCAGTCGCATTCCACCGCCGCTGGTGCGCCGGATGAGCGGATCGCCGAAGTGGGTGCGCAGCGCGCCGATCGCCTGCGACACGGCGGACTCGCTCACGCTCAGGGTCCGCGCCGCAGCCGCCACCGAACCGAGCCGGGCAACCAGCACGAAGGTGCTGAGCTGTTTCACGGTCACTATCTGATTTTCCTGCATTTGCAGAGATAAGTGAATGCTTAATATCCCCTTGCACGGCTGGTGCCGGCGAGCGCAGCATCGCGGCAGGGCGGGGACAGCGTCCCGGGAGGCCCGATGCAGGTTCCAGCCGCGTTCCAGTACGAGAGGGCGACCAGCCTCGATCACGCGATCGAGCTGCTCACCCAGTACGGCCCCGAGGCCCGGGTGGTGGCGGGCGGCCACAGCCTGCTGCCGATGATGAAGCTGAGGCTGGCCCAGCCCGAGGCACTGATCGACATCAACGGCCTCGACGAGCTGGCGCTGATCCGGGTGGACGGGCACGAACTGGCCGTCGGGGCGATGGTCCGCCACGCGGAGCTGCTGGCCTCGCCGGTCGTCGGCGAGCACTTCCCCATCCTGCGGGACGCGGAACGGGTCATCGCCGATCCCCTCGTGCGCAACCGCGGCACGGTGGGCGGCTCGCTGTGCCAGGCCGATCCGTCGGAGGACCTGTCCGCCGCGTTCTCGGCGCTGCGCGCAACCCTTGTCGCCCAGGGCCCCGGAGGCAGACGCTCCATCGCGATCAGGGAGTTCTTCCTCGGCCCGTACGAGACCGCGCTGGACGACGCGGAGCTTCTGGTGGAGATCCGGGTACCCATCCGTTCGCACGCCAGCGCCTACCGCAAGGTCGAGCGCCGGGCCGGTGACTGGGCGGTCGTCGCGGCAGGAGCGGTGCTGGAGATCTCCGGCGGGGTGATCGGTGAGGCCGGCATCGGGCTGACCGCGGTGGGTGCCCGGCGGTTCGTGGCCGAGCGGGCCGAGGACTTCCTGCGCGGCGGACGGCCGGACGACGAGGGCTTCGCCGAGGCGGGCCGGATCGCCTCGGAGGAGTGCCGGCCGGCAGCCGACCAGCGCGGCCCCGCCGACTACAAGCGGCATCTGGCCGGGGAGCTCACCACGCGGGCGCTGCGTGCCGCCGCCGCCCGCGCCCAGGGGCAGGAGGCATGACATGCGGATCACCGTGACAGTGAACGGCGAGCAGCACACGAGGGACGTGGAGCCCAGGCTGCTGCTGGTGCACTTCCTGCGCGACGACCTGGGGCTCACCGGCACCCACTGGGGCTGCGACACCTCCAACTGCGGGGTGTGCACCGTATGGCTGGACGGCACGCCGGTGAAGTCCTGCACCGTGCTCGCCGTGATGGCCGACGGCCATGAGGTGTCGACCGTCGAGGGTCTGGCGCGCGACGGTGAACTCGACCCGGTGCAGCAGGGATTCGTCGCCTGCCACGGGCTGCAGTGCGGTTTCTGCACGCCGGGGATGATGATGACGGCACGCTGGCTGCTGGACCACAACGCCGATCCGTCCGAGGAGGACATCCGCGAAGCCATCTCCGGACAGGTGTGCCGCTGCACCGGCTACGAGAACATCGTGCGCTCCATCCGCTGGGCCGTCGAGCACGGCGGCGGGGCGCGGACCGCCGAGCACGGGGCGCGGACCGCCGACGCCGGCACGGAACAGGCGCCCGGCCGCGAGGAGGTGCGGACATGACGACCACCGGGGAACGGCCGGTCGGCTTCGGCCGGATGCCCCGCAAGGAGGACGCGCGGTTCGTCCGCGGCCACGGAACCTACGTCGACGACGTCCGGCTGCCGGGGATGCTGTACGGAGCCGTCCTGCGCAGCCCGCTCGCGCACGCCCGGATCGTGTCCTTCGACACCAGCGCCGCCGAGGCGCACCCGAAGGTCAAGGCCGTGATCACCGGGCAGACCCTGGCCGGTCTCGGGCTGGCCTGGATGCCCACGATCTCGTACGACACCCAGGCCGTGCTCGCCACCGACAAGGTCCGCTTCCAGGGCCAGGAGGTCGCCTTCGTCGTCGCCGAGGACCGATACGCGGCCCGTGACGCCCTCGAGCTGATCGACGTGGAGTACGAACCGCTGCCGCCGGTCGTCGATGCCCGCAGGGCGCTCGACCCGGACGCACCGGTGATCCGCGACGACAAGGAACAGCAGACCGACAACCACGTCTTCGACTGGTCGGCGGGCGACAAGGAGCGCACCGACGAGGTCTTCGCGGCCGCCGACGTCGTGGTGGAGCAGGACATGCTCTACCCACGGGTGCACCCGGCGCCGCTGGAGACCTGCGGCACCGTCGCGGACATGGACGCCATCACCGGGAAGCTGACGGTGTGGTCCACCACCCAGGCCCCGCACGCCCACCGCACCCTCTACGCGATGGTGGCCGGCATCCCGGAGCACAAGATCCGGATCATCTCGCCCGACATCGGCGGCGGCTTCGGCAACAAGGTCGGCATCTACCCCGGCTACGTGTGCGCGGTCGTCGGCTCGATCGTCACCGGCAAGCCTGTCAAGTGGGTGGAGGACCGCTCGGAGAACCTGATGAGCACCTCCTTCGCCCGCGACTACCACATGCACGGCGAGATCGCGGCGACGAAGGACGGGAAGATCCAGGCCCTGCGCGTCCATGTGACCGCCGACCACGGCGCCTTCAACGCCACCGCGCAGCCGACGCAGTTCCCGGCCGGCTTCTTCGGCGTGTTCACCGGCTCGTACGACCTGGCCGCCGCCCACTGCACCGTGACCGGCGTCTACACCAACAAGGCGCCCGGCGGTGTCGCCTACGCCTGCTCGTTCCGCGTCACCGAGGCCGTGTACCTGGTCGAGCGGATGGTCGACCTGCTCGCGGCCGAGCTCGGCGCGGACCCGGCAGAGCTGCGGATGCGCAACCTGCTGCGACCCGAACAGTTCCCGTACCGGACACAGACCGGGTGGGAGTACGACTCCGGCGACTACCCGCGGACCCTGCGGCTCGCGATGGACATGGCGCACTACGAGGACCTGCGCCGGGAGCAGGCCGAGAAGCGCGAGCGCGGCGAGCTGATGGGCATCGGGGTCAGCTTCTTCACCGAGGCCGTCGGCGCCGGCCCCCGCAAGCACATGGACATCCTCGGGCTGGGCATGGCCGACGGCGCCGAACTGCGCGTCCACCCGACCGGCAAGGCCGTCCTGCGGATCTCCGTACAGACCCAGGGCCAGGGCCACGAGACGACCTTCGCGCAGATCGTCGCCGAGGAACTCGGCATCCCGCCCGAGGACGTCGAGGTGGTGCACGGCGACACCGACCAGACCCCGTTCGGGCTCGGCACCTACGGATCCCGCTCCACACCCGTGTCCGGGGCGGCGACCGCGATGGTCGCCCGCAAGGTGCGCGAGCGCGCGAAGATCGTCGCCTCCGCGATGCTCGAAGTGAGCCCGGACGACCTGGAATGGGAGAAGGGCCGCTGGTTCGTCACCGGTGACCCCGACCAGGGCAAGACCATGGCCGAGATCGCCCTCGCGGCGCACTCCAACCTCGAACTGCCGGAGGGCGTCGAGGGCCACCTGGACGCGACCTGCGTCTACAACCCGCCGAACCTCACCTTCCCCTTCGGCGCCTACATCTGTGTCGCCGACGTGGACGCGGGCACCGGTCAGGTCAAAGTCCGCCGGTTCGTCGCCGTGGACGACTGCGGCAACAGGATCAACCCCATGATCGTCGAGGGGCAGGTGCACGGCGGGCTCGCCGACGGCCTCGGCATGGCGCTCATGCAGGTCATCGCCTTCGACGAGGACGGCAACTGCCTCGGCGGGTCCTTCATGGACTACCTCCTGCCGACCTCGGTCGAGTGTCCGTCCTGGGAGCTGGGCGAGACCGTCACCCCCTCCCCCCACCACCCGATCGGCGCGAAGGGTGTCGGCGAGTCGGCCACCGTGGGCTCGCCTGCCGCAGTGGTCAACGCCGTGGTCGACGCACTGAAACCGCTCGGCGTACGCCATATCGACATGCCCCTGACCCCCGCCGCGGTCTGGCGGGCCGCCCAGGGCCGGCCGCTGCGCAGCGACCTGGCGATCACCTGAGGCCGCGTGATGACGAGCACCGAACTGCTGAACCGCGCGGACGGGCTCCGGCAGGGCCGGACCCCCTTCGTTCTGGCCACTGTCGTACGCGCGGAACGGCCCACGAGTGCCAAGCCCGGGGACACTGCGCTGGTGCTGCCCGACGGAACCGTCGAAGGCTTCGTGGGCGGCACATGCGCCGAGACGACGGTGCAACTGCATGGTCTGCGGCTGCTGGAGACCGGCGAGTCGCTGCTGCTGCGGATCACGGCCGCCGCGGACGCCGGGGCCGAAGGCGCGGAGGCGACGGGCCAGGGCCTGGTGACGGTGGCCAATCCGTGCCTGTCGGGCGGCACGCTCGACATCTTCATGGAGGTGAACCTCCCGCCGGCACTGGTGCACGTCTACGGACACGCGCCCATCGCCCGAGCCCTGCTCGACGTCGGTCGCGTGCTCGGCCTCGACACCCGGCCCGCCTCGCCCGGGGAGCCGTTGCCGCCCGATCTGGACGTCGTCGTCGTCGCCTCGCACGGCCGCGACGAGGAGCCCGTGCTGATCGAGGCCGTACGTGCCGCGGTCCCGTACATCGGGCTGGTGGCCAGCCGGAAGCGCGGCGCGGCGGTACTCGCCGGGCTGGGCCTCACCGAGGAGCAGCGCGCGCACGTCCGGACCCCGGCCGGGCTGGACATCGGAGCACGCACCCCGGCGGAGGTGGCGCTCTCGGTGTACGCCGAGATCATCGCGCTGCGGCCCCGGCGCGCCCGGGCCGCGCGGCCCGCAGGCGCCGCCGCCGGGGCGCCCGCCGTCGCCGAGGCGGTCGATCCCGTGTGCGGCATGACCGTCCCGATCACCCCCGCAACCCTCGCGCTGGACCGGGACGGCGGCACGGCGTACTTCTGCGGGCCGGGGTGCCAGCACGCCTTCGCCGACGACCCTTCCCGTTACGCGCATGCCTGACCTCGACGCCCTCGTACCGGATGTCCCCGCCCTGCGCTCACGGCTGGACGCCGTCGGCTACCTGGCGGACGACGCCCTGGCCACGGCGCTGCTGCTGGCCGTGCGCATGCGGCAGCCGATCCTGCTGGAGGGCGAGCCCGGCGTCGGCAAGACCGAGGCGGCCCGCGCCCTCGCCGCCGTACTCGACACCCCGCTGATCCGGCTGCAGTGCTACGAGGGGCTCTCCTCGGCCGAGGCCCTGTACGAGTGGAACTATCCGCGGCAACTGCTGGCCATCCGGCTGGCCGAGTCCCGCGGGGAGTCCCTGCGCGACACCGACCTGTTCGCCGAGGACTATCTGCTCCCGCGGCCGCTGCTCGCAGCGATCTCCCACCCGGGACCGCGGCCGGCCGTGCTGCTCATCGACGAGGTGGACCGCGCCGACGACGAATTCGAGGCCTTCCTGCTGGAGCTGCTGGCCGACGCCGCCGTCACCATCCCCGAACTGGGGACCCGGAGGGCCACGGTGCCGCCGGTGGCGGTGCTGACCTCCAACCGCACCCGGGACCTGCACGACGCGCTGAAACGCCGCTGCCTCTACCACTGGATCGACTACCCGGACACCGCACGGGTCGCCGCGATCATCCGCAAACGGGTGCCGGAGTCGGCCGAGTGGCTGGCCGCGCGCGTGGCGCGCGGGGTGGCGGCGCTGCGTGCCCTGCCGGAGCTCACCAAGCCGCCCGGCATCGCCGAGGCGATCGACTGGGCAGGCGCGCTCAAGGCGCTGGGGCTCTCCGTGCTCGACGCCGATGCCGCGGACCGCACCTTGGGGGCGGTGCTCAAGTACGCCGAGGACCTGCAGGCCGTGCGCCGGGCCGGGCTGGCGGAGCTGGTCGATGCGGAGACCGGCACCGATGCCTGATCTGCCGGAACTGGCCGCCTCGTTCACCGGGGCCCTGCGCGACGCCGGGATCGCGGTGGGCCCCGAGCGCACACGGAGCTTCGCCCGGGCCGTCACCCTGCTGGCGCCGTCGACGACGCGCGAGTTGCGGCACTGCGCGCTCACCACCCTGGTGTCCGACCGCGAGCAGATCGAGCCGTTCGACGCGGTCTTCCGCGAGGTCTTCGGCGGCCCGGCCGACCGCGGAGCACGGCGCGGGCAGCCCGGCGACCCGCCCCGGTCGATTCCGGGCACCGTCCCCGGCGCCGACAGGAAGGCCACCGCGGACGAAGGCGGCAGGGAGGCCGGCGCACAGCCGCGGGAGGTGGCCCTGCCTCTCGCCGCCAGTCCCCTCGACCGCCTCGCCGCCCGCGACTTCGCGGCCCTGTCCGCCGAGGAACTCGCGCGCCTCTCCGAGATGATGCGCACCGTCGCGCTCCGCACCCCGACGCGGCCGTCCCGCCGGCGCCGGCCCGCGCCCCACGGCGAACGGATCGACCTGCGCCGCACGCTGGCCGTCAGCAGGCGCACCGGCGGATACCCCCTGCGGCTGCGCCGCTTCGTACCGCGCACCCGTCCCCGCGATCTCGTCGTGCTCTGCGACATCTCCGGATCGATGGAGCCCTACGCCCGCGCCATGCTGCAACTGCTCTACTGCGCCTCGCGCGCAGCCCGGGCCGAGGTGTTCACCTTCGCCACCCGGCTCACCCGCCTCACGCCCGCCCTCCACCGGGCCGGGCCCTACGACGCCCTGGCACGGGCCGGGCGGGCGGCCCCGGACTGGTCCGGTGGCACCCGGATAGCGGACTGCCTCGCGGAGTTCAACGAACGGTTCGGCCGACGGGGCATGGCGCACGGCGCCGTGGTCGTCATCGTCTCCGACGGCTGGGACACCGGCCGGCCCGCGGACCTCGCCACGCACATGGCACGGCTGTCGCTCGTCGCCTACCGCGTCGTATGGGTCAACCCCCGTACGGCCAGCCCCCGTTACCGTCCGCTCGTCGGCGGCATGGCCGCCGCGTTGCCCTACTGCGACGCCGTCGTCAGCGCCCACAGCTTCGCGGCCCTGGACGACTTCACCGCCGCCTTGTCCGCCCCGGGCCGCCGACGGTGACCCGGGCCTCTCCCGTGTCCCTCCCGAACCGGTTCCAGCGTGGGGTGGGCAACGGCTCGTCCGCACGGGACGATCGGCGCTGTTGCGACAGATATGGCTGGATCGCGTCGAAGCGGAACCAGTCGACCGATCACACGTCTTCCCCTGTGTCACGACCGCTGGAGAGAGGAGAACAGGATCTTGGAGATCATCGGGGCTCGTCCGTCTCGCCGCGCCGTGCTGGCCTTCGGCGCAGGTGCGGCTCTGGCCGCCGCCATGTCACCGAGCAGTGCGGCCCACGCGGCGGCGCCAGGCGGCGGCACGGTCCCCCGACAGCTGGCTGACCTCGAACGGGAGCATTCCGCGCGCCTCGGTGTGTACGCGCGCAACCTGACCACGGGGAAGACCGTCGTTCACCGGGCCGATGAGCGTTTCCCGATGTGCTCGGTGTTCAAGACGCTCGCCGCCGCCGCCGTCCTGCGCGACCTCGACCGCCATGGCGAGTTCCTGGCACAGCGGATCCGGTACGCCGAGAAAGACGTCAAGGACTCGGGCTATGCCCCGATCACGGGTACGCCCGAGCATCTTGCCGACGGGATGACCGTCGGGGAACTGTGCGCCGCCACCATCAGCTACAGCGACAACGCAGCGGCGAACCTGCTGCTCCGCGAACTGGGCGGACCCACCGCCGTCACCCGCTTCTGCCGCTCGGTCGGCGATCGGACGACCCGGCTCGATCGCTGGGAGCCCGAGCTGAACTCGGCGGAGCCGGCCCGCCTGACCGACACGACCAGCCCACGCGCGATCGGGAGGACCTACGCGCGACTTGTTCTCGGCGACGCACTCGCACCGCGGGACCGGGAACGGCTCACCGGGTGGCTGCTCGCCAACACCACCAGCGGTGAGCGCTTCCGTGCCGGGCTGCCGGCGGACTGGACCCTGGCCGACAAGACCGGTGCGGGGAAGTACGGGACGAACAACGACGTGGGCATCGCCTGGACCGCGGACGGGTCACCTGTCGTCCTGGCCGTCCTGACGACCAAGCAGGCCTCCGACGCCGCGGCGGACAATCCGCTGATCGCCAGGACCGCCGCGCTGCTGGCGAACGCGCTCGCCTGACGCTTCGGCGCGGTGGGCCCCGGCCGGTCCCCCGGAGGTGGAGGCGGAGCGGTCGCACACGGAGCAGTGGACGGGCCCGTGACGGCGGCCCCGGAAGTCCGTGCGCCGACCGCACCGCCTCTCACCCGTTCTCGAGCCGTGCCGCGAGCTCGACGGGGAGGAGGTCCCGGTTCGCGGCGGTGAGCAGGACGACGTCGATGTCGGCGCGCCGTTTGAGTGCGTCCGTGAACGGGTCGTGCCGTACATGGACCGTGGCGACGACGTCGACATCGGCATCGAACAGGGCCCGGACGACGTCGCGGAACGCGGTGCAGGCCAGCTCCATCCCGCCGAGCTCGTCGATGAGCACGAGCTGCCCCGCAGCCGGACGTGTTGCCGCCGCCGTCAGCGCTGGCAGCGCAAGCCGTTCCATGACGCTCAGGTCGACGCCGTAACGGCCGATCCGAGGCGGCCCCGGGAAGTCGGCATGGGCGAGGACGGCCCGTCGGCCGGACATGGTCTCCAGAACGAAGCCCTCCCGAGCACCCCTGTGCCGGATCTCCTCCGTGGTGAATCCCACGACGTTCCGCGTGCGCAGCAGCGGTACCAGTCGGCGGACGGCGGTGGTCTTCCCCGAGCCGGGCCGCCCTTCCAGCAGGATTCTCGTCGGCATCTCGTCTCCACATCAGGTCGGCGGCCCGGACGGTCGAGGCCGCGGGAACCGGCGCCGGCGGCCTTCGCTCACTCGGCCGATCGGGTGCTCGGGCGCCACCGGTCGGTGGCCGCCGGGCCGCTGCGGGTACAGCCACGCGCATGACCGCAACCGAGCTGAGCAGCCCGGCGGTCGACGACCACGACAGTAGGGTCCGTTGCGTGCCTTCCGGCCGCGCGACCCGCCGCACGCGGCCCCCTGACGGTCCGTCGACGACGGCCTGTCAGCCCGGCTGCCGCCCGGCGAAGCGGTCCAGCGCGCGCAGAACCTCCGCGCGGGCCGCATCGCTGCCCAGGTGGCCGGCGTCGTCGATCGTCACCAGACGCGCGTCCCGCCAGGCACGGCAGAGTTCCCACGCGGTGTCCAGGGGACTTGACAGATCGAGCCGACCGTGGACCAGCACCCCGGGGATCCCGGCCAGCCGCCCCGCGTCGCGGATCAGCGCGCCCTCCTCCAGCCACGCACCGTGCGAGAAGTAGTGCGTGACGATCCGCACGAGCGCCAGCCGGGCCTCCGGGGCACGGCCGGAGTAGGCGTCCGGGCCGCCGTTCGGCTCCAGTGAGAGGACCGCGTCCTCCCAGGCGCACCAGTCGTTCGCGGCCTTCGACCGCACCTGGGGGTCGGGGTCGTTCATCCGGCGTGCGTACGCCGCGACCGGATCGCCGTACCGTCCGCTTCCGGCACCCCGGCCAGGAACCGCTCCCACTCCTGCGGGAAGAAGCGCGCCACACCGCGGTACAGCCAGTCGATCTCCGTACGCCGGGTCGTGGTCACACCGTTCACGACGATCGACGATCTCCGACACGCGCTCCGGGTGCCTTTGCGCGTACGCGAGCAGCAGCGTCGAACCCCATGAACCGCCGTACAGCAGCCAGCGGTCGATCCCCAGCAGCTCACGCAGCCGTTCCATGTCGGCGAGGAGATGCCCCGTCGTGTTGTGGGTCAGGTCCGCGGCGGGATCGCCGGCGTGCGGTGTGCTGCGGCCGCATCCGCGCTGGTCGAACAGGACGATCCGGTACCGCTCGGGATCGAAGTAGCTGCGGACGCCGGGCGTACAGCCGGACCCCGGCCCGCCGTGCACGACCAGAGCGGGCTTGCCCTGCGGATTGCCGCAGACCTCCCAGTACACGAGATGGCCGTCGCCGGTGTCGAGCATGCCCTGGTCGTACGGTTCGACGGGCGGATACATCTCTGGCATGACGGCTCCTCAGGTGCGGGCGGCGCGGGCGGAGTCGATCACGATAGGCGCCCCGTCCCGCCTTCGCAGCGGAGTTTCAGGCTTGCCCGGCGAGCCGGAGCAGCGTCGTCGCCAGGACGTCGACGCCTCGGGCGCAAGTTTCGGGAGACGGGGATTGTGGCTGATCCCGTCGTACTCACCGGGCACGAAGATCATGGCGGTCGGGCAGAGCGCGGCGATCTCCTGGGCGTCGTGTCCGGCGCCCGACAGCAGCGACAGCCGGCGCAGCCCGTGGTCGTCCGCGGCCCTGGCGATGTCCTGTTGGACGGACGCGTCGAAGGCCACATGGCTCGTCCTCGCCATCCGGCGGGTGGAGACGCCCGGCCCGGGCTGCTGCGTCCGCAGTGTCCGCAGGAACGTGTCGAGATCCTCCTCGGCCCGGGCCATCGCCGTGTCGTCGGGGTTGCGCAGGTCGACCGTGAGCTCGGCGCGGGCGGGCACGATGTTGGTGAGGTCCGGGTGGACGGCCAGATGGCCGACGGTGGTGCGCAGTTCGCCGTACGCGGCCGTGGTGGTCATCGGGTGGCTGCCTCGGGCTGGTGGGGGAGGGAGTGGGGGTTGGCCGTGCTGCCCTCCGTGCAGAGCAGTACGACGGTGGTGCCGGGTCCCGCGCCGAGCGCGGCCCTGCGTCCGGCGGCGCCGGGCCCGGTCAGCGCGGCGCGGACCCCGGCAAGCGACGCGGCCCCGCAGGGACCCGCGGGCACACCGAGGGCGGCCAGGTCGCGTGCGGCCAGGTCCGCGTCCGGGTCGCCGACGGCGACCGCGGCGTCGAGGCCGTCGCGGAGCACCGGCCAGGCGAGGGAGGAGGCCGTACCGCAGTTGAGACCGGCCATGGTGGTGGAACCTGTCTCCACGGTGGCCGGCCGCCCCGCGCTGAGGGAGGCCAGTACGGACGCCGCGGTGTCCGGTTCGACGGTGAGCAGCGCGGGCGAGGATCCCGTCGCCCGGCTGCGGTAGTGGGTGACGGCCGCCTGGGCCAGGGAACCCACTCCGGCGGGCACGGACACCAGCCCGGCCGGTCCTGCTCCGGCGTCCCGCAGCTGGGAGTCGGTCTCGGTGAACAGCGTGGAGTACCCCTCGACGATCCAGCCGGGGATCTCCTCGTAACCGGGCCAGGCCATGTCCTGGACCAGGACGGAGCCCGGTTCCGCGGCGGCTTCTGCCGCGCGGGCGACGGCCGCGTCGTAACTGCCGGGGACCTGGACGACCTCCGCGCCCTCGGCCTCGATGGCGGCCGTGGCGGCCGGATGCACCCCGCCGGCGACGAACACCCGGGCGTGCTGCCCGGACTGCCGGGCCATCCGGGCGAGGGCGCGCCCGTGATTGCCGTCCGTCGCGGTGACGAGCACCAGAGGTCCGCCGTCGCGCCGAAGCGCCGCGTCGTCGGTCCTCTGCTCTTCGCCATCGGGCCCGCGATGTCTGCCGAGCAGCCGGTGGACCGCCCAGGACGCGCCGAGCGCCTTGAAGGCGGCGAGCCCGAGCCGTGCAGACTCGTCCTTGGCGAACACCCTGCCCACGCCCAGTTCGCCTGCCAGATCGGGGAGTTCGGTCAACGGGGTGGGGGAGTAGCCGGGGAGCCCGGCGTGGAAGGCCGCGATCCCGGCGGGAGCAGGGTCACAGCGCCAGGTCCTGGCCTCGGGCCGTACGTACCAGCCCAGGGGAGCGGTGGAAGCGTTCTCTGTCACGTCACCACCGTGCCGGGACCGGCTCTCCTTGGTCCAGCGAATGTTTCCGAGCAATACTCATCGGGAAATCCGAACGATCGATCCCTGGGGCGGAGGATCCGATGCTGGATCTGCACCGGCTGCGTCTGCTGCGTGAGCTGAAGCACCGCGGCACCCTGGCGGCGGTGGCCGCCGCGCTGGCGTACAGCCCCTCCTCCGTGTCGCAGCAACTCGCCCAGCTGGAATCGGGGGTGGGAGTGCCGCTGCTGGAGCCGGTCGGCCGGCGCGTGCGGCTCACGCCGCAGGCCGAGATCCTCGTCGCCCACACCGAGGCCCTGCTGGAGCGGCTCGAACAGGCAGAGGCGGACATCGCGACCTCGCTCGACGAGCTCACGGGCACCTTGCGCATCGCCTCCTTCCAGACGGCGGCGCTCGCCCTCGTCCCGGCCGCGCTGACCCTGATCCGGGCCTCGCATCCCCGACTCCGCGTCCACGTCACCCAGTTGGAGCCGGAGACAGCCCTTCCCGCCCTGCTCGCACGCGACTTCGATCTGGTCGTCGGCGAGGAGTACCCGGGCAGCCCCGGCCCGCGGCCCGACCGGATCGAACAGGAGGAGCTGTGCACGGACACGCTCCGCCTCGCCCTGCCGGGCCCCGGGGACACCGGCGACCCACAGCAGGCGCTGCGCGGGCTCGCCGCGCATCCATGGGTGATGGAGCCGGAAGGCACCGTCGCCCGCCAGTGGGCGCTGTCGCTGTGCCGCGACGCCGGTTTCGAGCCGGACGTACGGTACGAATCCGCCGACCTGCTGCTCCATCTGCGGCTGGTCGAGGAGGGCCACGCCGCCGCGCTGCTCCCGGATCTCGTCTGGCACGGCCGCACCCCGACCGTCCCCCTGCGGGACCTGCCCAGCGGCCGCGCCTCGCGCCGGATATTCACCGCCGTCCGCAGCGGCGGCAGCCGGCACCCCGCGGTCGTGGCCTGCCGCGCGGCGCTCCGGGAGTCCGCACGCCAGGCCACCGCCCGTCCCGCGTGACGGCGCCGACTGCCGGCCCGGCAGCCGACCGCTGACGAGACGTCAGCCGACGGCCGGCTCCCGCTGCATCGGCGGCTCGGTGGGCGTCCCGGGGACCGGGCCGAACAGCACCGCGCGAGCGACCTTCGGCGCGAACAGCGCGGTAAGCGGCGTGGCCAGCGTCAGTACGGAACGGAAGGCGGGGCCCACGACGTCGGGGTCGCCCGGGTACCGCTGCTGGACGCGGCTCAGGTACCAGGCGGCGGGACGGTCCACGGCCCGCGCGGTCACCGCGCTCCCCGCCGCGCCCGGCATCTTCCTGTCCGCGCCCGAAGAGATGTCCCAGGCCTGGCGCGAGGCCTCGAACAGCGCCTGCTGGACCCGCCGCGTCGTCGGCGTACGACGCTGATCGCCCAGCGCGTCGCGCAGTGCCACGGCGCTCATCGCGGCGACCGACATGCCCTGCCCGTAGATCGGGTTGAAGGTGCACAGCGCGTCGCCCGTCGCGAGGAATCCGGCGGGGCGGCGGCCCGGGCGGTCGTACCGGCGCCGCACGTTCGATGTCGACCGGAAGCCGAAGGGCGCCGTCTGCGGCTCCGCCTCCAGCAGCCACTCATGGAAGTAGGGGTGGGGGAAGCGGGCCGCGTACGCGGTGAAACCGGCCTCGTCCGTGGGAGGTTCCTGGCCCCGCAGGCCCGAGAAGATGACCAGATGGGTGCCGTCCTCCAGGGGCAGCACGCCGCCTCCGTACACCTGCGACGGGTTCGGGTAGAACCAGTACGCGAGGGATTCGGTGCCCAGGTTCTTGCTCGTGTTGCGGTAGATGCGTGAGGTGTAGGCGAGACCGGTGTCGATGGTCTCCTCCTGCGGTGGCTCGGCACCGATCGCACTCAGCCACTGCGAGGCACGCGAACCGCGGCCCGACGCGTCCACGACCAGGTCGGCTTCGAGGGTGTGCGGTTCCGCGCGGCCGGCCCGTGACCCGTCGCCGCGCTCGCGCAGCAGCACTCCCCGCACCCGCGAGGCATCGCCGACGAGCCCGACTGCGTCCGTCGACTCGGCCCTCGTGATCAACGGGTTGGCCAGCACCCGCTCGCGCACCAGATGCTCGATCTGGGCGCGGGAACCGGTGTAGATGTGCGTCGTCGGCGCCGTGCGCCGGAACCAGCCGCCACTCCACTGCACCATGTCCGACGGCATGCCGACCCGGGGCGAGCCCGCCGCCCTCAGCTCGGCCATGAATCCTGGCAGCAACGAGTCCAGCGCGAGCTGTCCGCCCTCCAGCAGCACATGGGCGTGCCGGCCGTGCGGTACGCCGGCGCGCGGCTGGGGACTTTCCGGGAGGCGGTCGCGCTCGACGATCGTCACTTTGTCGGCGTGCTCGGCGAGCACGTGCGCCGCGAGCAGCCCCGCGAGGCTGCCTCCGACGACGACGGCATGGCGCCCACCCGCGCTCCGCCGCCAACTGCCGTTCATCTGCGCATGGTTCACCATGTCCGCCCCTCGTGGTCAGCGCGTGGATCCAGGACCGACCAGTATTCCCGGCGCGGCCCTGAAGATCACGAGGGCCGGGCCGGAGGCGCTCGATGTGGTATGAGGCCTCGTCCCGGTGCTGGGCGACGTGATGGTCGCGGCTGTCGTCGAGGCTGTACCCGATCCGGCAGGATCCGAAAGAAACCCCTGGGCCGACCTGGGCCGTGTCTTCGAAGTCCCGTCTGCCCGGCGACGCTACTTCGAAGACACTCCCTGGCCGTCGGCCACCGGCCGGCCCAGCTCGGTCAGCGCATACGTCAGCCACTCGATCCAGAACCGCTCCAGATCGATCCCGCCACGCAGCACGACATGCCGGATCCGGTCCTCGACGGAGTCCCGCTCCGGCGGGAAATGCCGCTGCTCGATATCGGTGTACTCGGCCAACTGCCGTTCGTGCAGCGCGAGATGACGGCGCAGCTCGGCCTCCAGGCCCTCCGTCCCCACCACCGCCGCCGCCCGCATCCGCAGCAGCAGCGCGTCCCGGATCGGCTTCGGGTCCTCGGTCCTGCCGACCCACGTGGTCAGCTCGGCGCGCCCCGCGGGCAGCACCTCGTACTCCTTCTTCTGGCCGCGGGTCGGCTGGGCGGACGGCAGGGCACGGATGTGCCCCGCCTCCTCCAGCTTGCCCAGCTCCCGGTAGATCTGCTGATGCGTGGCCGACCAGAAGTAGCCGATCGACTTGTCGAAGCGGCGGGTCAGCTCCAGCCCTGAGGACGGCTTCTCGAGCAGGGCGGTGAGGATCGCGTGCGGGAGTGACATGGCGTCATCCTAGGTTCGGGTGAACAGCCGCGCCTCGATCGCCGGAAGGGCCCAGCAGAGCCCCTTGGCGGGTGGCCCCAGGCGAAGCTCCGGGGGAGACCGAGGACACGCCCGAAGGGCGATACGGGGGTCCGGGGGGTCGCCCCCGGACACACCCTAGATCGTCGCGGCCAGCCGCGTGCCCTGGTCGATGGCGCGCTTGGCGTCCAGCTCCGCGGCGACATCGGCGCCACCGATGAGGTGGACGGTGTGTCCGGCCGCGCTCAGCTCCTCGTACAGATCGCGGCGCGGCTCCTGTCCGGCGCAGAGCACGATCGTGTCGACGGGGATGACGGTGGACGCGCCGTCCACCGTGATGTGCAGGCCCGCGTCGTCGATGCGGTCGTACGTCGCTCCGGCGACCATCGTGACACCACGGTGCTTGAGCTCGGTGCGGTGGATCCAGCCGGTCGTCTTGCCGAGACCCGCGCCGACCTTGGTGGGCTTGCGCTGCAGCAGATGCACCGTACGCGGCGGCTTCGGGCGCTCGGGAGCCCGCAGCCCGCCCCGCGTCCCGTACGCGGTGTCCACGCCCCACTGCCGGAAGTACGTCTCCGGGTCGAGGCTCGCCCCTTCGCCGCCGTCGGTGAGGAACTCCGCGACGTCGAAACCGATTCCGCCCGCGCCGACGATCGCCACGCGCTCGCCCACCGCGACGCCGTCCCGCAGGACGTCGAGGTAGCTGACGACGCTCGGATGGCCGACGCCCTCGATCTCCGGCGTGCGGGGAGAGACTCCCGTGGCCACCACGATCTCGTCGTACCCGCTGAGCAGCTCCGGCGTGACGAGGGTCTTCAGGCGGACCTCCACGCCGCGCAGCTCCAGCTGCGTACGGAAGTAGCGGAGCGTCTCCTCGAACTCCTCCTTGCCCGGCACCCGCTTGGCGATGTTCAGCTGCCCGCCGATCTCGTCGCCGGCGTCGAAGAGGGTCACCGCGTGTCCGCGCTCGGCCGCGGACACGGCGAAGGCGAGACCCGCGGGGCCCGCACCGACGACGGCGAGCCGCTTGCGCAGCCTGGTGGGGGAGAGGATCAGCTCGGTCTCGTGGCAGGCACGCGGGTTGACCAGGCAGGAAGTGATCTTCCCGCTGAACGTGTGGTCCAGGCAGGCCTGGTTGCAGCCGATGCAGGTGTTGATCGTCTCGGCGCGGTCCTCCCGCGCCTTCGTCACGAAGTCCGGGTCGGCCAGGAACGGCCGCGCCATCGAGACCATGTCGGCGCGCCCCTCGGCGAGCAGCCGCTCGGCCACCTCGGGGGTGTTGATCCGGTTGCTGGTGACCAGCGGCACCGACACGGATCCCATCAGCTTCCGCGTCACCCAGGTGTAGGCGCCACGCGGCACCGAGGTCGCGATCGTCGGGATACGGGCCTCGTGCCAGCCGATACCGGTGTTGATGATCGTCGCGCCGGCCGCCTCGATCTCCTTGGCGAGCGTGACGACCTCCTCCAGCGAGGAGCCGCCCGGCACCAGGTCGAGCATCGAGAGGCGGTAGATCAGGATGAAGTCCTCGCCGACGCGCTCACGGGTGCGACGGACGATCTCCAGCGGGAAGCGGACCCGGTTCTCGTACGAGCCGCCCCAGCGGTCGGTGCGCTGATTGGTGGCGCTCGCGATGAACTCGTTGATCAGATAGCCCTCGGAGCCCATGATCTCGACTCCGTCGTATCCCGCGGACTTGGCCAGCTCCGCGGCCCGTACGTAGTCCTCGACCGTCCGCTCGACCTCGTCGTCGGTGAGGGCGTTCGGGACGAACGGGCTGATCGGCGCCTGGAGCGCGCTGGGGGCGACCAGCTGCGGGTGGTACGCGTACCGGCCGAAGTGCAGGATCTGCATCGCGATCCGGCCGCCCGCCGCGTGCACCGCGTCCGTCACGGTGCGGTGCTGTGCGGCCTCCGCCTCGGTGGTCAGCTTGGCGCCGCCGTCGTACGGGCGTCCCTCGTCGTTCGGGGCGATACCGCCGGTCACGATCAGGCCGACGCCGCCGCGCGCACGGGCGGCGTAGAAGGCGGCCATGCGCTCGAAGCCGTTCTCCGCCTCCTCCAGGCCGATGTGCATCGAGCCCATCAGCACCCGATTGGGCAGCGTCGTGAACCCGAGGTCGAGCGGGCTCAGCAGGTGCGGGTACGGGGCCGGGGCCTGGGGCTGCGGGGGCGGCGGGGTCATCAGGGGTTCCTCCTCGCGCAAGGTGCGTCGAGTCCCTTTGTAGACGCCGACGAGCCGTTATGCAACAAGTTGCACAACGAGGGAGGGGTGACATGCGCTACGCCGGCGCCGCCCGGCGGTCCAGGTCCTCCGGAGTCCGCGGCCCGGTGGCGTCGGCGGCCGGCAGCCCGTGAGAACAGCTGGTCGTCAGGATCCCCGCACTCAGACCTTCCGGTAGCCGTACGCCTCCGCTGCCGCCGTCCGCACCGCGTCCAGATCGCCGCCCGCCGAGGCGGTCACCACCGCCGCGATCGCGCCCTCCACGAACGGGGCGTCCACCAGCCTGGTCCCCTCCGGCAGCTCGTCCCCCTCGGCGAGCAGTGCCTTCACGGTCAGCACCGCGCTGCCGAGGTCGACGATGACGGCGACGCCCGCACCCCGGTCGACCGCCATCGCCGCCTGTGTGATCAGCTCCGAGCTGGTGCCGAGCCCGCCGTCCGGCGTACCGCCGGCTGCCGCGACCGGGGCGGTCGCGCCGCCGCCCGCGAGCCCCCTGGCGAGTTCGGCGACGGAGGCCGCGACCTCCGCGCTGTGCGAGACGAGGACGACGCCGACCTGGCTCACGACGTCACCTCCGTCCCGCTCGTCCCGCCCGTCTCGGCGAGGGCGGCGATCAGCAGCGCGGAGGACGTCGCCCCCGGGTCCTGGTGCCCGATACTGCGCTCGCCCAGATAGCTCGCCCTGCCCTTGCGTGCCAGCATCGGTACGGTTGCGAGCGCGCCCTGCTCCGCGGCCTCCCGGGCGGCCGCGAACGACTCGGCCGAATCGCCGAGCGCCTCCACGGCGGGCTCCAGCGCGTCCAGCATCGTCTTGTCCCCGGCCTTCGCCCCGCCGAGCTGCGCCACCGCGGCGACGCCCGCGCGCAGTGCCTCCGCCAGCTGCTCCGGGGAGACCTCCGCCGCGTCGCCGAGCGTTTTGCCCGTACGCCGCAGCAGCGTGCCGTACAGCGGACCCGACGCGCCGCCCACCGTCGAGATCAACTGCCGTCCGCACAGCATCAGCAGGGCTCCCGGAGTGTCCGGCGCCTCCTTCTCCAGTGCGGTGGTCACCGCGGTGAAACCACGCTGCATGTTGTTGCCGTGGTCGGCATCCCCGATCGCGGAGTCGAGTTCGGTCAGACGGCCGGCCTCACGGTCCATGGCGGCGGCGGTGACGGTCATCCAGCGGCGGAAGAAACCCGTGTCCAGCACTGTGTCTCCTTTTCGTTGCTCACCACGGATGCGTTGCGTCCACGGTTCAACGGCCCCAGCGCAGCGCGGGAGTCTGCACGGGTGCGTCCCACAGCCGCAGCAGCTCCTCGTCCGCCTCGCACAGCGTCACCGAGCATCCGGCCATGTCGAGCGAGGTCACGTAGTTCCCGACGAGGGTCCGTGCCACCGGCACCTCGCGCTCGACCAGCACGCGCTGCACCTCAGCGTTGAACCCGTACAGTTCGAGCAGCGGTGTCGCACCCATGCCGTTGACCAGCGCCAGCACCGGACTGGACGGCTGCAGGTCCTCCAGGACGGCGTTCACCGCGAAGTCCGCGATCTCCCCCGAGGTCATCATCGGGCGCCGCTCGCGGCCCGGCTCCCCGTGGATGCCGATGCCCAACTCCAGCTCGCCCGGCGGGAGATCGAAGGTGGGACTGCCCTTGGCCGGCGTCGTGCACGCGCTCAGCGCCACGCCGAAGCTGCGCGACCGCTCGTTGACGCGCCGCGCGATGGCCTCGACCCGCTCCAGCGGTGCGCCCTCCTCGGCGGCTGCTCCGGCGATCTTCTCGACGAAGAGCGTCGCTCCCGTACCGCGCCTGCCTGCCGTGTACAGACTGTCCGTCACCGCCACGTCGTCGTTCACCAGCACTTTGGCGATCTGGACACCCTCGTCCTCGGCGAGCTCCTGGGCCATGTCGAAGTTGAGGACGTCGCCGGTGTAGTTCTTGACGACGAACAGCACCCCCGCCCCGCTGTCGACGGCGGCCGCGGCCCGCGCCATCTGGTCCGGTACGGGCGACGTGAACACCTCCCCGGGGCATGCCGCCGAGAGCATCCCCGGCCCGACGAACCCGCCGTGCAACGGCTCATGCCCGGACCCGCCCCCGGACACCAGCGCGACCTTGCCGGCGACCGGAGCGTCTCCCCTGACCACGACCCGGTTCTCGACATCCACACTCAGCTCGGGATGTGCGGCCGCCAATCCCCGCAGGGCATCCGCGACGACGGTCTCCGGGACGTTGATGAGCATCCGCATGGCTACCTCCTGATGAGACTGGCGATCATCACTCTGAACAGGGTCTTCGCAGGTCGGGCTGGGTGCCGTGGTGCCGAATGCCGGCCATGGCGCGCTCGGTACGGATGCTCACATGGTAGGCCGCTACGGCGGAGTCACCCGTGGTGAAACGGCCGCAGCTTCCCCACCGGAGAGTTCGTCGAGCGAGCGTCCGGCCGGTTCGACGCGGAAGACCAGGGTGACCGTGAAGGCGAGCGCGCTGGTCACCGCGATGCCGTACAGCAGTGCGCTCTGGCCGATGTCCGCCAGCAGCACGGGGAAAAGGAACGTGCCCAGGGCGGCGCCGAGCTTTCCGCACCCGGCGGCGAAACCATGCCCCGCGGCCCGCACTTCGGACGGGAAGACCTCGGCAGGCAGCGCGAAGGTGGTGGCATTGGGCCCCATGTTCATGAAGGTGTTGAACAGGGCGAAGCCGAGGAAGACCAGGACGAGGTGCGATCCCGCACCGCCCGGGAGCCGGCCCGTTGCGGCCAGAAGGCAGAGCGCACCGGTCATCACCGCGAATCCGGCCAGCTGGAGCGGAACCCGCCCTACGCGGTCGACCAGCACGATCGCCAGCAGGAACCCGATCACCAGAAAGACGTCCAGGGCAGCCGTGCCCTCGGTGGAAGCCACGTCGTCGGCGATGAACGTGGCATTCGCGCCGGCCAGTGCGAGGCCGGCCAGCAAGGTGGGGGTGAAGATGCCCACCCCGTAGGTCGCGATGTCCATCAGGAACCAGGGCACGGCCGTGAAGACCGTCCGTCGCCTCAGCCGGCGCGAGAACAACTGGGGCTGGACGAAGGCCTTGAGCCCCTCGGGCGGCGGCTCCTGCCGCGCACGGTCCGCCTCGCCGATGTGGACCCGCCGCCCGGTCAGCGCCCGCCCGACCGCGCAGGCCTCTTGCTCATGGCCGTTGCCGGCCAGCCAGCGCGGGCTCTCGGGCACCTTCCGCCGCAAGTGGATGATCAGCAGGGCAGGCAGCACACCGAACCCCAGCATGATGCGCCAGGAAGTGATGTCCGGCAGCACGAGGAGAGTCACCACACCGACCGCCGCTCCCAGGAGAATGCCGACCGCCTGCAGACTGAACGCGCCGACGAGCCAGCGTCCCCGGCTCCGGGCCGGCAGAATCTCCGCGAGGTAGCTGGCCGCGATGGGGTAGTCCAGCCCGACGGCGACACCCAGCATGAGCCGGAAGGCAATCAGGGACCAGATGTCCCACGCGCAGGCGCACAACACCGAGAACACGACGAACAGCCACAGGTCGACCCGGAAGATCCGGCTGCGCCCGATCCGGTCGCCGAGGGGACCGAGCAGAGCGGCGCCGAGCGCGGCTCCCACGATCGCGGCGGCCGACAGCAGTCCCTGCTCGGCGGAGGTCGCGCCGAATTCCCTGGCGATCAGGGGATTGGCGACACCGATGATGAAGAAGTCGAAGCCGTCGAGCAGGATCCCCAGTCCGGCCAGCAGCCAGAACTTCAGGTGCAGGCGTGACATGGGCGCGCTGTCGAGCGCCGCACCCAGAGGAAGGGATCCGCCGGGAGATCCGTTGGTCACTACGGGCACGGTGAACGACCCCCAGAGCGGTCGGGTGTGGTGTGCGACGGATCGCGGACCGGTGCCGCGGGGCTGAGGCGAGGCGCCGGTAAGAGTGAAGGCCACCGGCCGCGACTGATCAACGTGCCACGCGGGGACGGCACCGGCCGCCATCCGGAGTTCACGGTGGCCCGCGCCCTGACCCTGCCGGCGCCGGTGACCGCGCGGTGGAGGCCAGGGAACGACCCGTGCGGTGGAGGCCACCGAACCGGGCGTCCCGTGTCAGTAGCGCTGGGCCTTGGCGACCGTGGGGGTCAGATTCATACCGGGCGGCTTCCGGCTGATCGCGAGTGGTTGTGCCCGCTCCCCGGGAGCGAGATCCTGCGCTCCGACGATCCGGCTCTCCACGACCTTCCCGGAGGAGTCGGTGAAGTCGACCTGCACCGCGTACGACGCCGTCTGGTCGGTGCTGTTGGTGATCGTGACCACGACGGCCCGGACGCCGCCGGTGTCGGCCGTCGGCTTGCCCGTGAGCGAGACATCGGAGATCGCGTTCCCGCCACCCTTCAGGTCCTTGAGCTTCTCCTGTGCCGCCGCGTTGGCGCGGGCCACCTCGGCCGAGACCGAGGCCTCGAAGGACGAGGCGGCGGCCGACGCCGACGAGGCCGCGGCGGAGGCCGCGGCGCGCGCGGAAGCCTCGAGCGAAGCCAGCGCGGAAGGCGGCGTCCCCGTGAACGCCGAGGTGTCCGGCGGGGTCGGGCGCGGGCTGAACGGCGAACTGGTGCCCGAATCGCCGCTTTCGGTGCCGCACGCGGCCAGGGCGGCCGTGCCGGTTGCCGCGACGATCACGGCCAGCGCGGTGCCCGCCACCCGCCGCCTGACGGACAGGCCCGGCGTACACGTGCTCATCAGGGGCGTCCCTTCACTGCCGGTGACCGAACCACCCCCTGGTGCGCTGCCTCAGTAGCGCAGAGTGCTCGCGATGCCGCCCATCCCGGCGAGAGTGCCGTCCGGTACGAAGTGGACCTCGGCGCCCGTCTCCAGCGACCGCTCCACGATGTCGTCGACGATGTCGGTGACGGCGTCCAGGTCCCCCGGCTCCGCGGGAGCCAGATGGCCGCCCGAGTCGCGCACGGTCTCCTGGTAGTTCTCCTCCACGGCCAGCAGTGCGACCCGGCCGGACTCGACGTTCTGCCGGATCTCGTCGACCCCGGCGGCGAACGCCCGCCGCCCACGGGCCTTGTCCAGCTCCGAGAGGACACTCTCGATGTCCTTCTGCGCCTGGGCCTCGACGAACGGACGCACGGCCTGCCACACGGCATGGGCCGGCCCTGCCGCCAGTCCGCCCTGCGGGACATGGGTCGCCGTTCGCGGGGCGACCGTGCCGACGTCGTCGAGCAGCGCGAGCGCCGCCGCCTCACCCGCCACGTAGAGCGGCCGGGGATCGGCCTTGAGCACCGCTCCCAGCGCCGTGTCCGCCTCGCGCAGGAAGTGGCGGGTCGCCTCGTCGGTGAAGGCGCTCGGCACGTCGCCGATCTGCTCCTCGCGCTCGGCGTCGGGGTTCTCGAACGTGCGGGTCATCGGGAACGCCCAGGTGTCCTCCTGGATGACACGGTCCGCCGAGCCGCTCCACAGAGTGACGCGGTCGGACGACACGGCCATCACCCAGAAGGGCTGCTCCGCGGCCTGCGCCGAGACGAGATTGCGGGTCAGGAACGTGTCCGAGAGCACGACGCGCTCCGGCACCGCACGGCCCAGCGTCCACACCTGATGCTCGCCCTGCGCGGCGAAGACGACCAGCCCGTCCTCCGCGTGGACCAGATCGACCTCCGACAGGGCCAGGTCCAGCTGCTGGACGATGTCGATCCGGCTGTCCCGGGTGACGGCCGGATCGGCCTGGAGCTGCTCCTTGGCCTCGGCGACCAGGTTGCGCAGCCGGACGGGATCCTGCGCGTTGTCCGGCTCACGGCGATGCGTGGGCATCAGAACCGACACCGCCGGATAGGGGCGCTGCTTGCGCAGCCGGGCAAGGACATCGGAGCTGAGAGCGGGGTGCATGCGGATCCCTCCAGGGCGTGCAGTGAATGCCTGCGAGCCATGAACCCGTGGAAAGCCTCCTGGGCCGATAGGTCATCAAGGTGAACGATATGTCCGATTGCTCAACCGGGCAGAAGATGCGGGTCGGCGGCGGACGTGCACAACCGCGGAAGCCCCGGTCAGCCGGGCTGCACCAGACGGTCCGCGACGGTCTTCGCGGCGGTGCCCATGAGGATCGTGTAGTGGTTGCAGTCCGGCACCTCCTCCGCGGTCAGCAGCGGCGCCCGCTCCGTCCAGTGCGCCACCAGCTCGGGCGGGTTCATGCCGGGGGTCTGGTCCATCAGCCCCTTGGGCGCGGACAGGAGCCGGGCCGGGAAGGTCAGGTCCAGCAGATCCGCGGCGAAGGCATCGGCCGAGGTCAGCAGCTCCCGGCCGTCCTGGCGCACCGCGGCCTCCTGGGCGCGGGAACGGCGGGCGCCCTCGGGGCCGGTCAGGTCGTACCGGACGTACTTCTCGATGGTGTCGTTCCAGTACCGGCCGAGGCCCGGGTGGGCGCGGAAGAAGTCCACGTACGCCTCGTCGCTCGGATAGGTCATGGAGAGCCGGGCGATCGCCGGGCCGAGGGAGGCGTCGAGCAGCACGTCCGGATCGGTGCCGCCGGGCAGCGGCAGTGGCAGGCCGCCGTCGACGAGCAGCAGACGCTCGAAGAGCTCAGGACGGCGGGCGGCTGCGCGCAGGGCGACGAAGGCCCCCATCGAGTGGCCGGTCAGCGTGACCGGGCGGCCGCCGCCGAATCGTGCGGCGGCCGCGCAGACGTCGGCCGCGTGGGTGTCGACGCCGTACGGGCCCGGGGCGGTGTCGCTGCCGCCCCGGCCCCGCAGGTCGGGGGCGAACAGCGACCAGTCCGGCGGCAGTTGGCGCCCGACGGCCGCGAAGGTGGTGCCGCAGGACAGCGGCGCGTACGGGGTGGGCCAGCCGTGCCCGGCCGGGTCCGTGTCGTGGTACAGCGTCCGGGCCCCGAAGTCCCGGTAGAACTCCACCCCTTCGTCGCTCACCCGGTCCTGGACCAGCGGGTCCTTCGTGCCGTGGTACGTGTAGACGGGCTTGCCCGCGAGGTTGGAGACCGGGTCGATCCTCCCCTCGGCCGACCAGCGGCGGGCGATGTTCTCGATCCTGGCGGGATCGGTGGAGATGAGCCCGGTGCCGCAGGCGATCAGGCCGGTGACGATGCCGCCCTTGCCACAGTAGTACGGGCCCGCGGCGAAGACGCCCGCGCCCTTGAACGTCCCGGAGTACGCGACCTGCAGCTGCGAGGCCATGAACCCGCCGGAGGAGATTCCGGTGATGTAGGTGTCGGTGATGTCGAGTTCGGGCAGCGCCGGTTCGGCGGCCCGGGCGGGGGCGGCGAGGCCCAGGTGGCGGCCAGGGCCGTGGCGAGGGTGACGACGGCGGCTCTCAGGTTCTTCCGTCGCTGCTGCGAGCGGAACCTCATCGTTCATGCTCCTTCGACTTGGTGTGGGGGACCGAAGGGGCCTGGGGCCGTCCTGCGGAGTGGCCCTGGGGGACCGGCAGAGGGGGCGGAGTGATCTCCCGCTTGAGGATCTTGCCGGTCGGTCCCTTCGGCAGCGCGTCGGTGATCCGCACCAGACGCGGGTACTTGTAGGGGGCGACGCGCGCCTTGACGAACTCCCGCAGTTCGTCGGCGACGACGGCCGTCCCGTGCCCCGGCTTGAGCGCGACGACGGCTGTCACTTCCTCGCCCAGCTCGGGGTGGGGCGTCCCGAGCACCGCGGCCTCGGCGACCGCCGGATGCTCGTACAGCACCTCCTCGATCTCCCGCGGATAGACGTTGAACCCGCCACGGATGATCATCTCCTTCTTGCGGCCGACGATCCGGAACAGTCCGTCCGGGTCGCGCACGCCCAGGTCCCCCGTGCGGAACCAGCCGTCCTGGATCGCCTCCGCGGTGGCCTCGGGCCGGTTCCAGTAGCCCTTCATGACGTTGTGGCCGCTGATCGCGACCTCGCCGGTCCGCCCCTCGGGAACCTCTCGCCCCGCCTCGTCCTGGATCCGGATGCGCACGCCGTCGACGGGCACACCGATGGTCCCGGCGCGCCGCGGCCCCTCGGTCCGGTTGAAGGCGGCGACCGGAGAGGTCTCGGACAGCCCGTAGCCCTCCAGCAGCGGGCAGCCGAAGGCCTCCTCGAAGGCGTGCAGGACCTCCACGGGCATCGCCGCGCCCCCCGACGCGGCGAGCCGCAGATGCTCCCGGTGCGCGGCGCTGAGGGTGGGGTGGGCGAGCAGCGCCGCGTACATGGTCGGTACGCCCTCGAAGACGGTGACCCGGTCCCGCAGCAGCATCTCCAGCGCCCGGCCGGCGTCGAAGCGCGGCAGCAGGGTGAGGCAGGCCCCAGCCGCGACCGCGCAGTTGAGAGCGCAGGTCTGGCCGAAGGAGTGGAAGAGAGGGAGACCGCCGAAGAGCACGTCGTGCTCGGTGAGGCGCAGAAGGGATGTGCTCGTGGCGGCGACGTTCTGGAGCAGGTTGCCGTGCGTGAGCTCGGCGCCCTTCGGGCGGCCGGTGGTTCCCGAGGTGTAGATGATGACGGCGGTGTCACCGGGGGACCGGGTGACGACCTCGTCGTACGGTTCATGCCCGGTGAGGAGGGCCGGCCAGTCCTCGTCGGCGCCCAGCAGGTGCGCGGCGCCCGAGTCCTCCAGGTAGAAGTCCGTCTCACGTTCCTTGAGCAGCGGGTTCATCGGCACGACGACACCGCCTGCCCGAAGGATGCCGTAGTAGAGCACCGCGAACGCCGGCACGTTGGGCAGGCAGAGGCCGACCCGGTCGCCGGGGCGCACGCCGAGCGAGCGCAGATACGACGCCGCGCGTGCGGCCTGCCGCTCCAGCCGGGCGTACGTGACCACTTCGTCGTCGAGGCGGAGCGCGGGGCGGTCCGGGTGGCGGGCCGCGGTGTCCGACAGCAGATGTGCGAGATTCACGAAGCCCTCCGGTACCGGGTGGTCGTGCGGTGGGACGAGGGCACGGAAACCTCCAGGAAGCGTGGCGATGACGTCCGGGTAATGTCCGACATCGTTCGCTGCCGGACGCGGCGTGCGCCATGGAGCGGTCCCACGCTGTGGCGCAGCGAGGAGTGGAGACTTTCTCGTCGCCGTGCGGCGCGGCTCGTTCCTGCCGTCGTCGGCGCGGCAGTTGCCGGAATGGAGAAGAGCTCCACCGAAGCGCCGCCGGTGACGGGGGACATGGCCGCGGAGCAACGGGCGTGGGGTATCACTGGCCGTGTGACGACGACGCGCACGGCCACCGGGTCTCTGCTCCGTCTCCTGCGCGAGGAGGCGGACGAGGAGGCTTTCCGCACCGTCGGGGCGGACGGGCCACTGATCGACGACGCCCTGCAGATACGCGCCCGGCTCGCCGCCCACCGGCGCCGCGAGGCCGCGCTCGCCGGGCTGTACGAGACCGCCGGCGACCTCGCCTCGCTGCGCGACCTGGAGGACGTCCTGCAGGCGATCGTCCGGCGCGCCCGCACGCTTGTCGGCACGGACGTCGCGTATCTGCTGCTGTCCGACCCGGAGGCGGGCGACACGTACGTCCGTGTCACCGACGGCATCACCACCGAGCCGTTCAAGACCGGACGGCTCGCCGTCGGAACCGGACTCGGTGGGCTCGTCGCCGAGACCGCCCAGCCGTACCGCACGGCCGACTACCCGAACGACGCCCGCTTCGCCCATTCCGACTACGTGGACGGTGTCATCGCCGCGGAGGGACTGGTGGCCATCCAGGGCGTACCGCTGAAGTTCGGCGACCAGGTGTACGGCGTGCTGTTCGCCGCCAACCGGCGGGTGCGGCCGTTCGCGCCCGAAGAGGTCGAACTGCTCATCTCACTCGCCAACCACGCCGCACTGGCCATCGAGAACGCCACCCTCTTCGAGGAGGTGCGCAAAGCCGCCGCCGTCCATGAGCGGCTGACCGCCGTCGCGCTGGAGGGCGGTGGTCCCGTCGGTCTCGCGCAGGCCCTCGCGGACGTGCTGCGCGGAAGTGTCCTGGTCCTCGACGCGTACGACCGTCCACTGGCCGCCGCGGGCGATTCCCCGCCCGAACCGGGGTCGTGGAAGCGTGAGTTGAGCGAGGTGCGCGCCCGGCGGACCTCGGTGACCCGCGGCGGCACGTGTGTCAGCCCCATCGTCGCGGTCGGCGAACACCTGGGCACCCTCTTCTTCGTACGTGGCGGACTGGACGCCTCCGATGTGCACGCCCTCGAACGGGCCGCCCAGGCCGCCGCGCTGATGCTGCTCGGCGAGCGCTCCGTCGCCGAGGCCGAGCGGCGGCTGCGCGGCGAGATCCTGGACGATCTGCTGGGCGCCCCGCACCGGGACCCGTCCGGGCTGCGCCGGCGGGCCGCTCTGGTCGGCCTCGACCTGGCGGACGCGCATGTCGTACTGGCCGCCCGCGGCGAGGAGGGCGACCACAGGCGCCGGATCACGGAGCTGGCGAGCGCCCATGCCGCACGGCTCGGCGGCATCGCGGGCGAGTACGGCGGCAACACCGTCGTCGTCCTGCCCGGCGCCGACGACGCGGGCAGAGCCGCCCGTGCGCTCGCCGCGGCCCTGACCGCAGGCGACGGCCGCCGGGTCACCGTGGGCGCCGAGTCGGCACCGCCGGGAGCGGCGGCGCTGGTCGAGGCGCACCGGGACGCCGCCCGCTGTCTGGACGTGCTGCTGGCCCTGAACCGGGCCGGTGAGGGCGCCTGCCGCGACGAACTGGGCATCCACGGCATTCTGCTCGGCCAGACGGACCGCAGGGAGCTGGACCGGTTCGTGACCCGCACCATCGGCCCGCTGGTGGAGCACGACGCGGCGCGCGGCAGCGAACTCGTCCGTACGGCACTGGAGTACTTCGCCTGCGACGGCAATCTGACCAGAACCGCCGCTGCCCTGTACGTCCACGTCAACACGCTCTACCAGCGCATCGACCGGATCGCGGCACTGATCGGGAAGCAGTGGCGCCATGGGGACCAGGCGCTGCAGGTGCACCTCGCGCTGAAGACGCACATGACCTCGCGCTGAATGGGCTTGGGCCGCACGGCCATTGACTTCGTTCCCCTGGATTGGTTGAGTGGCTCATCCACTGAGCCACTGGGGAGGAACGGCGTGGAGGCACTGCCCCGCGAAACCATCGTCGACGTCCTGGAGAGCCGGCTGCGAGAGGACATCCTCACCGGCCGGCACCCGGCCGGCAGTTATCTTCCGCCGGAGCGCCAGCTCGCCGACGGCTACGGAGTCACCCGCACCACCCTCAAGCACGCCTTCGGGCGCCTCGCCCAGGCCGGACTCCTGGAGACCCGGCACGGAGTGGGCACCCGGGTCCGTGACTACGCGCGGCTCGGCGGGGCCGATCTGCTGCCCATGCTCGTACGGCACAGTCCGGACTGGATCGGCGAGATCTTCGAAGTGCGGCGAAGTGTCGGATCGTTGATCGCCGAGCGGGCCGCGGCCCGCGCCACCGCACAGCACCGGGACGAGCTGCGCACCCTGCTGGACGCCGTGCGCGAGGCGGACGGCGGCGACGCCGTGCAACTCGCCGACATCGAAGTCCACCGGGCGCTGGCCCGCGCGACCGGCAACCGCGTCTACGTTCTGCTGACCAACACCCTGTTCAACGCCTATCTGCCGGTCCGGGCTGCGCTCGTGGGTCCGTTCACGGACGCCGAGGTCGCGTACGGGCGGCTGGCGCCGGTCGTCGACGCGGTCGCGACCGGTGACGAGAGCGGCGCGCGTCGTGCCGCCGAGGCGTATCTGACGGCGACCGAACGGATCATGCTGGAGGGCCTCGCGTGAGCACGAACACGACCACGAACGTGAGCGCGAACACGAGCGGCCGCGGAACGGTGTTCAGAGAGACCATGCTCGGCACGGTCCGGCTCGACGGTGAGGACCGGACCCGCCGGATCCGCCTCGATCTGCGGGTGTCGGCGGACCGCGTCATGCGGCTTCTCGGCACGACCGAGGCGCGGACCACGGGCCGGGTACGCATCGCCGGATGGGCCGACGACCCGTGCGCCGAGGGCGAGCTGGAGATCTCACCGCTCGCCAGGCGGCGTATCCGCTACCGCCTCTCGTTCACCGCCGACGGCCGCCGGATCACCCTCGACGGCTGGAAGTCCGTGACCCCGCGCAGACCGGTCGCGTCGATGACCGTACTGCCGTACACGCTGTACGAGGACGGGGCACGGGTCGGTACGGGCACGCTCCGCTTCCCTGTGAGCACACAGCTCGGGCCCTTCCTCGCGAGCTTCCGCTTCCCACGCCGCGAGGACCCGGCCCCGCTCATGGCACCCCGCTGGAACGGCGAGCCGGGCCGCACCGAGGTCTGGTACACGACCCTGACCGACCCGGCGACCGGCACCGGCCTCTGGCTCCACCATGAACTCACCGCGCCCACCGACGGATCCGAGCCGGTCGCCCACGGCTGGGCCGCGGTCTTCCCCAAGGACGGGCCGGTACGGCACGCGCGCTTCGGCCCCGCCCGGTGGACGGCCGGCGAGGACGGCTTCACCGCCGGCGGGATCTCGGCCACGCCCGGCCGGCTGACCGGCTCGGCGGACGGGCTGCGCTGGGACCTCACCGAACACGCGACGGACACGCCACTCTTCACCTTTCCCCGCTGGTCCTGGAGGCGGCCGCTGCTGCCCGCCGCCCAGATGCTCCCGGCCGCGCGGGCCTCGTACAGCGGCACGTTCTCGTACGAGGACACGACGCTGACACCGGCCGGTGCGCCCGGCGCCTCGGCCCGGATCTACGGGCACGGCAACGCGCGCCGCTGGGCCTGGCTGCACGCGGACCTCGGCGGGGGAGACGTGCTGGAGATCGTCGCCGCCGTCTCCATGCGGCCCGGGCTGCGCCGGCTGCCGCCCCTGGTCTTCCTGCGCCTGCGCCGGGCCGGCCGCACCTGGCCACGACGGGCGGAGCGCACGGCGGTGGGCTGGGCCGGGATCGGGCGGTTCCGTTCCGCCGTCGGCCTGCCCGTCTGGACCGTGAGCGGCCGCGCGGGCCTGCGCCGCATCCGGGTCGAGGTCACCCAGCACGAGGACCACACCCTCGCGCTCGACTACACCGACCCGGACGGCTCCCGGGCGATCTGCCGCAACAGCGAACGCGCCGATGCGCACGTGCTGCTGGAGCGGTGGTGGGGCGGCTGGCGCACGGAGGCCGAATGGACCCTGGACGGCACCGCTCACGCGGAGGTGGGCACACGATGAGTCTCACCGGTTTCGTGGCCGCCCTCATCGCCGACGACGGCGCAGCCCACTGGCCCGCGCGCGTCCCGGCAAGACTCGAAGGGGTGCTCGACTCGATGCCGTCGGCCGCCCGCACCGGAGTGCGGTCCGCGGCGCGCGTCATCGACGCGTACGCGCTGGCCCGCACGGGCCGCAGACTCGCCGCCCTCACCCCCGCCGAACGGGAGGCCGTGCTCGGCTCGCTCGGCGCACGCACCGCTCTCGCCCCGCTCCTCGACGTGCTCAAGGTGCCCGTGCTGCTCGCCGCCGGGACCGAGCGCATGCTCCAGCAGGCCGCAACTGTCCCCGCGCTGACGCGGAAGGACCCGCCGCTCGACTGCACACCCGCCGGCGAGTGGCCCGCCCGCTCCACCGCCGACGCCGTGGTCATCGGGTCCGGGGCGGGCGGAGCCATGGCCGCGCGGACCCTGGCCCGTGCCGGACTGGACGTCGTCGTACTGGAGGAAGGGCACCACCACTCCACCGAGTCCTTCGGGCGGCGCACCCCGCTCGACCGGTTCGCCGAGCTGTACCGGGACGGCGGAGCCACCGTCGCCGTGGGCAGCCCGCCCCTGCTGCTGCCCGTGGGCCGGGCCGTCGGCGGCACGACGGTCGTCAACTCCGGTACGTGCTACCGCACTCCGGACCACGTCCAGGAGCGCTGGGCGAAGGAATTCGGGTTCGCTCCCGCCGGGCGGTTCGGCCCGTACCTCGACGAGGCCGAACGCACGCTGCGGGTGGCCACCCAGCCACTGGACGTCCTCGGCAACAACGGCCGGATCGCGCTCGCCGGCGCCGAACGCCTCGGCTGGCAGGCGGCACCGCTGCGCCGCAACGCGCCCGGCTGCAAGGGCTCCTGCCAGTGCGTCGTGGGCTGCCCCACCGGCGCCAAGCAGAGCGTGCAGCTCTCCGTGCTGCCCGACGCCTGCGCCGCCGGAGCCCGCATCGTCACCGGTGCGACCGTGCGGCGGATCCTCGTGGACGGGGACCACCCCGGCGGCCCGCGCGCGGCCGGCATACGCGTACGACGGGAGGGCGGCGGCGAGTTCGAGATCCTGTCCCCGCTCGTCGTCGTCGCCGCGGGCGCCCTGCACTCGCCGCCGCTGCTGCGCCGCTCGGGCCTCGGCGGACACCCCCGGCTCGGCCTGGGCCTCAGCGTCCACCCCGCCACCAGCGTCGCCGGACGCTTCGCCGAGCCGGTCACCGCCTGGGAAGGCGTACTGCAGAGCGTCGGCGTGGAGGAGCACCACGACGGTGGCGTACTGATCGAGGCGACCGCGACCCCACCCGGGATGGGCTCCTTCGTCCTGCCGGGCCTCGGAGCCGAACTGCGGCGCGAACTGGAGAGCGCGGACCGGCTCGCCACCCTCGGAGCCATGATCGCCGACCGCCCGTCCGGCCGCGTGCTGGGCAAGGACCGTACGCTGCTCCGTTACGACCTGGACCGCCGGGACGCGGGCCGGCTGATGCGCGCCGTACGGGCGATGGGCGAGCTGCTGTTCGCGGCGGGCGCGGAGGAGGTCCTCACGGGCATCCCCTCCGCCCCGCGTGCCCGCAGCCTCGCCGATCTGGACGGCGTTCTCGCCCGCGTGGGCCCACGGCAGCTGCATCTCTCCGCCTATCACCCCACCGGCACGGTCGCGGCGGGTGCCGACCCGCAGCGCTTCCCCGCGGACCCCACGGGACGGCTCCGCGGCGTGCACGGAGTGCTGGTCACGGACGCCTCGGTGCTGCCGGGCTGCCCCGAGGTGAATCCGCAGCTCAGCATCATGGCGGCGGCACTGGCGGTCACGGAGGCCCAGCTGGAGCGATGACGGACGGCGACGCCCCGTACCACCCGGCGGCCCTCACCTGGCGGAATGCCCCCATGTCGCGCAGCGTGGAGGGCGGGAACCGCGAGAAACGTGGGACCGCGAGAAAGGTGAACGGCATGGACAGGCAGGATTCGGCTCCGCGTGTCGTGGTGGGTGTCGACGGATCGCCCTCGTCGCACGAGGCGCTGCGCTGGGCGGTCCGGCATGCCGGTCTGATCGGGGCGACGGTGGAGGCCGTGGAGGCGTACGAGCTGCCGGGAGCGCACGGGTGGTCGGCTCCCGTGGTGGATGCCGGCTTCGACGCGGAGGTGGCCCGGGAATCGCTCGCCGAGGAGATCCGCAAGGTGCTGGGCGATTCGGAAGGCTCCCAGGTGCGGCAGGTCCTGCTGCGCGGCAACCCCGTCGAGGCGCTCGTGAAAGCGTCGGAGGGCGCGGAGCTACTGGTGGTGGGCAGCCGGGGCCGCGGCGGGTTCGCCCGTGTGCTGCTCGGTTCGGTGAGCCAGCAGTGCGCCCTCTACGCGACCTGCCCGGTCGTCATCGTCCGCCCCGAGGCCGCCGCGCCCGAGGGCGCGTGACGGCGGCCGTCGTCACGCGCCGGCACGGAGCGCGGGCGTCCGCCGACGGGTGGATCCTGAAGGCAGGACGGGGCCGCGCGGGCATTCCGCGGCCGGACGCGGGCGAGGAGGTTCCCCATGACACGGACGCTGGAATGGCGGGTCCGCATGCAGCTGTCCGAGGAGGACGGCACGACCAGGGCCCGGGTGGAGCTGGACACCGGCAAGACGACGCTCACCGGCCACGGCACCGCCCACTGCAACCCCCAGGACGTGGACGTCCCCGAGATCGGCGACGAACTCGCGGCGAGCCGCGCGATGAGCGACCTCGCCCGCCGGCTGATGCGGGTGGCGGACCGCGATCTGGAATCGATGGGCGCAGGGCCCGGACCGAGTTACGGGTACGGCTGGCCGGAGGTGTCGGCCTGACGCCCGCCGGCACGGCCGGTGCCGAGGCGTGTCCTCGGGGGCCCGGCGGCGTCCCCCGGTGCGCCCATGCCCCGGCCGCCCTCTCACCGACGGCAGTGAGCTCCCCCGGGCGTATGCGGCCATCCGCGACTACCGTCCATCCGCTCCCGGAACCATGATCCGGCGGGCGACCGCCGTACGCCCACGTGCGCCCTTAATACCCCGCCCAGCCGGACACGGACAGTGGCCGGGCGCACGGACAGTAGCCGGGCGTTACCGGGCCCGGGTGGCGGATGCGCGTTAACGTGAAGCTGCGCGCAGCACACCATGATCGTTCGACAGCGGCGGAGGAATCATGGGCGGGGACGTCCGGAGCGAATCGGGCCGCTTCCCTCGACTGCGGCTCGACGAACTGCTCGAAGAGCTCCAGGTGCGCATCGACGAGGTCCGCGGTACCAGGGACCGCCTCGACGGGCTGCTGGAGGCCGTCCTCTCCGTGGGCAGGGAGCTGGATCTGCCGCACGTGCTCCGCGAGATCGTGGAGGCCGCCGTGGTACTGGTGGACGCCGAGTACGGTGCACTCGGGGTGATCGGGGAGGACAAGAGACTGTCCCAGTTCCTGCCGGTCGGCATCAGCGACGAGCTGCGGGAGCGGATCGGTGACCTGCCCTCCGGCCACGGGCTGCTCGGGGAGCTGATCAGGCATCCCGAGCCATTGCGGCTTGCGGAACTGTCCGAGCACGTCGCATCGTCGGGGTTCCCCGAGCACCACCCGCCGATGCATTCGTTCCTCGGAGTCCCGGTCCGTGTGCGCGACGAGGTGTTCGGCAACCTCTATCTGACGCAGAAGCGGGGTGGGGCCGAGTTCGACGAGGAGGACGAGGCGGTCCTGGCGACGCTCGCCGTGGCAGCCGGTATCGCCGTCGAGAACGCACGCCTCTACGAGGAGACCCGCCTCAGGGAACACTGGCTGGCCGCCAGCTCCGAGTTCACCAACGCCCTGCTGTCCGGTACTCCGGAAGTCCGGGTCCTGGAGATGATGCTGGACCGCGCCCGGCTGATCACCGAGGCCCGGGTCGGAGTCGTGTATCTGACGGAGGAGGGCGGGGACCTGCGCGGCGTCCTCGCGCTCGGCGAGGGCGTGGAGCGGCATCAAGGCGTGGTGCTGCCCCGCGGCGAAGGGACGCTCGTCAGCGCGGCGTTGGTGAGTGAAGAGGGCCTGATCACCACTCCTGACGTGGCCAACGACGCCCGCGTGACCTTCCGGCCGGAGCGGTGGAAGGACTGCGGTCCCGCCGTGGCCGTCCTGATCGGAGACAAGGACACGCTGCGGGGCGTGCTGATGCTCGCCCGTGGTGCCGGCCGTCCGCCCTTCACCGATACGGAGACCGCGCCGTTGTCGGGCTTCGCCGGCCAGGCCGCGCTCGCCCTGGAGCTGGCCGAGCGGCGGCGGGACGCCGAGCAGATGAGCCTGTTGGCCGACCACGACCGTATCGCCCGGGACCTGCACGATCTCGCCATCCAGCGGCTGTTCGCGACGGGGATGACGCTCCAGAGCGCCCAGCGCTTCGTTCAGCACCCCGAGGCGTCCGAGCGACTGGGGCGGGCGATCGACGACCTCGACGCCACCATCAAGATCATCCGCTCGACCATCTTCGGGCTGCGTGAGCACGAGGCCCCGGGCACGTCACCCGGACTCAGACTCCGCACCGTGCGGGTCGTCGAAGAAGCCGCCCCGGCGCTCGGCTTCGCACCGTCCGTGCGCATGGAAGGCCTCATCGATACCGACGTACCCCGCCAGGTGGCCGACGAGGTCGTCGCCGTACTGGGCGAAGCCCTCGTCAACGTCGCACGGCACGCACGGGCCGCGAACGCCGATGTATCGGTCGTCGCACACGCCGGGACGCTGACCGTGACGGTGACCGACGACGGTGTCGGCATCGCGGAGGGCGGCAGGCGCAGCGGGCTGCGGAACCTGGCGGAACGCGCCGGGAAACTGGGCGGTGAGCTGACCGTGACCCGTGGGACCGCCGGTGGCACCCGGCTGGTGTGGCGGGTGCCGGTGCCGGCGGGACGGTGAGTACGCAGGGCTCCCGGCGGCCGCGCTGACCCCCGTACCACCGGATACCCAGCCTTCAGTGGTGCGGCTCTCCGTGCTCGTGGAACTGGGCCGCGATGACCGCGGCCTGTACGCGGCGCTCCACGCCGAGCTTCGACAGCAGGTGCGAGATGTGGTTCTTGACCGTCTTCTCGGACAGGTAGAGACGCTCGGCGATCTGACGGTTGGTCAGGCCGTCTCCGATCAGTGCGAGGACTTCCCGTTCCCGCTCCGAGAGCACGGCCAGTCGCTCGTCCCCCTCCTGGTGAACCGCCTCCGGGCCGCGCAGTGAACCCATGAGCTTCGCGGTCGTGGCGGGATCGAGCATCGACTGCCCGGTCGCCACGGTGCGTACGGCCGCGACCAGGTCGGAACCCTTGATCTGCTTGAGGACGTATCCCGCCGCCCCGGCCATGATCGCGTCCAGCAGTGCGTCCTCGTCGTCGAAGGACGTCAGCATGAGACAGGCGACCTCCGGCATCAGCGACCGCAGCTCCCGGCAGACGGTGATGCCGTCGCCGTCCGGGAGCCGGATGTCGAGGACCGCGACATGGGGGCGCAGAGCGGGTCCTCGCGCCAGCGCCTGCGCGGCGGTTGCCGCCTCTCCCACCACCGCTATGTCGGATTCGGCGCCGAGCAGGTCGTGAAGGCCCCGCCGGACGACTTCATGGTCGTCGAGCAGGAACACCCGGATGGGCACCTCCGCGGAGAAGACCGGCGCCTCGGACATACGAGCCCCTTGGTGGTCGGTGGTGCCCACTCGATCACGCGGATCCACGGAAACCTCGCAACAGGGCCGAACGGTCGGGGCCACCGGCCCCGCGAGCCCTTCCCGGCGCTCGTCACCGACGCCGTGCGGAGCGCCCACGAGGCACGTCCACAGCTCCATCAGTCCGGCGATCTCGTGTGCGCCATGACCTCGCCGCAGTGGGGCGGGGAATCGGGCAGATCATCCCCGGCCTGCGCCGCCTGGTAACGGGCGATCTCGTCCGCGACGCATCCGGCGACCGGCTCCACCATGGCCGCGACGGCGGGGGAGAGCCCGGAGCCCACTGTGGAGTCGACGACCTGGACGGCGTACACCACGAGCCGTCCCGGAAGGCGTCCGAGAGCCCGGGAGAGTTCGATGGCCTCACCGAGTACGTTCCCGTGCGGATGGTCGTCCTCGGGCTGTGCGAGACGCTCGCCGTCCAGATCCATCCGGGTCACCCGGCCGGGATCATCAGGGTACGCGTGCGCGGAGTCCACGACCACGGCCAGTTCCGCGTCGTGCCACAGTCCGACGAGCCGGGCCGGCTCGCCGTTGCAGGTGGCGACGTCGGCATCCGGTAGCAGCGGCTGGTCCGCGGTCCGTTCCCGCAGTGTGTCGATGACCGCCCAGCCCACCCCGTCATCGCGCCTGAAGTCATGGCCCAGGCCGATGAGGGCGATCCGTGAACGGGCATCCATGGTGCTGCCTTCCGACTACGGTGACCACCTTCGTCGTCCCCGGACGGCCCGTACATGGGCCGAACGGCCCCTGTGCCGGGACCGCCCCGCCCATTTCGACGGACGGCCCCGGCGGCCCTCCGGGCACCGCACCCGAAGGGCCGCCGGGGCCCGCGTCCGCACTCGCGGTCAGTTCGCCAGCAGGGACTCCAGGATCGCCTCGTCCGGCACGCTGATCCTCGCCCTCTCCAGACTCACGCAGTCCGGATCGAGCCGGAACCGCGCCAGGTCGCGGCCGGACACTCCCCAGGCGTGCCAGGACAACCGTTCCCAGGCCAGCTGGGGCGGGTTGTACCAGCCGTCGCCGAGGCCCGTGAGCAGCGGTTCGGCCTCCGCGAGGCCGGGGCCGATCCGGTACACCGAGCCGCCGAACACCGAGGCGAACACCTCGCCGCGGTGCACGCTGAGCTCGCCGTAGCTCGGCAGCTTTCCCGTGTGCAGGACCGTCCGGGACTCGAGGTCCATGGCGAACCAGGTGCCCGCGAGCCGCTTGTAGACCCCGTACAGCACACCGTCGTGCACCTCGATGTGCTGCAGACTCGCGTACCCCTCGAACGGTGCGAACTCCCACAGCACCTTGCGGCGCCGGAGGTCGAAGGCGACGATCGTCGCGCTCGGCCTCGCCGGTGTGACGCTTCCGCCGCCCCAGGTGTCCCCGGCGAGATACGCGATCCGGCAGCCGTGCCGGTCGTCCAGCGCGAGCGACATCACGCTCTGGTCGACGATCACGTCCGGGTACACCGAGAGCCGGCGTCTCGACCGGTCCACCAGGGTCAGGGCGCCCTTGAGCCGCCCGGCCGGCGGGGCGCTGGACACCAGGAGCAGATCCTCCTCTCGTACGTGTGCCATGTCCGTCGGCCGCTGCTGGTCGTTGTCGATGAAGCCCAGCGAACGGACTTTCCCGTGGTCCGGTTCGAGCTCCAGTACCTCGGTGCTCGGATAGAGCGCCGCGTACACGCGGCCTCCGGCCATGCGCAGCTGCTTCGGCTCGCCCGAGACGGGGATCCGGCGGGACGTGCCTGCCTCCGGCCGGTGCGTCGTGATCGAGAAGTGTCCGCCGACGTGCACGGTTCCGCGTGAGCCGTACGTCATGGACTGCACGGGATCCGGTCCTGACATGCCCGCGTCGATCAGCTCCAGTATGTCCGACGTCTTGTCGGCCAGGTCCAGCCACCAGAGCCGGCCGCTGCCCGCACCGCCCAGCAGCGTCCCGTCCTTCAGCGGGAACAGTCCGCGGTGCTCATCGGCGGGCGTGGGCGCCGCGACCGGCACGAGTGTGTCGCCGGTGCGCCGGTAGACGGTGCCTGTCGGCCGTCCGATGCAGTACACCGTGCCGTCGGAGGTCGTCGTGATCGCGTCGACCAGCCGCTCCGTGGCCGGTATCGGGATCACCCGGGCGTCGCTGCCGTCGGGGGCGATGTCGATGACGGACCTGCCGAACCCACCGATCACCCGGCCGCCGTGGGCGAGCATGCATGCCGCGCCGCCGAACGGAGTCGGCGTGATGGACTGCTTCGCGCCGGTCGTCCTGTCGTACGCGACGATGTGGCCCTGCGGCAGCGTGCCCGCGTAGACGAAGCGCTCGTCGGCGGCGATCGCCCGCACGTACTGTTCGCCGGGCCTCGCCATACCGAGATTGCGCAGGACGCCGGTCGCCGGCGAGTACTCCCAGACCTCGCCGCGGGGATACGTGCCCGCGTACACCGTGCCGTCGGGCGCCGTGGTGAGACACCAGACGAAGCCGCCCGACGGGCCCACCGTGCCGATCAGGGTCACCGAGCCGGTGGCCGGGTCGAAGCGGTAGATGTCGGGGAACGGGTACGTGCCGACGTAGACCTGCCCGCCGGAGACGGTCGAGGCCCACCCGCCTTCGCCGCGGGGCAGCCGGACCGTTCTGGTGAGCTTCTTCGCCGCCAGGTCGATCTCGCCCAGCAGCGGCGGATTCTGCCCACGTGCCACCACGTACGCCCGGTCGTCGAGCACGGTCAGGCCGACGATCGCCGCCGTGTAGGTCGCGATGCCGTACGTCGAGACCGCGGGGCCCGAACAGTGATCCCCCGTGCCGGACGTGCCGGCTCTGCTCGCCGTGCCCGTGGCACTGGATGTGGGTGTCGTTCCGGCTGTGTCGGCATGCGCTGCGACCGGGGCCACCGTCTGCCCCGCCACGGACGCCACGACCAGCCCGGCTCCGGCGTGCAGTAACCGCCTGCGTTCCATGCGAGCCTCCCAGGGATGCGGACCGTTCCCTAGAGGATGACCAGCGTGTTCCACGTGAACACCTGGTCCGGTGAGGTTTTTGACGTACTTTCAGCAGGTGTCGAATGCCGGGGCCGGATTCCGGCGGTCTGCCACCCCATCGGATCTGATGCACTGTCACCCGCCCGGCGGAACACGGAGGCCCGCCACCAGCGGCACTCCGGTCGGCGCACGCCCCCGCACACGCGGAGGCCAGGCCTGAGGAGGGGACCGGCTCCGTCGCGGGGGGAGGGGGCGCGGGATCACCAACGGGGCTGACCCGGAACCCGGCACCGGAGAGCTCGGCTGTCGGCAGGCCCGGCCGCGCCCGCTCGTCGCCGGCTCAGCCCGCGAACTGCTCGACCGCCTTCACCACCCGGCCCGCCCCGTCCTCCACGGCGATGCGGCGCGCCGCGGCCGCGGCGGCCGCACGGTACGACCGCTCCCGTACGGCACGGACCAGCGCGTCGGCGAGGCGGGGCGCCGTCAGAGCCTTGAACGGGACCGGCGAGATCGCCGCGCCCAGCGCCGCCAGCCGGCCCGCCCAGAAGGGCTGATCCGCCGTCACGGGCACCGGCACGGACGGCACTCCGGCACGCAGGGCCGCCGCGGAGGTGCCCGCCCCCGCGTGGTGGACCACCCCGGCCGTCCGGGGGAACAGCAAGGCATGCGGCAGCTCCCCGACGGTGAGGATGCCGTCGCCGTCCGCCGAGATCCCGGCCCGGCCGGACTGGAGGATGCCGCGCAGACCGGCCCTGCGCAGCGCCGCCGCCGCAAGCTCGCCCAGCCGCTCGCCCTCACCGGCCGCCATGCTGCCGAAGCCGATCAGGACCGGTGGCGGGCCGGCCGCCAGGAAGTCCTCGACGGCGGCCGGCAGCGCACGGGCCGGGTCGTGGTGCGGCCACCAGTTGCCGACGACCTCCAGCCCCTCCCGCCAGTCGGCGGGACGCGGCAGCAGCGTCGGGCTGAATCCGTACAGCACCGTCCTGCCCTCCGCCTCGTGACGGTGACGCAGCTCCTTCCCCGACAACGGCGACAGCCCCAGCCGGCCGCGCAGCTCCGCCTCGGCGGCAGCGAAGATCCGGTCGACCATCGAGAGCGCCATCCGGCCCGCCGCCCGGTTGCCCCAGCCTCCCAGCGAACGGGCACCGCCTACCGGCGGTGGGAAGCATCGCGTCGGCTCGTTCGGCTGCAGACGCACGTCGAGGAAGGGAATCTCCCCGGCTTCGGCGATGTGCCGGGCCAGCGGAGCCGTCGTGGTCGACGTCAGCAGCATCTCCGTACCGTCGGGCACGGCATCGGCGAGCCCGGTGCCGAGCGTCTTGACGGACTCGGCGGCCGCGCGCATCAGCTCCCGCCCGCCCACGGCACGCCGCCCCTGGCCCTGCGGATCTCCCGGCAGCCGCCGGAACTCCAGCCCCGCGTCCCGGACGAGCCCGGCGAACGGGTCGTGCGCCGCGAGCGCGACCTGGTGCCCGGCGTCGCGCAGCCGTACACCCAGTCCCGTGTACGGGGCGACATCGCCGTACGAACCGGCCGTGGTGATCAGGATCTTCATCGGTCTCCTTCGGAAGGGGCCCGGCGGGCGGCGTTGGCCCGGACTGCGCTCCGCAGATACGCGGCGAGCCCGGGCCGCTGCTGGGACGGCGGAACGACGAGGGCGAACGCGCGCGAACTGGCGGCGAAGTCGTCGGCGATGCGCAGGTGCATGTCCGGCGGGCACGGGGTGAACCAACGCGCGATGTACTGCCGGTGGTCCTCGGCGAGCTCCCGCGCCCGCTCCCCGTCGGCCGGCTCGCCGTCGTCGAAGGCGGCCAGCAGATCCTTCCGCCAGGCCGCGGCCTCGCCCATGAGCCGGGCCCAGTCCTCCTTGGTATGGGCGGCGGCGCTCGCCATGGCCCGCCGGTGTCCCTCGCTGTCCCGCCACTTCAGCCCGGCCTCGGTGGCGTAGCTCAGATCGAAGGCGATCTCGCCGAACACGTCGAAACGCTCCTGCGGCGTGAGCCGCACACCGGTCTGCTGGACCTCCATCGCATGCTCCGCGACCTCCACCAGCCGCCGCAGCTTCTCGATCTGCTCACCCAGCACCCGGTGCCTGGCCCGCAGCTGCTCCAGGACATCGGCCTCTGGGTCCTGGAGTATCGCCGCGATCTCGTCGAGAGAGAAGCCGAGTTCCCGGTAGAAGAGGATCTGCTGCAGCCTGGCCAGATCGGCGTCGCTGTACAGGCGGTAGCCCGCGGCACTGCGCTCGGTGGGAGAGAGCAGCCCCGTCCGGTCGTAGTGGTGGAGCGTGCGGACCGTGATCCCGGCGAATCCGGAGACCTGGCCGACGGAGTAGCTCATGGACCTGCCTTTCGTCGCGTTACAGCGTGAAGCCTGACGTCGCGTGAGGGTCAAGCGGGGACCGCGGCCGGACACGTCGCACACCAGCGTTCAAGACGAGGGCAGCACAACGGCACAAGCTGGGAGGGCACGTCCCGCACACCGCGTTCACGGACAGGAACCACCGATGACCGACCAGTACTCGACCGAAGACACGAACGCCGACGCGAACGCAGACACGGACCCGGACGCGAACGCAGGCGGGAACGCAGACGTGAGCGTGGACGTGACCGAGGAGGTGACCGAGGATGTCCGCCTTGCCGTCTACGAGTGCTTCGCCCGCACGGGACGCGCCCCGCACACCGCCGCCCTCGCCGCCGCCACAGGACATGGTCCCGCGACCGTACGGCAGGCACTGCGAGCCCTGCACGAGCACCGTGACCTCGTCCTGGACGATCCGGCGGCCCCCGACGGCGAACGGGTCGTCACGGCGCACCCCTTCGCCTCGGTCCCGCTCGGCTTCTCCGTCATGGGTACCCGCACCCTGTGGTGGGGCGGCTGCGCCTGGGACTCCTTCGCCCTGCCGCACCTGCTGACCGGCGAACCCGATGTCCTCGTCGCCACCCGCTGCCCCGCCTGCGACACCCCCCACGCCTGGGTCGTCGGACGCGACACCCCACCGCCCGGGGACCAGGTGGCCCACTTCCTCGTCCCCGCCCACCACGCCTGGGACGACGTCGTCCACACCTGCCGCAACCAGCGGCTGTTCTGCTCCACCGGCTGTGTCGACGACTGGCTGGCACGGACCGGCCGGACACCCGGCTACGTCATGGACCTCGGAACCCTCTGGCGGCTGGCCCGCGGCTGGTACGCGGGACGCCTCGACCGCGGCCACCGGCGCCGCGATCCGTCCTCCGCCGCGGCCTATTTCGCGGAGGCGGGCCTGCGCGGACCCTTCTGGGGACTCTGAGGACCCGGCCGGAGCGACGCCGGTGTGCGGCCGGCCAACCGGCGGGCGGTGCGCGTGAGATGGGCCTGGTCCGCGAAGCCCGCGAGCGCCGCCGCCTGCGCCGGCGGCGCGTACGGCAGCGCCGCCACCGCGGTCCGCAGCCGCTGCCAGCGTCGCAGGGTGCCCAGTGGAATGCCCACTTCCTCCCGTACGAGCGTGCGCAGCCGTGAGGGGGAGAGCGACACCTCCCGCGCCACGTCCCCGAGCTCGTCGTGCCCGGCGCAGGCGCGCACGGCGTGGGCGACGCGCGGGTCCACCTCGCCCCCGGCACACCAGGGCAGCGCGGTCAGCGCGTCCTGGAGCGCATCCAGGTCCAGCTGTTCGCCGAGCGCGTCGCGCAGGCGTCGCACGGTCGACGGCTCCAGCGGTACGGGTCCGGTCGCGCCGGGTCCGTACCGTACGCACCAGGGGTCCAGGAACACGGCGGCGAAGGCCGATGACGCCGCGCACGCGTCGTCGAACTGCGGCGGCACCAGCAACCCCGTGCCCCGGTCGGGCAGCACGACCTTCCACGCCGGGTGGCTGTGCCGGGTCACCGCCGAGGCGCCGGACTCGGCGAACACGGTGATCCCGGGCCCGCCCGCGAAGTCGAGCACGCGGTCGTTCTGTTCAATACGCCATGCCTGCCGCGCCCCGAACATCGCCCCATGTCCTCCTTGTCCTCCTTCGCGCCTCTCGCCCTCGCTTTCGCCCTCGCCATCTTCCTGTGCCTCACGGGCATCGCGCACTTCGCCGTACCTCGCTACTTCCGTACGCTCGTGCCGCGATGGCTCCCGGCTCCCGGTGCGCTCGTCGCCGTGACCGGGGTGATGGAACTGGCGGCGGCCGCACTGCTCGCGGTGCCCGGTATGCGCGCGGCGGGCGGCTGGACGGCGGCGGCGCTCATCGCCGTCTTCCTCACGCCCCACGTCGATGCCGTACGCCACGCCCGCCCCGACCGGCCGAGGCTGCTGGACCGGCCCGCGGGTGTGGCACTGCGGATCGTGGTCAACCTCGGCTATCTCGCCTGGGCGGTCGCGGTCGCCCGCACCGCGTGAGGCTGTAGGGCCGGCCCGTGGTGCACGTGCGAGGGCCTCCGCGCGCGTGGTGGGCCGCCGGCCGCACCTCGCGGACCGTATCGGCCGGGCGGGCACCGGGCAGGGAGAATGAGCGGGTGACCTACCGCTACCGCGTCCTCGGCGCCGTGCAGGTGCTCCGCCCCGACGGCAGCGAGGTGCCGCTCAGCGGGGCCCGGCTGCGGGCGCTGCTGACCGTGCTCGTGGCCGCCGGCGGGCAGGCGGTACGTTCCGGTGAGCTGATCGACGAGGTGTGGGGTGGCGATGAGGAGCCGCCCGCGGACACCACGGCGGCGCTCCAGGCGCTCGTCGGACGGCTGCGGCGCGCACTGGGCCGCGACGCGATCGGCTCGGTGCCCGGGGGCTACCGGCTGGCGGCCGAGCCCGACACGATCGACGTGTACCGCTTCGAGCGGCTCGTCGCGCAGGGTACGGAGGCGCTCCGCGGCGGTGACCCCTGCCGCGCCGCGCACCTCCTCGACGAGGCACTGGCTCTGTGGCGAGGCCCCGCACTCGCCGATCTGCCCGGTCGCGACGGCGATCCCGTGGCCGTGCGCGCCGACCGCCGCCTCGCCGAAGCGCACCGCGCCCGGCTGACCGCCGAGGTCGCCCTCGGCCGCCCGGACGCGGCGCTGCCGGGCCTGGCGGAACTCGCCGCGGCACAGCCGCTGGACGAGACCGTCCACGCCCTGCGGATCCGCGCCCTGCGTGCGGCGGGACGCCCGGCGGAGGCCCTCCAGGCGTACGAGGACGTCCGCACGGTCCTGGCCGACCGCCTGGGCACCGATCCCTGTCCGGAACTCCGCTCGCTGCACCAGGAGTTGCTGAGCCCGCCCCGGCGACCGGCGCCGGGCGGACCGAGCCGGGACCCGGCCGCGCGCGAGCCCGCCGACCGCGGCGGGGAAGGGGGAGACCTCACCGGGCGGAGCGTCCTCGAGCCGACGGCGTCCCGGCCGGCGGCCGGACGGACCGGCACCACGGCGCAGCCGTCGGTGACCGAACGGGCGGAACGGGCCGACCGGCCGGGGTCGGGGCCGAGTGCGGACGCGGACCCTGCTGGTACTGCGGAAGCGGACGATGCCGGTCGCGCCTCGGCGGGCCGGCCGGGACGGACCCGGCGTCCCGTCCCGGCGGAGCCGCCGGCCGCGGCGGGCCACTCGCCCGGGAACCTGCGGGCCCGGCTCACCTCCTTCGTCGGTCGGGAGCGCGAACTCGGCGCCCTGCGCGCCGAGTTGGGGGCGCTTCGGCTCGTCACCCTGGTCGGCGCCGGTGGAGTGGGCAAGACACGCCTGTCGCTGGAGGCCGCCGATGACGACCAGGGTGCCTTTGACGGTGTGTGGCTGGTCGAACTCGCGCCCGTACGGGCCGAGGAGAGCGTGCCCGAAGCCGTGCTGACGGCGCTCGGGGCACGGGAGACACAGGTACGAGGACCGGGATCCGGACAGGTCGCGGCGCGGGACCCACTCGCTCGGGTCGTGGAGCTCTGCGGGGCGCGGCGGATGCTGCTCGTCCTGGACAACTGCGAACACGTCATCGGCGCCGCCGCCGAGCTCGTGGAGACCGTACTCACCAGCTGCCCGGGCGTGACCGTGCTGGCCACCAGCCGGGAGCCGCTCGGCGTGCCGGGGGAGACCGTGCGCAGCGTGGACCCGCTGCCCCAGGACGGAGCCCTGCGGCTGCTCGCCGAGCGTGGCGCGGCGGCCCGCGCCGGGTTCCGCACGGACGAGGACCATGAGGCCTGCGCGGAGATCTGCCGCCGCCTGGACGGGCTGCCGCTCGCGGTCGAACTCGCCGCGGCCCGCCTGCGCGCGCTCTCGCCGCGCCAGATCGCCGACCGGCTCGACGACCGGTTCCGCCTGCTGAGCACCGGCGGCAGGACCAGGAGGACCGTGCTGCCCCGGCAGCAGACCCTGCGAGCCGTCGTCGACTGGTCCTGGGATCTGCTCGACACGCCCGAACGCGCGGTCCTGCGCCGCCTCTCCGTCTTCTCGGGCGGCTGTGCCCTGGAGCAGGCGGAGACGGTATGCGCCGACACGCCGGACACGCCGGACACGCCGGACACGCCGGACAGGCCGGACAGGCCGGAGACGCCGGACACCCGGCACGTCGCGGAGGTGCTCGCCTCCCTTGTCGACAAGTCGCTCGTCGTCGCCCGGGCCGATGGCTCGGCTGGGAACATGCGGTACCGGCTGCTGGAGACCGTCGCCGAGTACGCCGCGGGCCGGCTCGACGAGTCCGGCGAGCGGGACACCGTCGAACACCGCCATCTCGTCGCGTACCGGGAACTCGTACGGACCGGCGAACCCCGGCTGCGCGGCACGCACCAGACCGAGTGGCTGCGGCGGTTCGAGACCGAGCACGACAACGTACGGGCCGCCCTGCGCACTTCCGTCGCCCGCCGCGAGGAGCAGGAAGGTCTCTGCCTGACGCTCTCGATGAGCTGGTTCTGGCAGCTGCGCAACCATCAGGCGGACGCCCGCGCCTGGGCGGCCGCTGTCGCGGGCCTCGGCCCGGACCCGTTCGCGGCTCCCGTACGGCGGGCCGTAGCGCTTCCCGGCCGGTGCACGGACACCCCGCCGCCGTGGGACGAGGAGCAGCTGTGGGAGGCCAGGCGCGGCGTACGGCTGCTCGTCCTCGCCGCCGGTGACGCCGCCGCGTACGACGGTGCCGCGTACGAGGGTGCCGCGTATGAGGGCGCCGCCCACGAGGGCGCGGCGTACGACGGGGCCGGGCACGGTGCGGCACACGCGCACACCGCGAGCGAGGTCGCCGGGCCCGCCGGGGACACGCCCGCGGCTCTGGGTGCGATCGTTGCCGCCTACCGGCCGGGCCTGCCGCAGAACCACCGACAGCCGGGCTCCATGTGGTACTTCGCGCGGCTGATGACGGGCGAGTTCAAGGGGCTCCGCGAGAGCGTCGACGCGCTCGTCGGCGGCTGCCGCGAGCACGGTCACGATGGCTGGGACCTCGGGCTCGCCCTGCTGATGCGCGCGAAGCTGGTCGACGACGGCGGCCCTGAGGACGCCGACCAGGCCCTCGCGGCGTTCGAGAAGGCCGGTGACCCGTGGGGGATCGCCGAGTCGCTGTCCGCGCGGGGCGAGGCGTACGAACGGCGCGGGGCGTTCGAGGAGGCGGCCGAGGACTACGCGCGTGCCATGGAGACGGCCGTGCGGATCGGTGCGCACACCCAGGTGCCCGTGTTCAAGGCCCGCCTCGCTGCCGTGCGGCTGGAGGCCGGCGGGGACCGGGCCGCCGAGGAGGCCGCCGAGCGGCTCCTGCGGGACGCCGTCGAGGAGTCGCGATCGCTTGCCGGAGAGCCGATGAGCACCGCCGGGCTGCTGCTCGCCCGGCACTACGGCCGTACCGGACGGACCGGCGCGGCCCGCGAAGAACTGAGCCGCGCCGCCGAGGAGTTCCCGGCCGAAACGCCGGGCCTGTTCACCGGCATGGTGGCCGGCATGCAGGCCTGGCTGGATTGCCTGGACGGAGCCTACGGGCCCGCCCGGAACCACATCCGTCAGGCCCTCGACGAGCTGGAGAGCCTGGCCGGTCTGGTGGCGCCCGGGCTGATCGTCGATCAGTTCCTGCTCGCCGCCCGGGCCATGGCCCACCTCGGACAGGCCGAGGACGGCGCCAGGCTCCTCGGCGCCTACGACGCACACCAGGGCGCGTCGCCCGGCGGCTTCTCCGGCTTCCGGCCCTTCCCGTCCACCGCCGAAGGAGAGCTCCGGCAGCGGGCCGAGGAGGAGCTGCGCGCCGTGCTGGAGCCGACGACGTATGCACGCACGTACGCGGAGGGCAGCGGCCTCACGGTCGCGGAGGCGGCTGCTGCCGTGTGACGGCAGGCACGGCAGGCACGGCAAGCAGCGCCAGCACGGCGCGTACCGTGAGAGCGGCGAGCGCCGCGGACCTGGCGCGCGGCACCCCGCACGAGGCGTACCGGGGCCCGCCTCGCGGACCGGACTGCAAGAGCACAGAACGGGGTGCCCGGGCGAAGCTCCGGGACAGCTTCGCGCTCCCGACAGGATTCGCCCGGACAGTCCCTACGCCCCCGCGTCCCCCAGCCGCTCCCTCGCCTCCGCGAGGTCGTCCTCGGTCGGAGCGTCGTCCTGGCTCAGCCGCAGCCGCCAGTACCCGGCGAAGTCGACCGACCGCTTGTCGAGGCCCCGTTCGTCGACGAGGTGGCGGCGCAGGGCTCGGACCGCGCCGGCCTCGCCGCCCAGCCACGCGTACACCGACCCCGGAGGGAACTGAGCCGCGCGGACCGCCTCGACCAGCGGCCCGCCGGTTCCGGCAGGACGTCCGCTCCGGTGGAGCCAGTGGACCGTCACGTCGCCCTCCGTCGCGAAACGCTGCTCCTCGGCCGCGTCGGCCACCTCCGCGTACACAAGGGCGCGGGCGCCCGTCGGCAGCCACTCCAGCAGGGTGCCGATCGCCGGCAGCGCCGCCTCGTCGCCGGCCAGCAGCACCCAGTCCGTCGTGCCGAGTTCGACGGGCTTGGCGAAGTAGGCGGAAGGACCGAACATGCCGAGCGTGTCGCCGAGGCGGGCGGACTCCGCCCAGCGTGTTGCGGGCCCCGCGTCGCTGTGCAGCACGAAGTCGATGTCGATCGTCCCCTGCCGGGTGTCGCACGCCCGGACCGTGTAACTGCGCATCCACGGCCGTTCGTCCGCCGGGATCTCGTTGCAGGCCGCGTACCAGCGCATCACATCGCCGTCCGCGCCCGCGTCCGGCGCGGGCAGTCGCGGCACCCGCTGCCCGGGCCGTGGGAAGTACAGCTTCACCTGCTGGTCGGGCGCCTCCAGGGCGAAGCCCGCGAGGTCCGGGCCGCCGAAGGTGATGCGCGCCATCCGCGGGGTGACCCGGCGCACGCCCGTGACCTGGATGAACCGGACCGGAAGTGGGTGCTGCATCAGGACTCCAAGGAAGAGAGGGCGGGAACCCCACCGTCCCAGCCGTCACCGACACGGCTCCGACGGGGCCCCGACATGCCGCCTCCGCGCGTGCGGCATGACCGGTGACAGGACGCTTCTTCCCGTCACGGCGGAGCCGCGCCTCTTCCAGGTTCTTGTAACGCGTTCTACTCTGTGCCGCCGCAGGGAGCGGAAGCGCGAGACGCCTGGAGGGGCCGTGCACCTCGAATACACGCCGGAACAGCACCAGTTGCGCGCCGAGCTGCGTGCGTACTTCGACGGACTCGTACCGGACAACGCCTACGCCCGCTACGCCGATCCCGCCGCCCAGAAGCGCTTCTACCGGGATACGATCCGCCGGCTCGGCACCGACGGCTGGCTCGGCGTCGGCTGGCCCAAGGAGTACGGCGGCCGCGGACTGAGCCCGATGGAACAGTTCATCTTCTTCGACGAGGCTGCCCAGGCCGGCGTGCCGCTGCCGCTGATGGCGCTCAACACCGTCGGCCCGACGATCATGCAGTACGGCACCGACGAGCAGAAGGCGTACTTCCTGCCGAAGATCCTCTCCGGTGAGATCGACTTCGCGATCGGCTACAGCGAGCCGGACGCCGGCACCGACCTCGCCGCACTCAGGACCCGTGCCGTGCGCGAAGGCGACGAATACGTCGTCAACGGCCAGAAGATCTGGACGACCAACGGCGACACCGCCGACTGGGTGTGGCTCGCCGTCCGCACCGACCCTGACGCCCCGCCGCACAAGGGCATCACCATGCTGCTCGTGCCGACGTCCGACCCGGGCTACTCCTGCACGGTCATCAACACCCTCGCCTCCCACGACACCACCGCCAGCTACTACGAGAACATCCGCGTCCCCGTCTCCCGCCGTGTCGGCGAGGAGAACAAGGGCTGGCGGCTGATCACCAACCAGCTCAACCACGAGCGCGTCACCCTCGCCGCGCACGGCACCATGGCCATCCGCGCCCTCCACAACGTCCAGCGCTGGGCCGCCGGGACCAAGCTCTCCGACGGGCGCCGCGTCATCGACCTCGGCTGGGTACGCGGCCGGCTCGCCCGCACCCACACCAAGCTCGATGCGATGAAGCTGCTCAACTGGCAGATGGTGAACGCCGTCCAGGAGGGCACCCTCACCCCGCAGGACGCCTCCGCCGTCAAGGTCTACGGTTCCGAGGCGCGCCGCGACGCCTACGCCTGGCTGATGGAGGTCGTCGGCGCCGCCGGACCGCTCAAGGAGGGCTCGGCAGGAGCGGTCCTCCACGGCGAGCTGGAGCGCGGCTACCGCTCCGCCGTGATCTTCACCTTCGGCGGCGGCAACAACGAGATCCAGCGCGAGATCATCTCCTGGATCGGGCTCGGGATGCCACGCGTACGGCGTTGACCGGGTGCGACCACAGATTCTGGTTGTCACATACCAGAGCTGGTTGGCACCACATGGACCCGAAGTCAGGCTGCTGGGTGCCGGAGGTGACTCGGCCCCAGACGGAGCGGTGGATCGCCGTAGCTTGAAGTGGCGGGCTCCAGCGCCAGGGACGGCTCGGTGTGTCCTTGCTGCAGCAGGCCCTGGCCGCCGGCCTCGACGAGGCCCGTGCCCGCGTCGACGACGAGCTGGCCGCGGCCGGGAAGGACTGCGCCCGCCTAGTCACCGTCCGCGACAAGGACTACCCGGCGAACCTCCGCGTGATCGGCAACCTTCCGCCGTTCCTCTTCTACGGCGGCGAGATCGACCAGCGCGACGCCCGCTCCATCGCCGTCGTCGGCACCCGCCAATCCTCCGAAGACGACCTGCGCACCGGGAATCTCCCTTACGAGGGGTTCCTTGGCCGACGCGGGTCAGTGTTCGGGCGGGAAGGCGTCGCCGAACATCGGGGAGTCGCTGGCGGACTCGGTGCGGGTCGCCTCGTCTTCCCAGACGTCCCAGTGTTCGGCCAGTTTTCCGTTGTCGATGCGCACCACGTCGGCGACGACCGAAGCGGTCTGGCCGGTGCCGGAGTATCGGCCGTAGAGGATCACGTAGTCGCCCTCGGCGACCGCCAACTGGTTCTCGTAGCGGACTGTGGGGGGCAGAGAGCGGACGAGATCGAACAGTCCGTTCCTTCCCGGCCCGATGTGCCTGCTGTGCTGAACGTAGTCCTCGGACCAGAGCTCTGCTGCGGCGGCGTAGTCGCGCCTGTGGAACAGGGTGTCGAACGCTGTCAGAACGACTTCCTTGTTCTGTTCGGGTGTAGACATGGTGGTCTCCTGAGGTGCCTGATGTGTCGTGTGGGATCCATCTCTAGCTGATCCAGGTGGCTGTACATGAGGTTCACGACGTGGCTGGGTGGGTGATTCGGCTCTTCTCGGTCGTTGAGCTCGCGGGGTACGTCGCATCGGCCTACACGGCCTGGCTGAGTGCCTGGAACTCGGTGTCGCTCAGGGCGAGCCGTGCGGCGTGGGTGTTCTCCTCGACGTGGGATACGCGGGAGGTGCCGGGAATGGGCAGCGTCACCGGGGAGCAGCGCAGCAGCCAGGCCAGGGCCATCTGGGAGGGGCTTGCGTCGTAGGTCTTGGCGAGGGTGTCCAGGGGGCCGCCGGGGCGAGCGAGCCGGCCGGTGGCCATGGGGAACCAGGGGATGAATCCCACGTTCTCCCGTTCGGCGTAGTCCAGTACGTCCTCGGCGTCGCGGTTGGCGAGGTTGTACAGGTTCTGCACGGAGACGATGTCCGCCAGCGTCTGGGCTTCCTTGATTTGGTCGACAGACACCTCGGACAGGCCGATGTGGCGGATCTTGCCTTCCTGTTGCAGCAGGCGCAGTTCGCCGATCTGATCGGCCAGGGGCACCTGGGGGTCGACACGGTGGAGCTGGTAGAGGTCGATGCGCTCAAGGCCCAGGTGGCGCAGGCTCAGTTCGGTCTGCTGGCGCAGGTATTCGGGACGGCCCAGGGGGCGCCAGTCGTCCGGTCCTGAACGGGACAGTCCGCCTTTGGTAGCGATCACCAGGTCCGCCGGGTACGGGTGCAGTGCCTTGCGGATGAGCTGCTCGCTGACGAACGGGCCGTAGGAGTCCGCGGTGTCGATGAAGTTCACGCCGAGTTCAACGGCCCGGCGCAGTACGCGTACGGCTTCCTCAGGGTCCTTCGGCGGCCCCCAGACGCCGGGGCCGGTCAGCTGCATCGCTCCGTATCCGAGGCGGTGGACGGGCCCCGTCTCGTGTACGGTCGCACCGGCCCGCTCGGCCATGGCGCGCTGGGCCGGCGGTGGAATCATGCGGTCGTCGGTGGCGACCAGGTAGTAACGCGGCTTGCCCCGCCAGGCGGGTGCTCGACCGCGCCGCCCAGGGCGTCCAGCCCCCAGGGGACCTGTGAGTCTGCCAGGAACTGGGCCTCGTCGGCCGGCAGGTCTCCAGGACGAGCCTGGTGGCGGCGACGTCACCGGCGAGGGAAAGGGTGGGATTCTGCACGACGCTCACGCGGTAGCCGTCCGCGCGCAACAGATCGTAGACCCCCTTCCAACCGGATCCGTCGACGAATCCGTCGTGGACCAAAACGATGTTCCGCGCGCGGTGGAGGCTCGCGCCGAGAAGTTCGGTGCCGGGCAGAAGCTGGAGCCCTGAGCCCACGGTGCCGGGAAGCCGGGCGCCTCTGCGTCGGACTCATAGCGCAGTGTGCCATCCCACAACATGCTCCTTTGCGCCCGGTGTCTGCGGTGACGCAAACTCGCCGGAGCGTCGCATGGCCGCGATGCAGCTTCCGGTCCACTTTCGAACCGGCCTGAACGGGCGGCTCGGCGTGCTCGCGCCCGGCGCCGGCACCGCCTCGATCAGCGAGGAGTGGACCCTCAAGGTACCGCCCCCGACGGCAGCCGGAAGAAGGCTACCGGCGCCACCGCCAACGTCGCCCACCGCGGTCAGGACGGCACCTGGCGCATGGCGATCCTCAATCCTCCGGTACCTCCTGATGAGTGCCTGTGCCTGATGCTGACATGACATGCGCGTTGTATCGCGGCAGAGCCTGTGTCCCACAGCTCGTGTGTCTCGTTCAATGGTCCGCGCTGAGGACGGGACGTAGCTCCTCATGCAGAGTCAGTTCGTCGCCCCGCACTACTTGGTGGCAACTAGACCATAAGTGTCAGTGTCGCCCGCTAGCCTGCCATGCATGGCAGGAACCTCGGATGAGTCCCGTGGTAGTCGTCGCTCGTTCAACAGCGAGGAACGAGTGGCGCTGTTCCTGTCCACCGGCGGCAGGTGCGGCGGCTGCGGGCCCGCAGGGACTCATGGGGTGAGGAGTTCGCACTGCTTGATGACCAGCACTGTTCCGTCCTCGCTGAAGACCCGACATTCTCCCTTGACGGTGACGGTGACGCCCAGGGGGACGCTTCGCACAAGCCGGAATGATTCCTTGATTCGGTGGTCAAACGGCAGCACGAAGATGGCGAGGTGGGGGCCTCCGGGGACATCTGACACATCCACCACCGGCGTACCGTATTGGCTTTCGCCCGTTCGGATTGAGATTCCCTCGAGGGTGAGGAATTTCCCATAGTAGGCACGCTCGGCTGCGGCGCGGTCCGCGGTGAATTCGTTGTGGAGGTCTCGAATTTTCATTGGTTGCCGCCTTCTCTGGTGTCGCGTGATCCTGCTGGTCTTGTTCGAGTTGTCGTCGACTGGTGCTCCGCGCTTGAGATCTTCTTACGGTTGGCCTTCTTGAGGATGTCGTCTGCTGTCTTGGTCCAGGTGAATGGGTGGGCGCGGTCGTTCCAACCGTCGATGTAGGTGCGGAGCTTGGCGTTGAGGTTATTGACCGAAGTGTACGTGCCGCGGTGGATGGCTTGTCGTTCGGCGATGGAGAACCAGCTTACGACGAGGTTCATCGAGGAACGGGTCAACCGCTCCAACTCGCCGCGGTCACCTCACGCAACACCAACGCCGCAGCAGGACGATTCGCCACAGCCACGTCGACGGATCCGCAGTTCAGAGACAAGGTCCGCGACGTCGTCGTCCACTAGCACTGGCATGCACTCGGGGATCAGCGGGCGCCGACCGAGGCCCAGGTCTCCCAGTCAGCGTCCTTGAAGAAGATCAAGTGCATGTCCGGGAGGCTAGCTATGCAACCCGGTTCAGTGCAAGGGATAATGACCTTCCGTCAGTTGAGTGGCCATCCCAGAGAGACACGGGAACTAAGCAAGGATTAGCGGCCCCTACTGGTTTCGACCGTGCTACCCCTACGTGAGTACGAGAGGTCAGATCGCTCCAGAGGGTGACGCGGGGGAACAGTGGCCTGCGCTGAGATGAGCAGGTGCAGCCCCAATAGTGCGAAGTGGCAGCTTGATGGCACAACGTTCGCGCAAGACCGCACCGCGGGGTCTTCTCTCGGAAGGGATTATGAAATGGCGGTCCGTTTCGATCCGGAAGCTCCCGGGATCATTAAGGTGACCATCAGTGAGGACAGCAGCGGCAAGCCCGATGTGGAGGGGTTGCAGCGCGACCTCGACTTGGTGCTCCTGGTCTGTACGTAGGCTCGGGCGGTTCCTAAGGTGGCGGCATGGCCAAGGACGGCGTGTCCGGCTGCGGCTGGTCATGGTCACGGATGACAACTCCGGGCCGCGGCTGCGCCGTGGGTGTGGTGGTCCGCTGAGGCCGGCGGCGAAGGCGACGGGGCTGTTCTGTTCGTCGGCGTGCCGTTCCAGGCACTGGCGGCGGATGCGGCGGGTGCGGGCGAGGACCGAGGCGGTGCAGGCCGATCGGACGGCCAGCTGTCCGGAGTGCGGGACGTCATGGACGGTCGGAGTGGAACGTCCCGTCACGGCAACGTACTGCTCTCCCCGGTGCCGCAAGCGGGCCTGGCACAAGCGGCGCACGGGACACGGCGGGGTGTGAGACCGCGCATCCGGCGGGCATACTGCCGCTCCACGCGCCGGGGCCGCACGTTCTTTCCAACGGCTGAAGACCGTCAGATCGTGCGAAGTGACGGGCCTGAAGGGCGAGTTGGTGGCATGGCCCAGTGCCGCCCCGGGGCCTGCGGGGGTGGTGTCCGGATGTCCGCTGTGGTCGGCAGTGTGACCCGAGAGCGCTACGACGAACTGGTCAAGCTCGGGCGGGACTGGGTCGCCACGATGAGCAGTGCCCAGTGGCGTCTCGCGGACGCTGCCCTGGAGATCGAGCCGATGCGCTCGTATGGCGGTGCGAACCCGTCCGGGACGGGTCGGCGACGAAAACGTCGTAGTGGATGGGGATGTCTGTGGACACAACTCTCCGTCCGATCGTGCTTGCTGATGTGACTACCGACGGCCTGGGTGACGTTGTTCGTGCCCTGGCTGGTGGCCGGTGGCGTGTGCCGAGCGGCCGACGGCAGACAGAGGCATGGTTGCGTGACACGGCGGACCGCGACATCACCTGAATATGCGAGACGCCCGCTTCGGCATCTCGTTGCTTCCCCACGAACCGCTGATCATCTTCGGCATGCTGCGAACGTCGCGGGGGTGGCGTTGAGGCGTTGACTCCTCTGCGACGTGAGATCTGGTTCGTCACCGGAAAGCGTTCACGCCCGGCCACACTCTCCAGCTCCTGCTTCATTCGGCGCGGGACCAAGAGGGACGACCGGTGAACAGGCAACGATGGCGGCCCTGCGAACTCCGCGGCCGGTCAAAGGAACTCGAACCATCGAGAACGACCTGCGCGGACCCGCCGAAGGACGCGGCAGTGCCGTCGTGGTCACTGGCGGCGTCGGCATGCCCACGTATCGCCTCACCTGTTCGCGTGATACCGGGGAGGCCCAGGGTGGTGATGACCTTGGCACAGCCGCGCGAATGAAGATCGATCGCGGCGTCCACGAGCAAATGCGGAGGCTGGCCATGAGCGATCGACTCCCCACTGCACAATCGGTGCGGGAGCGCGTCGGCGTGGCGCCGTCCCCGACAACGCACCTGATCGTGCTGCCCGGTGGAGGCTACGCGATGCACGCCGCCCACGAAGCGGAGCCCATCGCCACCTGGCTCGCTGGACTGGGGGTGTCGGTGAGCGTGTTCCGATACCCGCTGAACGTGCGGCATCCCGCGCCGCTTCTGGCGCTGCGGGCCGAGATCCGACGGCGACGGGAGCAAGGGGCCGAGCGCATCGGGGTGGTCGGCTTCTCGGCCGGTGGCCATCTTGCGGGACTGGCCGCCCTCGCTCCGAGCGATGACTTGCGTGAGTCGATCCAGTTCGCCGTCCTCGGCTACGCGATCACGTCGATGGAGACGGAGACATACCGGCCCTCGCGCCTCATCCTGCTCGGCGAGGACGCCTCGCCCGACCTGCGCCGCGCGACGTCGCTGGACTCGTTGGTGACTGCGGCGTCACCGCCCTTCTTCCTCTGGCACACCGCCGAGGACATCTATGTCCCGCCCGAGCACACCTATCGCCTCGCCGCGGCACTGGCCGCACACGATGTCCCCCACACCGTGCATGTCTTCGCCCATGGCCCGCACAGCCTCGGTCTCGCCCACGATGCCGGCGACACGGCCAGCTGGACAACGCTCGCGGAGTCCTGGATCACCGAACAGCTCCAGCCGGGAGCCGATGCCCTCTGACGGCCGGGACGGCTCTCACATGTTTGTGTGAGGGAAGGGAAGCAGCGATCGCGCGAACATCGCGGAGCCATCCAATCTGCCTTGACCTTGACCTTGACCTTGACCTCGACCGTGATGGACGAAGACTCGTTTGACCGGCACACCCACCCCTCGCCCGGAAGCTCTGCCCCGGTGGGGTGGCCCCTCCACCCCCCTCGAAGGAGCGGAACCATGCCTGAATCTCCCAAGCCCACCGTCGTGTTCGTGCACGGCGCTTTCGCCGACGCCTCCGGCTTCGGCGGTGTGACCCGCGAGCTTGCCGCCGCAGGCTATGACGACATCGCACCGGCGAACCCGCTGCGCGGCCTCGCTTCCGACTCCGCCGCCGTAACGGCCTTGGTGCGGGCGATCGAAGGTCCCGTCCTGCTCGTGGGCCTTCCCGGTTCTGCCCGAGGCGGACTTGGCCGAGAGGGAGACACCGAGCCACGGGCGGGACCGCGTCGGCTCGTGGGGTCGTTCAACTCGGTGAAGATCCGGAGCCTGAGTTCGGCGCGCGAGCCGCGTAGGACGAGACGCCCGTACCAGGACTCGTACGCTTCGAGGGAAGCGCGAATGTGACAGCAGAGGTCGGGATGGCGGCGTACGAGTTCGTCGTAGGCCTACTCGGCTGCGATCTTGAGCCGTTGGTATCTCGGTCCCGCCGCTCGGCCTGCACCATAGTGTCGTTGAGTTCGGTGATCAGGCGCATGCTCTCAGCCTTCCGCTGGAGCAGTGAGGCAAAGAGCCGGCGGCGGCCGTTGAGCTGCTCCAGTTGGGCGGCGTTGCGGGAACGCCCGGTCGTCGAGAGGTCCAGGAGGTGCCTGAGAGACGGATTCTCGGCATGCGGGACCATGTCGGCGATCGTCTCGTCGAGCTGATCGCGCCATCGGTTGAGTACGAGAGGATGGCAGAGGACGTCGTCTCTCAGTGTGACTTCGCTCCACACGAGAACGGACCCGACAGTGGCGTTGGCGTCCCGACAGTTCCAGACCCGGTGAGGTGCCGACCAGCGTCCGACGGCGATCCAGCGCTCACACCCCAGCCGGTCGGCGGGGTGGTTCCGGACGGTAGGCGGATGGTTCATTACGGTAACTGCCGTGAACCTGATCCGTATGACGCGCGACGTATCCCTGGCCGCGTCGTCGAAGGCAGGACCCGCGGCCGGAAGACGCTTCACCTGTCGGCAGTCCACGGGACGCCTGGTCGGTCTCGACCTGGCCCGTGGCCTTGCGATCCTCGGCATGTACGCCGTGCACCTCGGACCCGGCCCTTCGTTTGGCGGCCCGCTCGGCTGGGCGATGGAGGCCGCAGCAGGCCGTGCCGCCACACTCTTCGCTCTGCTCGCCGGGTTCACCCTCGTCATCCTCACCGGCCGCCCGGAACCGGACACCGGACGGTCGGGGCGCCAGGCCGTGGGCCGGGTGCTGATCCGTTCGGCCGTCCTGTTCGCCATGGGGTACGCCCTGACATGGCTGGACACCCCGGTCGAGGTGATCCTCTCCTTCTATGGACTGCTCTTCGTCCTCGCCCTTCCGCTGTACCGGCTGCGGGCCGCCACCCTGGTCGTGATCGCCGCCGCGACAGCGCTGGCCATGCCTGTGCTGGTCTACCTGCTGCGGGCGGCGGTGGACGGCGGCAGCTGGTCCGACGCGTTCATCGCGCACGATCCACTGGCCGTCGTCACCGGGTCGGACGGTGTCCTGGAACTGTTCGTCACCGGCGAATACCCCGTGCTGACGTGGCTGCCGTTCATCATCACCGGAATGGCCCTGGCCAAGCTCGACCTCACCCGCCCCCGTGTCGCCACCACAGTGGTCATCACGGGCGTGGCGCTGGCCGTGCTCGGCTACGGAGGCTCGTGGCTCGCCCTGCACCTCGTTCCCGGCGCGCAGGCGGCCGTCAGCGCGGCCACGGAAGGCGGCCCGGCGGCATCGGCGTGGTGGTTCGATGCCATCGGCAACGAGCCCACTGCCGGCGAGCCCGCGTGGCTGCTGGTGGCGGCCCCGCACAGCCAGACGACCTGGTCGATCCTGGGCAACACAGGTGTCGCGCTTGTCGTCGTGGCGGTCTGCTTCGTGGCCATGGACCGGTCGCCGCGCCTGCGGTGGCTGGCCGCGCCCGTCATCGCGCTCGGAACCATGGCGCTGACCGCGTACGTCGGCCACATCATCGGCATCAAGGCTCTGAACACCTTCCAGATACCGGACTCCACTGCTCTGCCGATCTTCCTCAGCTTCGCCGCGGTCGCCATGCTGGTCGCCGTCGCCTGGACGTGGTTCTTCCGGCGCGGCCCGCTGGAGTACTGCCTGTACCTCGCCACCGCACCAGCGCGTCGGATCTCGTGACCGGTGATGTGAGCCCCACCGAGGTCCAGCCGTTCGGCCGGGGCGCCTCGGTGGGGCTCGCGTAGCTCGGGGCCTGCGGCACGTCCGTACCAGACAACGCGCGCTTCCCGGCCGCCTTGTGGCCGGCGAGGATGCCGGAGCCTGGGAGTCGGGTGATCGGCGTCGTGCTGCACTGCGGGGGCATCTCCTCGGGCCGGACAGGGCCCACGCGCCCTGACGAAGGTCGGGGTTCGCCGTTGCCTTTCGTTCGATGAGCCGGATGTCGCAGGGACCGTAGCGTCGCTGCATGATCTCGCTCAGGGAACGACTCACCCGACTTTGTGGCGGCAGGGCAGCGGTCGACCATCGCATGACCGGAACCCGTCGTGCTTCGATCGCCGCCGTGCTCGCGCTCGGCCTGTCGATGCCGCTGGCAGGGGAGGGGATGGCCGACATCGTGCCGCCCCCACAGTCCGTCCAGGCGCCGGAATCCGACCGAGCTGCCGCCGTCCGGCTCGAACTGCTTCGCCCGACCGGACCGTACGCGGTCGGACGCGACTTGCTGCACCTCGTCGACAATGACCGCCGGGACCCATGGATGCCTCAGGCGGGCGCGCGTGAACTCATGCTGTCGATGTACTACCCGGCACGGCCCGGCATCGGCGACTCCGCGCCGTACATGACCACCGGAGAGGCCCGGCTGCTACTGGAGGGCATCGGTCGGGACGAAGCGATACCAGCGGGGACGGTCAGCGCGACCCGGACCCACGTGCGGGCCGCTGCCCGCCCCCTGCCGGGCAGGTTTCCGCTCGTGGTGCTCTCGCCCGGCTTCACTCTGCCCCGTGCCACGCTCTCCGGTCTCGCCGGGGATCTGGCCAGTCGCGGATACGTCGTCGCAACGGTCGATCACGCCTACGAGTCCTTCGGCACGCTCTACCCGGGCGGGCGGATGCTCACCTGCGCCGCCTGCGAACAGGTCGACGCCGGCGGCAACGCCGGATACAAGACAGCCGCCGAAGGCAGGGCCAAGGACATCACCTTCGTCCTGGACCGGCTGACGGGCCATCACCCGTCATGGCGGCACGCCCGGATGATCGACCCGCGTCGGATCGGAGCGGCCGGCCACTCCATCGGCGGCAACAGCGCCGCGCAGACCATGGCCACCGATCAGAGGGTGCGGGCCGGGGCGAACCTGGACGGCTCCTTCTTCGCCCCGGTGCCTGCCTCCGGTCTCGACGGCCGGCCGTTCCTGATGCTCGGGACGAAGGCCGACCACAGCCCGGGTTCCGGCAGCCCGGCCTGGGACGGCGACTGGGCGCGCCTTGACGGCTGGAAACGATGGCTGACCGTGGCCGACTCCGGGCACTTCTCCTTCATCGACCTGCCGGTGCTCGGTGAACAGCTGGGGCTGTCCGATCCCTCGGCACCTCTGCCGGGACGGCGTTCCGGGAAGATCACCCGTGACTACGTCGGAGCCTTCTTCGATCTGCACCTGCGCGACATTCGGCAGCCCCTGCTCGACGGACCGTCGTCGGCCTGTCCGGAGGTCGAGTTCCAGCAGCCCTGAGCTTCGGGTCGTCGAAGGGCGGCGCAAGTTGGTTCCTGCCCTGGCGTGGTCGATGCCTGTCGAAGTGACGGGCATGGTCGTGCCGAAAGGGTGCCCCGCAGGTGTGCGTTCGCACGAACGCGGGGCACCCCTGTCGATCCGGTTGGAGAGTCAGTTCCCCTCGGTTTCGAAGGTGCGCAGCAAATCGGCAGCGACGCTCACGGCAATGGTCGCGGGTTCCTTGCCGGTGATGTCGGCCAGCCCGATCGGGGTCTTGATCCGATCGATGGTGGCTTCGTCGTGACCGCCCTCGGTGGCCAGGCGTTTGCGGAACCGCACCCACTTGGCCGCCGACCCGATCAGCCCGATGGAGCCGAGATGGGTTGTGCGCAAGGCGGCGTCGCACAGAGCGGCGTCCTCGGCGTGATCATGGGTCATGATCAGGATGTGGGTGCCGCGCGGCAGCTCCGCCAGCACCTCCTCGGGCAGCAGTGGCGTGTGATGCACGTGCACCTGCGCCACCGCGTCTGCCAGCACGTCGAGACGCTCTTCGGTGAGGACGTCGGAGCGGGTGTCGATCAGGTGGAGGTCGAGGTCCTGACGTGCCAGGATGCGCGCCAGTTCCAGCCCGACGTGCCCGACGCCGAAGATCGCCACCGCCCGTACCACCGGGAGCGGTTCGAGCAGCACCGAGACCGTACCGCCGCAGCATTGCACGCCATGCCGGTTGGTCACCTTGTCGTTCAGGGCGAAATCGATCAGCTCCGGCTCCGGCTTGGGCTCGCTCATCATCTGCCGGGCCCGGTCGATCGCGACGGCCTCGACGTTGCCGCCACCGATCGAGCCCCACGTCTCGGTCTGCGCCACAACGAGTTTCGCGCCGGCGTCGCGCGGGGCGTGGCCGCGCACGGTCGCGACGGTCACCAGCACGCCGGACGCCCGGCGTGCTCGCAGGCGTGCGACCGCGGCGACCCACGTCATGTCAGGCACCGCTCAACGCTTCTGCATCGGTTCGGATCTTGCCGTTGGCGGCGTGCCCGTTGGCCGCGAGCCCGTTTCCGGCGTGGCCGTTGCCGGTGTGACCGTTCGGGGAGGCATCGTCCTGGCGAGCCGCCTGGATCGCCCAGTACACCGCCTCCGGCGTTGCGGGCGAGGCCAATTCGACGCCGACCCCGCTCGGCCCGAACGCGGCGGCGGCCTGCCGCAGCGCTTCGCGCACCGAGAACGCCAGCATCAGCGGAGGCTCACCCACCGCCTTGGACCCGTAGACCGCGCCCTCTTCGGTGGCGTTCTCCAGGAGCGTGACGTTGAACTCCTCGGGCATCTCCGAGAAGCTCGGCAGCTTGTAGGTGCTCGCGGCCTGGGTCTGCAGCCGGCCGCGGTTCGGTCCGTCACTCGCGTCCCAGCGCAGGTCCTCGAGCGTCAGCCAGCCCGCGCCCTGCACGAAGCCACCCTCGACCTGGCCGATGTCGATCATCGGGGACAGGCTGTCGCCGACGTCGTGCACGATGTCCACCCGCCGGATGCGGTACGCGCCGGTGAAGCCGTCGACCTCCACCTCGGTCGCCGCGGCGCCGTGGGCGAAGTACTTGAACGGCGAGCCCCGGAACGTCTTCGCGTCCCAGTGCAGCCCCTCGGTCCGGTAGAAGCCGGACGCCGACAGCTGAACTCGCTGGAAGTACGCGGTGTGCACCAGGTCGTCCCAGGCCACTTCCTTGTCGCTGCCGAGGGCGCGCGCGACGCCCTCGACGATGCGCACGTCCGAGGCGTTCGCACCCAGCTGAGTGGCGGCCACCTGAAGCAGCCGCGCGAGCAACTGCTCACAGGCGTTCTTGATCGCCCCACCGTTGAGGTCCGCCCCGGAACTGGCGGCGGTGGCGGAGGTGTTGGGCACCTTGTCGGTACGCGTCGGGGCGAGGCGGACCTTGTGCAGCGGGATGCCCAGCGTGGTCGCGGCCACCTGCATCATCTTGGTGTGCAGGCCCTGGCCCATCTCGGTGCCGCCGTGGTTGATCAGGACCGAGCCGTCCTTGTAGATCAGCACCAGCGCGCCGCCCTGGTTGAAGGCGGTGAGGTTGAACGAGATGCCGAACTTGATGCCGGTCATCGCAAGGGCCCGCTTGGTGTGCGGGTGCGCGGCGTTGAAGGCGGCGATCTCGCGCTTGCGGTCGGCGATGCCGGCGTCGTCCTGCACCTGCTGCCAGATGGCGGAGATCCGTCCGGCCTGCGTGACCGGCTGTCCGTACGGCGTCGTCTGGCCCTGGCCCGGCTGGTAGAAGTTGCGTTCCCGCAGCTCCATGGGGTCCAGGCCGAGCTGCGGCGCGCAGCGGCCCAGGATGTCCTCGATCACCAGCATGCCCTGCGGTCCGCCGAAGCCGCGGAAGGCGGTGTTGGAGACCGTGTTGGTCTTGGCGATGCGACCGGCGATGCGCGCGTTGGGGATCCAGTAGGTGTTGTCGATGTGGCACAGCGCGCGGGCCAGCACCGGCTCGGACAGGTCCAGGCTCCAGCCGCCGTCCGCGACCAAGGTGGCGTCCAGGGCCTGGATACGGCCGTCCGCGTCGAATCCGATCTTCCACTTGGAGTGGAACCCGTGCCGCTTACCGGACATGGTCAGGTCCTGGGTCCGGTTGAGCCGGAACCGGACCGGCCGGCCGGTCAGCTTGGCGCCGAGCGCGGCCACGGCCGCGAAGCCGTGCGGCTGCATCTCCTTGCCGCCGAAGCCGCCGCCCATGCGCAGGCACTGCACGGTCACCTCGTGGGCGGGCACGCCGAGCACGTGCGAGACGATTTCCTGCGTCTCGGAAGGGTGCTGGGTGCTGCTCTGGATGAACACCTGCCCGTTCTCGTCGACCTGGGCCAGCGCCGCGTGCGTCTCGAGGTAGAAGTGTTCCTGACCGGAGAACTGGAACTCGCCGGTGAACACGTGCGCGGAGTCGGCGAAGCCTGCGTCGATGTCGCCGTGCACCATGAGGGGCTGGGCGCCGTGATAGCTGCCCGCCGCGATGGCCTCCTGCAGCGTGACCAGAGAGGGCAGTTCGTCGAGCTCGACCTCGACGGCCGCCGCACCGAGCCGGGCCGCCTCCAGGGTCTCGCCGAGCACCCAGGCGACCGCGTGGCCGTGGAACATGACCTCGTCGGGGAACAGCGGCTCGTCGTGCTTCATGCCGGCGTCGTTGACGCCGGGCACGTCGGCACCGGTCAGTACGCGGACCACGCCGGGTACGGCGAGCGCTGGCTCGGTGCGCAGCGCGGTGATCCGGCCGCGCGCCTTCATGACCTGGACCGGGTAGGCGTGCAGCACGTCCTTGGTGCGCTGGACCAGGTCGTCGGTGTAGAGCGCGGTGCCCGTGACGTGCTGGAAGGCACTCTCGTGCGGCATCGAGACGCCGACGACGGGCTTCTCGGGACGCTCGGACAGATGACTCATGACGACACCGCCTCGGTGGTCTGTGCGTGCAGCTTCAGCAGGCTCTGGCCGAGCATCGCGGAACGGTAGAGGGAGCTGGCGCGGTGATCGTCCATCGGCGTGCCCTCGCCCCGCAGGACCCGGGCCGCAGCCTCGACGGTCTCCGCCGACCACGGCTTGCCCTCCAGGGCCGCCTCGGTGGCGAGCGCGCGGATCGGGGTGGCGGCCACGCCGCCCAGGCCGATGCGTGCCTTGCGGACGATGCCGTCCTCGATGCCGAGCGCGAAGGCGACCGCCACGCTGGAGATGTCGTCGAAGCGACGCTTGGCGATCTTGTGGAAGGCCGTGACCGGCGACAGCGGCAGCGGGATGCGCACCGCGCGGATCAGCTCGCCGGGACGGCGCACGCTCTGCCGGTAGCCGGTGAAGTAGTCGGCCAGCGGAACCACACGCTCACCGCCGGCGTCGGCGAGCACCAACGACGCCTCAAGGGCGAGCAGCACCGGCGGGCTGTCACCGATGGGCGAGCCGGTACCCAGGTTGCCGCCGAGGGTCCCGCTGTTGCGGATGAGCCGGGAGGCGAACTGCGGGAACAGCTCTGCAAGGAGCGGGACGTCGCCGTCGAGGCGACGTTCGGTCTCGGTGAGCGTCAGCGCCGCACCGATCTCGATGTGGTCGGATTCGACGCGCAGCTCCCGGAGTTCGGGCAGCCGGTCGATGGCGACCACGCAATCCGCCCGGCGGGAGCGGATGTTCACCTCGACCCCGTAGTCGGTGGAGCCGGCGACCACCACCGCGTCGGGCCGCTCGCGCAGCAGCTCCAGCGTTTCGGCCAGGGTGCTCTTCCGCAGGAACGCGCTGCCGTCCTGGGTGTATTCGGTGGCGACCGGTGCGGGCGGGGACTGCTCGCGACGCTGCGCCAGCGGGTCCTCGTCGGTGGGCTCACCGACCGCGAACGCGGCATCGCGGATCGGGCGATAACCGGTGCAGCGACACAGGTTTCCGCTCAGCGCGTGCAGATCGAAACCGTTCGGACCGTGCTCGGCGTCGGCGGTGTCGGCCGAACCCGCGTCCGCGTGAGCGCAACGGTCGGGTCGGTAGTACTCGGCAGCCATGCTGCAGATGAATCCCGGCGTGCAGTAACCGCATTGGGAGCCGCCGCGGACCGCCATCTCCTCCTGCACCGGGTGCAGGGTGGGCGGCGTGCCGGGTTCGCCGGCGGTGGCGAGACCTTCGGAGGTAATGATCTCCTGACCGTCGAGCGCCGCGACCGGGACCAGGCAGGCGTTGACCGCCACCCAGTCGGTGGGCTTGTTCACCCCGGGACGGGCCACCAGGACCGAACAGGCGCCGCATTCACCCTCGGCGCAGCCCTCCTTGGTGCCGGTCAGGCCACGCTCGCGCAGAAAGTCCAGCACTGTGGTGTGAGGCGCAGCCGGTGAAATCGGTGCTTCTTTCCCGTTGACCGTGATCCGCGCCCCTACCATGACAGGCCTTCGTTTCTGTGCGCGATGGGTCGATTCATCATGTTCGCCAATTTCAGGCAGCTTTCTGTGTTCAGACGCGCCACGTGCGAGGAGCGGGCGCAAAACGGCACGCAACAGCGACGTGCCGGGAGGTGGTGACGGAAAACCCAGAATGTGCCACGGACGGGCACATCAGAACGGCGTGCTCAGCAGCCGTGCGCGATTCGACCCGGAACCCAGACCATGCGGTGGGCGAGGCGACCCAGATCAGAGTGGGTGTACATCCGCTGGTCGCCTCCTATCGGTAGTTATGGGTCGACGTTCACCGCAAAGTAGTGGCCGGGGCCACAGAGGTCAAGAGGCTGACCCTGTCTCTCGAAACCGATCGGACTCGAGGCTGGGGCGCCACCGCTGGGTGCGCTGGTCGAAAAGCCGGGCGTTCTCGTCGTTGACGCGGGCCACGACGCGGGGATCAGCGAACTGCCGCTTGGCCGGCAGACTGACGACGAGCGCTGCGTGTTGCGCATGGACGGGGCCGACACCGCGTCTTCGACGAGGGATTCGACGATGACGGTGTCGACTGGCGGTGAAGGCACGGAAACCTCCTGCCCCCCGGCGAGGCGGTCAGTCATGGGCGATGACGGCGACGGGCGCGGTGGAGTGGTGCATCACCGCATGCGCGATGGGGCCGATGTGCGCGCCCACGGGAGCTCTGCGGATGCGCCGCCCGACGACCACGAGATCCGCGTCGGCGGCGCAGTTCACCAACTGCTGCGCGGGAGTACCCATGGCGGTGCGCTCCTCGGCCTCGACCGATGGGCACTTTCGCTGCCAGGTGGCCATCAGGTCGCCGAGGCCGCGCGCGGCGTCGCGGTGCAGTTCCTGCTGAGCCGCATCGAGCGCCAGGGCGTCGCGGACGACCGGCGGAAGCGACCAGCCGTATACGGCCCGCAGCCGGCAGCCACGCCGAGCCGCCTCGTCGAAGGCGAAGGCCAGGAGCGAGTCGCTGTTCTGGTGGATGTCGACGCCGACGACCACGGCGCGGTACGGGCCGGGAGATCCGGAGCGAGGCCCCGTGCCCGGCTGCGTCAGGGCCCGGACGAGCACGACCGGCTGCTCGGTGGCGCTGATCGTCGCCATACCGACCGAACCGAGGAGGAAGCCCATGGTGCCGCTCAGCCCACGGGAGCCGAGCACCAGCATCTCCGCCTCACCTGCCTCGATGGACAGCGCAGCGGCGGGCCGCCCGGACAGCCGCCGTGTGACGATCTCCAAGGAGGGATGGTCACGCCGCATCTCTTCGCGGCATCGGCCAGGAGCTTGTCGCCCCATCGGCGCTGCACATCGGGGCCAGACACCGGAACGGCCGCGGTCATGGGCCAGTCGTCGGCGTGCACGAGGTACAGCGGCACTTTGCGCAACAGCGATTCCCGGGCCGCCCACTCGGCGGCGGCGTAACTCTCGGGCGAACCATCCAGGCCGACGGTGACGTGGCGGGTCATGGCGCGGACCTCCTTCGAGCCGCGAGGGCGGCCACGCTCCCAGCGTCACCGCCCGGGCGCGGCGACAGCAGAGGCCGACGGTCCCGCGTGCGGGCCGAACGGACCTGGTCCTCCCCGCGGCGCCGGTCAGTTCGGCGACGGGGCCACGGCAGGCCGCACTCACGACGACCAGCGGCTCGTCCACTCCGGGGGGCCGGTACGACGCCGGATCGTTGTCATCGCAGCCGGCTCCTCCTGACCAGTGTCGGCGCTGTCCGGCGACGGCGCAGTCCGGTCGACGGTCCCGGTTCAGGAGGTGTCGTCGACGTCGAAGGAGGGGCCCTCCGAAGCTTCTCGCCGCGAAGGAGTACCGGGTGCTCGCCGTGGCCTCGGGAGTACGCAGAGACTCGCCGGCGCACGCGGCGGATGGGGAGTCGGGGCTGCGCCTGCTGGGCCCGGTCGGCTCAGCGATCCCCGAAGCCCGCGGCGCCCGCGACCGAGGGCGGCTGCCGAGGCAACCCGCAGACCATGCCGGGCGGGGCTGACCGGGGACCGTAGAGCCCTGGTCAGACCGCGCGCCGAGTGCTTCCATGGAATTGACGGAAAGGGTCCCTGAAAGGGACGCGGAGAAGCGGTCGGCGACCGTGCACCGCGCAATCAGGATCCGCGAGAAGCGGATGGGCCCTTTCCGCCCCTTGCCTTCCGGGCCGGTCCAGCCGGCAGCGATCAGCACGGCGATAGCCGGAGGCGAAGCGGTCGCAGCCGTCAGCGATGCGGTTCATCGTGCTCACGAGCTTCACGAGCCTGAGTGGCGATGACGGCGGCCTGGACACGGCGTTCCACACCGAGCTTGGACAGCAGCCGCGAGATGTGGTTCTTGACGGTCTTCTCGGACAGGTAGAGCTTCTTGCCGATCTGCTGGTTGGTCAGTCCTTCGCCGATCAGATCGAGGACGGCACCTTCCCTGTCCGTGAGCTCGGCGAGCCGTGCGCCGTCGGCCGGGTGGCCGGCCTCGGGCGTGCGCAGCGAACGCATCAGCCGCGCGGTCGTGGCGGGGTCGAGCATCGACTGACCCGTTGCCACGGTGCGGACGGCGGAGACAAGATCGGTGCCCTTGATCTGCTTGAGAACGTTTCCGGCGGCTCCGGCCATGATCGAGTCGAGCAGTGCGTCCTCGTCGTCGAAGGACGTCAGCATGAGGCAGGCGAGGTCCGGCACGTGGGAGCGCAGGTCGCGGCAGACGGTGATGCCGTCGCCGTCCGGGATCCGGATGTCGAGGACCGCGACATGGGGGCGCAGCGCGGGTCCCCAGGGCCTGCTCGGCCGTCGACTTGCGTGCTGCGGGGGAGTTCAGGTCCAGGCGGATGTCCACCACGCCATCGACCGCACGGACCGCACGGACCGCCCGGGTCGGCAAGGGCACCAGAGCCCGGTCACGGAGACCCCGCCCAGCGTCACCACACCGTCCGTGACGGAGACTTCCACCTGCGCGGCGGGCGGCAGGTCCTCGATCACGGTGCGCCGGATCTCGTCGGCGATGTCCTCGTCGGACCGCAGGAGGCGGTGTGCGCTGTGGAGCGCCGGCTGAGAGTGGGGGCCGCCGGACAGGCACGCATGCGTAAAGGCTCGGCCCTTGCGCCACCACGGCAGGGCGCCACCTCCTGTGTCCGGGCTGCCGGGTCAGGGCAGCGTCCAGAACTGGCGCGTGACGAGGTAGAAGACAGCGGCCCAGAACACCATCAACGCGGCGACGATGCCGAGGCCGACGAGGTTGGTCTTCGCCGCCGGTTCGTCCGGTGACGGCCGCAGCCACCTCTTGAGCAGCGGGTTCACGTAGTAGGGCATCGTGACGAAGCTCATGGCGAAGCTCGAAAGCAGGTTGCCCACAAGCAGCCCGATCCAGAGCGGCATCTTCAGCGGCGACACGGCGAGCGTCAGCAGCACAACGGTCGGGTACAAGCCGACCCAGATTGCGATGGAGGTCTTGGTTTCCGAGGGCGGCGGCGCTTCCTTGCCGTCCTCTTCGAAGGCGAACCAGCTGCCGAACGAGTTGTCGATCGTGCGCAGTTGGAAGTCGTTGAACTTCTTGCCTTCAGCAAGAACTTCCTGCCGCTTGGCCGACGTCAGCCAGGCATCGAGGTGCTCGGCGTTGTCGAATCGGTACAGGGTGGTCCATTCGTCCTGAAGGCCTTCGATCGGGCGGAAGAGCTCGGTTCCGCGGAATCCTTCGAATTTGCTCTCCTCGTGGCTCATGCGGCGCTGCCAGTCCAGAAAGTCGGCGACGTGGTCCGGGTGGACGCGGTGGGTGACCACAACGGTCACGAGCGGATCCGGTGGTTGCGTGCCGCCGCTGAGGACCTGCTGGGTTGCCGGACCGTCGAAGTACTTTCTCCCAATGTCGAGAAGCCGCTGCCTGGTTGCACTGTTGATCCATGCTTGCAGATGGGCTATCGAGTCGAATCGGTATACGACTACCCAGTCGGGTTGCAGGGGTGTCGGCGGGGAGATCTCGGCGCCGAGGTACCCGGCGTAGTTGGCTGCGGCGGCGTTGACGTCCTCCTGCCACGCTTCGTACTCCCGCTCCAGTCCGGGCAGGACCTTCTGACCGATGATTCCCGTAGCCGCGGCCTCTTCGAGCCTTTCGGTGTTCATGTGACCGGGCCCGTCGCTACCGACTGCTTTTCGTTGAGCCGGCCGTAGATCCGTTCCGGCGTCAGGGGCAGCGCGCGGTAGCGGACGCCCGTGGCGTCGTGGAGCGCATTCGCCAACGCGGGGGCCACCGGGTTGATGCAGCATTCGGCCATCCCCTTCGACCGCATGGGCCCGACGGAATCCGTCGAGTCCACCAGGAGCACGTCCGTGCGGGGGATATCGGCGTAGGTGGGGATACGGTAGTTGCGGAAGTTCGGGTTGACCATGACACCGTTCGCGTCGACTTGGTAGTTCTCGGTCAGCGTGAAGCCGATGCCCTGGGCGACACCGCCTTCTATCTGTCCCCTGACTTGCGCGGGGTTGATGACCGCGCCTGCGTCGGTCGCCTGGACGCTGTAAAGGATACGGATCTCACCCGTCACCCGATGGACTGCGATGCGGAACCCCTGCGTGTTGGAGATGACGCTCCGGGGTGAGCCGTAGGCCTTGCGAGCGGCGGTGAAACGGATTCCGTGCGCGCGGGCCCGTGCGACGAGCTCGGCCAACGATACGCGCTGGTCGCCGCAGACGACTTCTTCGTCGTCCATCGAGCACATCACGACGTGGACACCCGTGTGCGCGGCAGCGAATTCCAGGATGCGGTCGCGCACGGCATTGGCCGCTCGAAGGACCGCGTTGCCCGACACGAAGAGACCCGCACTGGCAAAGGCGCCGGTGTCGAATCCCGTGCGGTCGGTGTCGGACTGCACCAGGCGAATCCGCGACGGCGTCGTGCCCAGCTGGTTGGCCGCGATCTGGACGTGGGCGGTCGAGGTGCCCTCGCCAAATTCGACTGTTCCGACGGCCAACTCGTACATGAGGTCGTCGCCCAGCGTGACCCAAGCCTCTGAGATGTGCTCGGTCGGTGGCGCGGTCTCGTGCAGTGAGGTCGCGACGCCGGCCCCGACGAGCCACTCGGGGCCGGGGGACGGCTCATCGGCCGTACGGGCCATGGCGGCATCCACCAGATCGATGCACTTCGCGAGTCCGTCCTCGCCGAACACCACGTCGTCGGGGCCGTCATGCATGGCGACGAGGGGATCACCCGGCCGCACGATATTGCGGCGTCGCAGTTCGAGCGGATCGATGTGCAATGCGTGTGCCAGCTCGTGCATCGCCGATTCCACGGCGAACGCCGGCTGCGTCATCCCGTAACCGCGCAGTGCCCCGCTCGGAACGGTGTTCGTATAGACGGAGTACGCGTCGTACTTCTTGTTGGGGCAGCGGTAGATCATGACGGCAGCGCCGCCTGCGTACAGCGTTTCGCCGCCGTGGTTGCCGTAGGCGCCGGTGTTCGACACATTGCGGACCTGGAACGCCGTGAGCGTTCCGTCCGCCTTCGCGCCGAGCTTGACCGTCAGCGTCATCGGGTGCCGTGGCGAAGCCGTTGTGAATTCCTCCTCGCGGGTGTACTCGAAGCAGACAGGCCGCCCGGTGTCCAGGGTGGCGAGCGCGACCAGATCCTCCGAGATCAGTTCCTGTTTGCCGCCGAAGCCTCCGCCGACGCGTTTGCAGAACACGCGGAGCTGGTCCGGGCGCAGCGCGAACAGGTGGGAGAGTTTGACTTTCGCGATCGACGGCGACTGCGAACTGGTGCGGACGTTCAGACGGCCGTTTTCCATCCAGGCAATCGAGCCGTGGGTCTCCAGATGCGCGTGTTGCACTCGCGGTGAGAAGTACGTGCCTTCGTGGATCACGTCGGCTTCGGCGAACCCTGCGTCGACATCGCCGGTGTGCGAATGGAGCTCGAGCAAGATGTTGTGGACGGGGTCGCGGACGAATGGATCGTGTGCGCCGTGCAGCTGTGGTGCCCCCTCGGCCATTGCCGCTTCGGGGTCGAACACCGCCGGCATCACCTCGTATTCGACGACGACCCTTCGGCAGCCCTCTTCGGCCGCCCCGGCCGTGTCGGCCAGGACCGCGACGACGCGTTGGCCGACGAAGCGGACCGTGTTGTCGAGGATGAAGGTGTCGTCCGGATCGACAAGATGGTCCGTGTGGATCGCGGTAGTGAACCGCTTGCGCGGCACATCTTCCCAGGTGTAGACCCGTTGCACGCCGGGAACCGCGAGTGCGGCGGTCTTGTCGATCGAGACGATCCGGGCGTGCGCGTGCGGTGAGTGCAGCACCTTGAGGTGCAGCATGCCTTCGATGTGGGTGTCCATCGTGAACTCGGCGCGACCGGTTACCACGTCGTCGGCCGCCGGCGCACCGACACTCGTCCCGACGGCCTTTCCTGGCGTTGCTGTCTCCACGCCGGCGACGCCCTTCACGGCATCCTCGATCCCCCGATAGCCGGTGCAGCGGCAGAGGTTGCCCTTCAACGCCCGTGGCAGGTCTTCTTTCTGGTCCTCGGTGAACGTTGCCGACGTCATGATCATCCCCGCGGTGCAGAAACCGCATTGGAACCCCGGGGCGTCACGGAACTGTCGCTGCATCGGATGCAGGTTGCCGGGCGATCCGATGCCCTCGATCGTCGTCACCTCATGACCGTCCGCGCGGAATGCGGGCGTGATGCAGCTGTGTACCGGATTGCCGTCCAACCACACCGTGCATGCGCCGCAATCACCCGCGTCGCAGCCCTTTTTGACGCCATGGTGACCGAGTGAGCGGAGGAAGGTGCGCAGACACTGGCCGGGGTCCGGCTCTTCGACGAAGCTCCTGCCGTTCACGATGTATGTCATGCCACGCCCCCGGCTGTGAGTTCGCGACGAATCTCTTCGGCGAAGTGCTTGGTCAGGTGGCGACGGTGGTCGGGTGTCCCGTTGGGGTCGGCGAACCAGACGTCGGCGGGGATGACGTCGATGCACTGCTGCAGAGTCCGGGAATCCGGCATGGTGTCGAAAGCAATGCGCACGGGCCGTGTGGTGCCGGCGGTGACGGTGAGCAGCAGGTCGCTCGTTCCTGGTGTCTGAGTACCGATGAGGAACACTGTCGAACGGCCGAGGTGGGTCAGCGTGAAGCGGCGGTGCGCGGTGCGTTTCCTCAGGGCGCGCGCCGGAACGTCGATGCGCCGCAGGACTTCCCCGGGAGCAAGGATGTTCCGGTTGTCACCGGTCACGAAGTCGCGCGCATCGACGATGCGCGCGGACCCGTCGCGAGCCCACAACTCGTACTGTGCCTCGAGTGCGACCGTCAGCGTGATCATCGGGCCGGCAGGCAGAGACATGCAGATGTTGCCGCCGACGGTCGCCGAGGTCCAGACCTTGAACGAGGACAGGAACGCCTCGCAACTCTTCGCGAAAAGGGTGCCCGCGGTCCAGTCACCCGGCAGCGCAAAGGCGTACAGCTCGCGGATGGTGCACGTCGCGCCGATTTCGAGGCCCGCGTCGCTCGGGACGAGGGGATCCCAACGCAATGCCGTCAGGTCGATCAGGCGGCGCAGACTCGGCTGTTCCGCGGAGAACAGCCACGTTCCTCCTGCGAGCCAGGCATCGCCTTCGCGCCAGTCCACGCCCGGCCGGTCGGACGGTCGCCGGACGACTTCGGTGATGGTGTTGAGGTCCATGGGAAACGATCTCCCATTCGGCTCGATACGCGCGTCGAATGTCGACGGGTGACGATGCGCGCTGGGAGCGGCACGACCTCGAGCGACAGAATCGAATGCCGGCCGCTGCGGTCGAGCTGCTCGAGGAGGACCGGCGGGCGCAGAGATTCCTGTCAAGCGTACGCAGATCGGGCGGGCCTCGCCAATTCGGAACTTCGATGCGAAGTCGTGATGTCCGCGCGGCTGACTTGCGCAGGGGCGCTTGTTCCAGCCGGCTGCTGGGGCAGGAACGGGAACAGACGACGCAGGCGGCTCCTGACATCGATCGCCCCGACAGGGCCTAGCATCAATACCGGTGACTTTGTTGGGGGTGGGTCGTTGGGTGTGGTGTGCCAAGGCCTGGACAGGTGAAGTCGTCGGGTGAGCGGTTGTCGGACCGGAT
>NZ_JBWKDT010000032.1:0-86331 GCF_056435785.1 Streptomyces sp. NPDC043870
CGGCCACGGCGGTTATCGCCGCGGTGAGCTTGATCCTGCTCGCGCGCTTGTGAGTTGCCATGAAGAGGGGTCTCCTCGTCATCATTTGTGGGGGGATTGGCTTCCGGAAGGAAAATCTCCGGGGCCTGACTCGAAACACTGACCGATTGACGGGCTCAGATCAAGTCCTTCATACAGCTGTGACATACTCAACAAGTCTTCGTAATATGAAATCGACCAGCGCCGCACAAGTCGGACTTCACACTCAAGTCCCCTTACACATAAGGGGCTTGAGGTCTTCACAAACCCCGCCAGAATTCCGGCACATAAAAGGGAGACCAGCCCTTGCGGACCGGTCTCCCGATTGCCGGTCTCCCGATTGCCGGTCCCCCATTGCCGGCATCCCGACCGCTCCCCCCGCCCGGGTTTCGCGGGTCAGCCGTGCGGCAGTTCGGCCTCGATCAGATCCGCCGCGCGCTTCGTGCCGCCCTCGCCCGCCATCGAGAGCTTGATCTCGCGGAGGCGGCGGGCGACGTCCGGGTCGCCGGTCAGGGCGAGGACCGCCTCGCGGAGGCTGCCGGCGGTGGCTTCCGCCATCGGGACATGACGGGCCACTCCCAGCGCGGCGAGCATGTCCGCGTTGCCGAACTGGTCGACGGCCTGCGGGACCGCGACCATCGGGGTGCCGGTGGCGAGGCCCTCCTGGCTGCCGCCGGCGCCTGCATGGGTGATGAACGCGTCCGCCTGCTTCAGGATCGCCAACTGCGGTACCCATGGGTGCACTTCGATGTTCCCCGGAACCTCACCCAGCTCGGCGGCGTCGACGAACTTGCCGATCTGCAGCACCACATGCCACCCGGGAAGGTCACCGAAGGCCTTCACGCACTCACGGTAGAAGTCCGGCTGCTTGGTGAAGGCCGACCCGAGAGAGACCAGCAGCACCTTCTCCGCGTCCGCCGGCCGCCGCCATTCCCCTTGCTCCCTGCGGTCGCCCTGGCAGGCGCCGACGAAGGAGTGGACGGACTCGTCGACCCGGTCGGCGTTCGGCTGAAGCGCCCTGGGGATCAGGACGATGGACCGCCGCGGGCGGCCGACGAACGGATCCGGGTGGGTGTCGATGCCGTTCTCGGCGAGCCACGACTCGAAGCGCGCGTAGTACGCCTTGCCGCGCTGCGACGCCTTGAGCTCGGCGGTCATCGGCTCGGCGACCTCCTCCTCGTACCCCTCCCAGGCGACGAGGTTCGGCGAGAGCGACATGGCGGGCACGCCCCAGCGACGGGCGAGCACGGGCGCCGGGTACGAGGTGATGTCGTGCAGGACGAGGTCGGGCTCGTTCCCCGAGAACGCCTCCGCCAGCTGCGGCAGCACCTGGATCGCGTCGTTCAGGAACGGCTCGATGTTGTCGATCAGCTCCATACCCCAGTCCTCCGGCTCGTCCTCGGTCGGGAGCGTGGAGGTGTAGATCACCGGCTGCGCACCGGTGACGGCGACCTTCTCGGCAAAGGACGGCGGGATCGCGTAACTGACGCGATGCCCGCGGGCCACGAGCTCCCGGATCACTTCGAGACTCGGGTTCACGTGCCCGTGTGCGGCGATGGAGAACATGGCGATGTGAGCACGCTTCGGTTCGGTCATACCCACAAAGCTATGCGAGACGAGACGTCTCGTGCAAGTACGAACCCGCGGACGACGACCCGCCGGAGTCGTCCGGCCCGGCTGGATCCCGCCAGGTGTGCCGGTCTACTGGCGCTGGTAGCGGGCCAGCACCAGATTGCCGTCCTCGACGAGGCGTTGCTCCAGCTCGGCGCGGTCGATGCCGCCCGAGTAGTACTCCTGGAGCGCCGGCGTCGCCACCTTGTCCTTCCACTCGGGATAGCCCCGCACCGACTGCGCGGGCGCCGGACGAAGGTGCTTCGCGAGCGCCGCGCCCGTCGCCCAGCCGTCCTTCGAGGTGTGCAGCGCGGGGTCGGCGAGCGCCTGCGTGCCCGTCGGGAGCATCCAGTCGCCCTTCGCCAGCCGCACCATGTTCCGTGGCTGCAGCAGGAAGTCGATGAACTCCACCGCTTCCTTCTTGTGCGGGCTGTCCTCCGCGACCGACAGGGTCTGGGGGCTGACGCCCTGCGCGAGCCCCTCGCGGCCGGCGGGCGCGGGCAGCACCGTCCACGCGAATCCCTTGGGTGCCTGCTGCACGATCTGCTGCCGGTACGAGAAGCCGAGCGGGACCATCGCGTACTTGCCGCCGAAGAAGCCGGGCAGTGCGTCGGAGCCGCCCCCGCCGAGCGCCGTGCCGGACGCGGACGAGTCCACGTGGACCTGGTCGTGGACGGTTTCGGGGACCACCGCGTCGGCGTCCGTGAACTCGATGCGCACCCGCCCGTCCTCAGCGCGCTGGAACATCCGCCCGCCCGCCGAGAGACCGAGGTTGAGCGTGGCCGAAACCGGGTCCTTGAACGGCCAGGCGACCGCGTACTTCTCATGACCGAGCCACGCGGTCATCTTCTTGCCGATTTCCCGGAACTCCGCCCAGCTCCAGGGCTTCTCGGGGGTCGGGATGCGGACGCCGGACGCGTCGAGGAGTGTCTTGTTGGCGATGAGGACGCGGGGCTCCTGGAGGAACGGGACGCCGTATACGCCGTCCCCGAACGTCGTCGTGTCCCAGCTCTGCTCCGGGATGTCGGTGGTGAGGCGGGCCGGCAGCAGTTCGCGCAGATCGGCGAGGTAGCCGCCGTAGGCGAAGTCCGCGAGATCGTCGGAGGCGTCATGGATGATGTCCGGCGCCTCGCCGCCCTCGAAGGAGGTGAGCAATTGGTCGTGGACGCTGTCCCAGCTGCCCTGGACGTACTCGACCCGGACATCGGGATGCGTCGCGTTCCACTCCTTCACCAGCTCCTCGTTGGCGGCGACGGACTCCTCCTGCCAGGCCAGGGACTGGAAGCGGAGCGTGATCTTCCCGTCGGTGCCGCCGCCCGGGGAGCAGCCGGTCAGCAACAGCGCCAGTGCGGTGGCCACAGCGGCCAGCATCCGTCCCCGCACGCACACCGGCCCGTGCACCGCTCGGCGCATCGATCCGCGCATCGATCCGCGCATCGATCCGTGCATCGATCCGTGCATCAGCTCTTCACCGCCCCGGCCGGCATGCCGCCCGTGATCCGTCTCTGGATGACCGCGAAGATCACCAGGGAGGGGACCGTCGCGAGGAACGCGGCCGCGGCGAGCGGCCCGAGGTCGGCGACGCCCTCCGCGCCGAGGAAGTGGGTGAGGACGACCGGCAAGGTCTGCTTCTGCGGGGTCTTGAGCAGGACGAGCGCGAAGAAGAACTCGTTCCACGCGGTGATGAACGCGAACATCGCGGTGGCCACGATCCCGGGCGCGAGCAGCGGCGCGGTGACCGAGACGAGCGTACGGGTCCGGCCCGCGCCGTCGACCGTCGCGGCCTCCTCCAGTTCGGCCGGCACGGCCCGTACGTATCCCGTGAGCATCCAGAGCGCGAACGGCAGCGACCACACGACGTACACCAGGACCAGACCGGCCAGGGTGTTGATCAGCTGGAGGTTCTTGAGGATCAGGAACAGCGGGATGATCAGCAGGACGAACGGGAACGCCTGGCTGACGACGACCCAGCCGGTGGCGGCCTTTGCGAGCCGGGTGCGGTGACGGGCCATCACATAGGCCATCGGCGTCGCGATGACGACCGCGACGGCCGCCGCGCTCAGGGCGACGATCAGGCTGTTCACGGCCGCCTGGAGGAGCGGCTGCTCGTCGAAGGCCTGCCGGAAGCTGGCGAGCGTGGGGTCTTCCGGGATCCAGGTGGGGTGGAGCGAGCCGAGTTCGCGGGGCGGCTTGAAGGCGGTGGAGACCAGCCACAGGAAGGGAAAGGCGAGGAAGACCAGATAGGCGAGGAGTGCGAGGTACTGGCCGGCGCGTCCGGCTCGGCTGGTGCGCATGCTCACTTCGTGTCACCACCCCTCAGCCGGCCCACCAGGTAGAGGGCGAGCATCACCGATATCACCGCGACCATGACGCAGCCCATGGCTGCGGCGTAGCCGAACTGGCCGTAGCGGAAGGCCTCTTCGTAGGCGAAGAGCATGGGGAGGCGGGTACGGCCGCCGGGTCCGCCGCCGGTCAGCACGTAGACCAGCGCGAAGGAGTTGAAGTTCCAGATGAAGTTGAGCGCGGTGACGGCGAGGGCGACGGGCCTGAGGGCGGGCCAGGTGACGGTACGGAACCGTCGCCAGGCGCCGGCGCCGTCGAGGGCCGCGGCCTCGTGGAGCTCCTGGGGGGTGTTCTGGAGTCCGGCCAGGAGGGCGACGGTGGTCTGCGGCATACCGGACCAGACGCCGACGACGATCACGGCGGGGAGTGCGGTGGCGAGGCCGGTCAGCCAGTCGCGGCCGTCGCCGAGGCCGAGATCGCGGATGGTCTCGTTGAGGATGCCGGCGTCGGGGTGGTAGACGAGGCGCCACATGATGCCGACGACGACCTCGGGCATCGCCCAGGGAATGATCGCGAAGGCCCGGGCCAGCCAGCGGAAGCGGAGGTTCTGGTTGAGCAGCAGCGCGAGGCCGAGGGCGAGCACGAACTGCGGGACGGTCACCCCGACCGCCCACAGCAGCCCGATCCGGAACGAGTCCCAGAACAGGGTGTCGTGGAGCAGGTCCTGGAAGTTGAGCGTGCCGGTCCACTGGGTGGCCTGGGTGCGGCCGGACTGGGCGTCGGTGAAGGAGAGTGCGACGCCGTAGAGCAGCGGGCCCACGCTCAGCACGAGGATCGGGATCAGGGCGGGGAGGACGAGGAACCAGGCTCCGAAGTCGGTACCGGGGCGACGCGCTCCGGGTCGCGGTTTCGGGCTCGCTCTGCCGGACCGTTCCGTTGCAGTCGCCAATGTCACGGATTCGACCCCTTTATGAAGTTGAACCGGCCCTCGTCATCGTGCTGACGGACCGTCGGTTCGTCAACCCGGCCTGCGTGAATGCGAGAATTCGCGCCATGGACGAGACACGCGCGCGCGAGGTGCTGACGGCGGCCGGGCTGGCGGGGAACGGCCGGCTGCTGGCACTAGGCGAGAACGCGGTGTTCACGAGCGGCGACGTGGTGGTGAAGGTCGGGCGGAGCGCGGAGCTGCTGGAGCGTGCGGAGCGCGAGCTGGCGGTGGCCGGGTGGCTGGAGGAGGCGGGCGTGCCGGCGGTACGGGCCGCGGAGCCGAAGACCCGCCTGGTGGAGGGGCATCCGGTGACGGTCTGGCACCGGCTGCCCGAGGCCGTACGTCCCGCCGAGCCGCGCGATCTCGCCCCACTGCTGCGGCAGGTGCACGCGCTGCCCGCCGCGCCGTTCGCGCTGCCCCGCCGGGAGCTGCTCGGCGGTGTGGAGCGCTGGCTGCGGCTGGCGGGGGACGCGATCGATCCGGCGGACGCGGCGTATCTGCGGGAGCGGCGGGACGGTTTCGCCGCGGCGGCGGCAGCGCTCGTCCCGCACCTCGTGCCGGGACCGATCCATGGTGACGCCCTCCCCCGCAACGTGCACATCGGCCCGGACGGGCCGGTCCTGGTCGACCTGGAGACCTTCTCCTCGGACCTGCGCGAGCACGACCTGGTGGTCCTCGCCCTCTCCCGCGACCGGTACGGGCTCGACCCGGCCGCCTACGACGCCTTCACGGACGACTACGGCTGGGACGTCCGCCGCTGGGACGGCTGCGCGGTGCTCCGCGGCGCCCGCGAGACGGCGAGCTGTGCCTGGGTGGCCCAGCACGCCCCTTCGAATCCGAAGGCGCTGGCCGAATTCCGCCGCCGCGTGGCCTCGTTGCGTGACGACGACACCGAGGTGCGCTGGTATCCGTTCTGACATCGTGGTCCTGGGAATCCGGGAAACCCGCCCTGGCTCGACTCCCTTTCATGAATGACCGTCCACGAACGACGTGAATGATCGGAGTGTTGTCATGCGTGTCGAACTCAGCGAGGTGACCCTCGAGGTCCGCACGGGCGGCGCCGGGCCGGCCGTGCTCCTGGTGCACGGCTTCCCGGACACCCACGACTGCTGGCGCCACCAGGTGGCAGCACTGGAGGCCGCCGGCTACCGCACCATCGCCCCCGATCTCCGCGGCTTCGGCGGCTCGGACCGCCCGGAGGGCACCGACGCCTACGCCCCGGCCCGGTCCGTCGCCGACCTGCTGGAGTTGCTCGACCGGCTGGAGGTCGAGCAGGCCCATCTCGTCGGCCACGACTGGGGCTCGGGCATCGTCCAGCAGCTGGCCGTGAACGCTCCGGAGCGGGTGGCGAGCCTAAGCATTCTGTCCGTGGGGCACCTCGCCGCGCTGCGGGACGCCGGCTGGGAGCAGCGGCAGAGGTCCTGGTACATGCTGCTGTTCCAGCTTCCGGGCATCGCCGAGGAGTGGCTCTCCCGCGACGACTTCGCCCACTTGCGCGAGGCGCTCGGCGAGCACCCCGACCGCAACGGGATCGTCGCCGGTATGCGCGAGCCCGGTGCGCTCACCGCCGCCCTGTCGGTGTACCGCGCGGGTCTCCCGCCCGAGGTGATGTTCGGCCCCGAGCTGCCGCTGCCGCCGCTCCCCGGGCCCGTGCTGGGATTGTGGAGCACGGGCGACCGCTTTCTCACCGAGCGGTCGATGACCGGCACGGAGAAGCATGTGGCCGGCTCGTGGCGCTACGAGCGGGTCGAAGGGGCCGGGCACTGGCTCCAGCTGGACGCCCCGGACCGGATCAACGCAACTCTGCTCGACTTCATCGGCGATGTGGCGACCAGGAGCGCGGCCGCCGGCTGACCGTACCCGTCCGTCAGCGTGTGCTGGCGACCGGCTCGCGCAGCGGCCAGGAGCCGTCCACCACCGCGTCCGCGTCGCCCTTGCGGCGGAGGAAGTCCTGGAAGTCCGCCGCCCACTCCGCGTACCAGCGCACCTGGCGGGTGTGCAGCTCGGCCGGTGCGAGGGCCGCCACCGACGGGTGGCGGCCCGCTATCGCGCCGGCCACCCGCACCGCCGCCAGCGCGTCCGCGAGCGCCTCGTGGGCGCCGTCGAGGACCACTCCGTACTCCCCGCAGACCGCTTCCAGCGTGCGCTTGCCGCGCCGGTAGCGGTCGACCGCGCGGTCGATCGTGTACGGATCGATGACCGGGCCGATGTCCGTGCCGCCGAGCCGCTCGGACAGGGACGCCAGCCCGTGACGGGCCAGCTCCGCCGAGAGCAGCGTGAGGTCGAAGGCCGCGTTGTACGCGACGACCGGGACGCCCTGTGTCCAGTGCTCCGTCAGCGTCTCGGCGATCTGGTCCGCCACTTCGCGCGCCGGCCGGCCCTCCGCCGCCGCCCGCTCGCTGCTGATGCCGTGGATCGCCGACGCCTGCGCCGGGATCCGGATCCCCGGATCGGCCAGCCACGTCCGCCGCCCGGTCGTCTCGCCGTCCCGCACGACGACGACCGCCGCCGTCACGATGCGTGCGTCCAGCGGGTCGGTGCCGGTCGTCTCCAGGTCGAAACCGGCCAGCGGCTCGCGGTGCCAGGTCATGATCACGCCCCCCTCTTTCAGTGGTACTGGCGAAACTCTCGCACGTGGCACTGACAGCCGGGCCACGGGGCAGCCGGGTCACCGGCGGTCAGGACGACGACGACCGTACGGAAAGTCAGGAGACCCGCAGTCAGGACACCGGCTGTCCGGGCACCGACCGTCCGGGCACTGGCCGTCAGGTCCCGAACCTTCAGGACACCGGCCGTCAGAAGCCGAACCCCTCAGGGGCCGGACCCTCAGGACACCGGCCGCGAGTCGGTCCACACGGACTCGAACTCCTCCCGGTACGTCTGGAAGAGACCGTGCTCGCTGTCCTGACCCGACCGCACCACCGACCGGCCCGCGCCCCGCAGCACCAGCACCGGCGCCTCCATGCCACGCGCCCGCCGCAGATACGACTGCACGACGGCGAGCCCGTCGGGACCGTCCCCGTCGACGAGATACGCCGTGAACCGGGGCGTCTCGTCGAAGACATGGATCTCGAAGGCGCCCGGGTCGCGCAGCTTGGACCGCACCCGTCGCATATGGAGGATGTTCATCTCCACCGAGCGGCTCAACTCACCCTTCTTCAGGCCCAGTTCGCGCTCGCGCCGCTTGACCGCGCTGCTCGCCGGGTTGAGGAAGAGCAGCCGCACCCGGGCACCGGACTCGGCGAGCCGGACCAGCCGGCGCCCCGAGAAGTTCTGCACGAGCAGGTTCAGGCCTATGCCGATGGCGTCGAGTCGCCGCGCACCCCCGAAGAGGTCCTCGGCCGGCAGCTGCCGCTGCAGCCGCACCCGGTCGGGATGGACGGACACCACGTCCGCGTACCGGTCCCCCACCAGGTCCTCGACCGCGTCGACCGGCAGCCGGTCCGCGGACGGTACCCCGGCCCCGTTGCCGAGGATCTCCAGCAGCCGGGCCGAGGCCCGTTCGGCCTGGGCGAGCACGGTCTCGCTCAGCGCGCGGTTGCGGGAGACCACATTGCGTGCGACCTCCAGCTCGTCCAGAGCCAGCTCCACCTCGCGCCGGTCGTCGAAGTACGGCTCGAAGCAGGGCCAGTGCTGGACCATCAGCTCCCTCAGCTGCGGGAGGGTGAGGAAGCTGAGCACGTTGTCGTCGGCCGGGTCGAGGAGATAGCCCTTGCGGCGGGAGACCTCGCGCACGGCGACGGCACGCTGCACCCACTCCTGTCCGGCGGGACCCGCGGCGGCGACGACCCAGTCCTCGCCGTGCACGGGTTCGTAGATGGGACGGAGCACGGCGGCCACGACGGCCCGCAGCCGCTGCTCGACCAGATTCAGCCAGACGTAGGCCCGCCCGGCCCGTTGAGCGCGCGTACGCACCTCGCTCCAGGCGTCCGCGCCCCAGTCCAGTTCGGGCCCGATCTGCGACCCCAACTCCACCGGCCGGGCGAGGGACACCGCCCCGGGCGGGACGTCATCGGAGTCCCCCTCGTGACCTGCGTCACCGGGGGGTAGCTCCAGCCCTCCCGAGCTCACCCGCGCACCGCCTTCTGTTCCCGGACGCCCGTCTTCAACGATCAAGGAAGGGTACTCCGCGAGCGGGAGGCGGTGCAGCCGGATCCACAGGCTCCTTTCTCAACTCCTGAAGTCGGGTGCTCCGTTCTGGTCGGCGAGATCTGCCGGAGTGAGCGGATTCATAGCGGTTACGTCCCTGGGCGCGAGCTGGAAGCCCTGCCAGTGGACCGGCATCGGCTGCTGGTCCTCGTCCCGGGCGATGTGGTGGAAACCGATGTTGACCCAGACGGCCGGGTTGGTCAGGGCTTCGCCGTTGACCCACTTCTCCACGTTGTCGGGCGCGCCTCGCCCGCAGTTGAGCGTGTTGTTGCTGGCGAACTGCTCACAGGCGCGGTTCTGGGTGAAGTACACGTCGTGCTGGGTGAAGGGACGGCCGGCGTGCTTGGCGGACGGCCCCGGCACGATCTCGTAACTGCGGGCGTGGCCGTCCTTGTTCTTGCCGGTCTCGCTCACCACGCGCCACCAGCGCATCGCCTTCGCGTCCCCGGCGAGCTCCTTGGTGACGGGCGTACGGGTGGTCTTCGTCGTCGGGCTGCCGGTGCCGACGGGCGGGGTGACCGCCGAGTCGTACTGCTCGATCCGGTCCTTCGTGCTGCCGTCGAGGCCGAAGTTCAGCCTCCAGAAGACATTGTGGCTGTGGCTGGTGGAGTAGTCCTTGGCGCCCTTGCCGATGGGCCAGCCGCGCCCGTCGCCCGCGTTGTAGTCGCCCGGTGAGAGGCTGCCGGTGGCCCCGACGTTGGCGGATATCGTCCCGTCGGAGGAGAAGCGCCACTCGGTGATGTACTCGTACCAGGACACCTTGTTGACGGTGTAGAGGAGCAGGTCCTTGCCTTCCTCCTGCCAGACCTTGGTGCCCTCGTCGTTGGCCATGCGGTAGGCGTGGCCACGCGATCGTGTGGTCATGCACAGGCCGTTGACCTGGCCGATGTCGGGGACCTTGACCGACTGGATGGTGCCGCCGGGGCACTCCGTGGCCTTGAGGTTCTGCAGGCCGTAGCCGAACCCGAAGCCGGTGAGGTCGTCGTACTCGGCCTGCCCGTCGTCGTAGGGCACATGGACCTGCGCCAGCTTGGCGCTGCTCAGCACCTGGATCGGCTTGGGCTCGCTCCTGGGCTGGTAGCTGACCTTGTCCAGGACCAGTCCGGCGGAGGAGTCGTAGTGCCAGCACATGCGCCAGGTGGTGCCGCCGGCGAGGGTCTGGCTGATCCGGTACGGCGCGCTGCAGCCCGGTGACGGCGGCGGCGTGGGGCCCTGGGGGGCGGCCTGTGCCGTGGGGCCCGCGGCCGTCAGCGCGCCGCCCAGCAGGACGGCTGCTGCGGCGGCCACCGAGGCCGGCTTGCGGGCGGCCCGGACCGGTGTGCGGGCACGCGAGAATCTGCTCTTGTCCATGCGAAGCGGAACCCCTCAGGCGGAAGGCGTACGGACGACGGTGCGGGCGCTCAGATCGACGACCAGGTCCCTGGTGTCGATCCACGGCCCGTTGGTGATCTTGGTGATGACGCGCACGCAGCGGTGCACTCCGCAGGAGCTGAGCTGCTGCGGGATCCGCGCCTCCCGGTCCTTGCGGTAGACGAAGCCGCTCAGGGTGAGCGGCTGCGGGGAGGTGAGCGCGCTGCCGGTGGCGTCCTTGTAGTCCGCCTTCAGCCCGGCGCCGAGCGGGTTCGCCAGAATCAGCTCGACGGCCTCCCTCAGTTCCTCGCGGTGCGGGGAGGGCTGCACGCCCTGCTGCGCGGCGCGGTCCACCTTCCCGGTGGTGAGATTGACCGTCGCCGTGACGAGCTGGTCGGTCTTGTAGTCGTAGTACGACACGACGGCGCGGCGCGGCGGTGTGGCGAGGGCTGCCTCGGACGGCTCCTGCTCGGCCAGATCGGTGGTGAGGAGCTGCGGGCCGCGGCCGCCCGTCACGTTCTCGCCGGTGCGCGCGGCCGGCGCCGCCGCCAGCTGTTCCGCCCGCTTCAGCTCGTCGTCGGTGAGCGGATCGCGGCCGAAGCCCTTCTCGCCCTCTTCGGGGGCCGCCGCGACGACGCCGGGTTCGGGTGCCGAGGCTCCGGTGCCCTGCCCCTGCGCGCCCGGGCCCCGCCCCCCGGATGCGGCGGACCGATTGCCGGGACCGCCTTCCGCTCCTGCCGTGCCCGGCAGGGTGATGGCGACCATCACAGCGGTACCCGTCACCGCAATGGCCGCGCCCGCCACCACCTTCCCCAGGTGGCGGCGCACTAGATTGCGCACATTTCCCCCCTCTTCCCTGTGGTCACCCGGTAGGACGGTGGTAAGTCCTAGGAGGTTGCCCTTCTTTCGGGGAGGATCTGGCCAAAGAGGTCCCCAGCACCCGGATCAGAAGTGGAAGAGTCTTATCTATGCAGGTCTGGCCGGGACAGGCGTATCCACTCGGCGCCACGTACGACGGCGCCGGCACCAATTTCGCGGTCTTCTCCGAGGCCGCGCACCGTATCGAGCTGTGTCTGCTGCACGACGACGGCTCGGAGACGGCCGTCGAGCTGCGCGAAACCGATGCGTTCGTGCGCCATGCGTATCTGCCGGGCGTGATGCCGGGACAGCGGTACGGATTCCGGGTGCACGGCCCGTACACGCCGGAGCGCGGGCAGCGGTGCAACTCGGCGAAGCTGCTCCTCGACCCGTACGCGCGGGCCATGAGCGGACGTATCGCCTGGGGTGAGGCGGTCTACGGGTACCACTTCGGCAGACCGGACTCGCGCAACGACCTCGACTCCGCCCCGCACACGATGGCCTCCGTGGTGGTCAATCCGTACTTCGACTGGGGCGACGACCGGCCGCCCCGCACCGACTACCACCGCACGGTGATCTACGAGGCCCATGTGAAGGGCCTGACGATGCTGCATCCGGCACTGCCGGAGGAGCTGCGCGGGACGTACGCGGGACTCGCGCATCCCGAGGTGATCTCGCATCTGACGGAACTGGGCGTCACCGCCCTGGAATTGATGCCGGTGCACCAGTTCGTGAACGACCACCGGCTGGTCGACGCGGGGCTGAACAACTACTGGGGCTACAACACGATCGGGTTCTTCGCCCCGCACAACCGCTACGCGTCCTGGGGCGACCGGGGCCAGCAGGTGCTGGAGTTCAAATCGGCGGTACGGGCGCTGCACCAGGCGGGCATCGAGGTGATCCTCGACGTCGTCTACAACCACACGGCGGAGGGCAATCATCTCGGCCCCACGCTCTCCTTCCGGGGTCTGGACAACGTCTCGTACTACCGGCTGTCCGAGGACCGCCGCTACTACACGGACACCACCGGCACCGGCAATTCGCTGCTGATGCGCTCCCCGCACGTGCTCCAGCTGATCATGGACTCGCTGCGCTACTGGGTCACCGAGATGCATGTCGACGGCTTCCGCTTCGATCTGGCGGCGACGCTGGCCCGGCAGTTCCACGAGGTGGACCGGCTGTCGTCGTTCTTCGACCTGGTGCAGCAGGATCCGGTGGTCAGCCAGGTGAAGCTGATCGCCGAGCCGTGGGACGTCGGCGAGGGCGGCTACCAGGTGGGGAACTTCCCGCCGCTGTGGACCGAGTGGAACGGCAAGTACCGCGACACGGTGCGGGACTTGTGGCGCGGCGAGCCGCGCACGCTGGCGGAGTTCGCCTCCCGGCTGACCGGATCGTCGGACCTCTACCAGGACGACGGGCGCCGGCCGCTCGCCTCGGTCAACTTCGTGACCTGCCACGACGGCTTCACCCTGCATGACCTGGTCTCGTACAACGAGAAGCACAACGAGGCCAACGGGGAAGGCAACCGGGACGGGGAGAGCCACAACCGGTCGTGGAACTGCGGGGCGGAGGGCGACACCGACGATCCCGGGGTGCAGGAGCTGCGGGGCCGCCAGATGCGCAACTTCATCGCGACGCTGATGCTGTCCCAGGGCGTGCCGATGCTCAGCCACGGCGACGAGTTCGCCCGCACTCAGCACGGCAACAACAACGCGTACTGCCAGGACGGTGAACTGTCCTGGGTGCAGTGGCCGGCGTCGACCGAGGAGGAGCAGGGCTCGCTGCTGGCCTTCACCCGGGCGATGGTCTGGCTGCGCCGCGATCACCAGGTGTTCCGGCGCAGGCGCTTCTTCCACGGCCGGCCGGTGGAGGGCACACACGACGAGCTCTCGGACATCGCCTGGTTCACCCCCGAGGGCGGGGAGATGACGGCCCGGGACTGGCAGGCCGCCCACGCCAGGGCCCTGACGGTGTTCCTGAACGGCCATGCGATCTCGGAGCCCGGCCCGCGCGGCGAGCGGATCTCCGACGACTCGTTCCTGCTGATGTTCAACGCGAGCGCCGAGGACCGGGACTTCGCGGTGCCGGTGAACCATGGTCGCCAGTGGCAGGTGGTGGTGGACACGGCACGACCGGAGGGCGTTCCACCGGGTCAGGGCCCGAAGGTGGCGGCGGGCGACCGGATCAGGATGATCGGCCGGAGTCTGACGGTACTGAGGAGGCCGGCCTGACGGTCCGGCGTTCGTCATATCAGGTGAACGTCGCGCGGTAATCCCAGTCGGCGCACGAGCCGATGACACAGAAGCCCGCGATGCGGGTACGTACGTTCGCATGACGCCCACCGCCACCTACCGTCTCCAGCTCCAGCCGGACTTTCCCTTCCGGGCCGCCGAGGCGGCGGTTCCGTACCTCGCCGGACTGGGGATCTCGCATCTGCATCTGTCACCGGTGCTGGAGGCGATGCCCGGTTCGACGCACGGCTATGACGTCGTGGACCACGACCGGGTACGGGAGGAACTCGGCGGCGAGGAGGGGCTGCGGTCCCTCGCCCGCACGTCTCGCGAGCACGGACTCGGACTGGTGCTCGACATCGTGCCCAACCACATGGCCGCCGTGCCGCGCCACAACAAGGCGCTGTGGGAGGTGCTGCGGGAAGGCCCCGGGTCGCCCTACGCGCGGTGGTTCGACATCGACTGGGACGCGGGCGGCGGCAGGGTTCTGATGCCCGTGCTGGGCAGCCGGCTCGGGGACGAGCTCGGCGCGCTGCGGATGGAGGGGCGGGTCCTGCACTACGGCGAACACACGTTCCCAGTGCGGGAGGGCACCGAGGAGCTGCCCCTGCCGGAGCTGCTGGACGCCCAGTGGTACCGGCTCGGCTGGTGGCGGCTGGCCAGGACCGAACTCAACTACCGGCGCTTCTTCACCATTTCGGAGCTGATCGGAGTACGGGTGGAGGACCCGGAGGTCTTCGCCGCCACCCACGCCAAGATCCTCGAACTGGTACGGGACGGTGTCGTCGAGGGCCTGCGGATCGACCATCCCGACGGGCTGGCCGACCCCGAGGAGTACCTGCACCGGCTGCACGAGGCCACCGGCGGCTGCTGGACGGTCGTGGAGAAGATCCTCACCCGGGACGAGCATCTGCCGGCCGACTGGCCGGTCGCCGGCACGACGGGCTACGACGCGCTGCACCGGATCGACGGGCTCTTCACCGACCCCGAGGGCGCCGAGGAACTGCTCCGCGGGTATCAGAACTACGCGTCGCCCGGCGGCGACCGGGGCGGCTTCTGGGGTGCGACGGTGCGCCGCGCCGCGTTCAAGGTGGTGACGCACCAGCTGGTCGCGGAGACCGAGGCGCTCGCCCGCCTGGCCGAACGGGTGTGCGCGGCGGACCCGGCGCTGCACGACCACGCGCCCTGGGCGCTGCGCACCGCGATCCGGGAGCTGCTGGTGCGGGTGCCCGTCTACCGGCCCTACCGCGCCGGGGGCGAGGCGGTCCTGACGGCGGACGCGGCGCTGCGGGCGAAGGCGGCCTTCGCCGTCGCCGAGGAGGCCGAGGCGGTCGATGTGATCCGGGACCTGGCGCTCGGCCGGATCGGTGACGGCCCGGAGCAGACGGCCTTCCGGGCCCGCTTCGCGCAGACGTCGTCGGCGCTGCGTGCCAAGTCCGTCGAGGACACGGCCTACTACCGCTACACCCCCCTGATCTCGGCGAACGAGGTGGGCGGTGATCCGGGGTGCCCGGGGGTGAGTCCCGAGGAGTTCCATGCGTACTGTGCCCGGCTGGCCCGGGACTGGCCGGCCACCGGCACGGTGCTGTCCACGCACGACACCAAGCGCAGCGCGGATGTCCGGGCCAGGATCGCGCTGCTGTCGGAGTGCCCCGAGCGGTGGGAGCGGCTGCTGACGGGCCTGGCCTTCACGCCGGCGCCCGATCACCATCTCGCATGGGTGGCGTGGCAGACGGCATTCGGTTTCGCGATGCCGTATCCGCAGCGGATCGGTCCCGCCCTGCTCAAGTCGGTACGGGAAGCCGGACTGCACACCAGCTGGACCGAGCCCGATGCCGCGTACGAGCGGGCCGTCAACGATTTCGTGGACGCGGGACCGGCCGGGCCGCCGCTGCACACGGTGGTCCTGCTGGCGCGGGAACTCGACCCGTACTGGATGGCCAATGTGCTGGGTGCGGCGCTGGTGCAGCTGACGATGCCGGGGGTGCCCGAGCTGTACCAGGGCACCGAGCACATCTACCTGGCGCTGGTCGACCCGGACAACCGCCGACCGTTCCGGGAGAGCTCCGCGGACGAGAAGACCCGGCTCACGCGGGCCGCGCTGCGACTGCGCCGCCGGCGCCCGGAGGTGTTCGGCGAGTCGGGTACGTACCGGAGCCTGGCGGCGGACGGGCCGGCGGCCGCGCACTGTCTGGCCTTCTGCCGCTCGGGCGAGGTCGTGACGGCGGTGACCCGGCTCTCGCTGAGGCTCGACCAGTCGGGCGGCTGGGGCGAGACGTCGCTGGAGCTCCCCGAGGGGCGGTGGAGCGATGTGCTGGCGCCGGAACGGGAGTTCCGGGGTGGGCGGTTGCCGCTGGCGGAGCTCTTCGCCGAGCAGCCGGTGGCGCTGCTGGAGAGGGCGGCGGGGAGGCAGGGGGCGCCCCGCCACCGGGGGTGAGGCTCAGGGCCTGCCTTCCGGATCCTGCCGGGCTCGGCCTGATCCGGACGACAGGATTCAGTCGGGCGCCTCAGCGGCGTCGGGCACCGCGACGCCCGTGCGTTCGGCGGGGCGGCGCCCCTTGGGCTGCTGCGGTTCGGGCTGCGCGGGCATCGTCGGCAGGGGTCGCTCCACCGGCTCGGACACCGTGAGGGCGAGCGGCTCGCCGTGGTGCAGGACGGTCAGCGGGTCACCCTCCATCAGCGTGTAACGGGCCGTGGTGCGGCGGATGTCCACCCGCAGTCTGCGCCCCCGCACCAGCACGGTGAACTTCAGGCCGGACAGGCGCTCGGGCAGCCTGGGAGCGAAACCCAGACGGCTGTGCGCCGCGTCCTCGCCTTCGTGCCGGCGCATTCCGCCGAGCCCGGCCACCAGGGCCAGCCATGTGCCCGCGAGGGAGGCGATGTGCAGCCCGTCGCGGGTGTTGTGCTCCAGGTTCTCCAGGTCCATCAGGGCTGCCTCACCCAGGTAGGCGTAGGCCAGCCGGAGGTGCCCGGTCTCCGCGGCCATGATCGCCTGGCAGCACGCCGAGAGCGAGGAGTCCCGCACGGTCAGCGGCTCGTAGTAGGCGAAGTTGCGGGCCTTCTCCTCGGGCGTGAAGGCGTCCGGGCACATCACCATGGCGAGGACCAGGTCCGCCTGTTTGACGACCTGTTTGCGGTAGAGGTCGAAGTAGGGGAAGTGCAGCAGCAGCGGGTACTGCTCCGGTGAGGTGGCGTCGAAGTCCCAGTGCTGGAACGCGGTGAACCCGGCCGACTGCTCGTGCACGCCGAGCGCCTCGTTGTACGGCACGGCGATCCGGGCGGCGGCGTCCCGCCAGGCCGCGGTCTCCTCGTCGTCGACTCCCAGTTCCTCCGCCCGGTCGGCGTGGCGCGCCGCCGTCTCCGCGGCGGCCACCAGGTTCCGTCGCGCCATCAGATTGGTGTAGAGGTTGTCGCGGGCGACGGCGCTGTACTCGTCGGGGCCGGTGACGCCGTCGATGTGGAAGACGCCCTCCGCGTCGTGATGGCCGAGCGAGTGCCAGAGCCGCGCAGTGTGCACCAGCAGCTCCAGACCCGGGCCCCGCTCGAACGTCTCGTCCCCGGTGGCGATCACGTACCGCAGCACCGCGTCGGCGATGTCGGCGTTGACGTGGAAGGCGGCCGTGCCCGCCGGCCAGTATGCGGAGCACTCCGCGCCGCTGATGGTCCGCCACGGGAACGCCGCTCCGGCCAGCCCGAGCTGATGGGCCCGGTCCCGCGCCGCGGGCAGGGTCGCGTGCCGCCAGCGCAGGACCGGGCCGACGGCCTGGGGCGCCGTGTAGGTGAGCACGGGCAGGACGAAGGTCTCCACGTCCCAGAACGAGTGTCCGTCGTAGCCCGTCCCCGTCAGGCCCTTGGCGGGGATCGCCCGCTCCTCCCCGCGGGCCGCCGCCTGGAGGACGTGGAAGAGCGCGAAGCGCACGGCCTGCTGGATCTCCGCGTCACCGTCCACTTCGACGTCCGCGCAGGACCAGAAGTTGTCGAGATAGGCCCGCTGCTCGGCGAGGAGCCCCTCCCAGCCGGTGCTCCGGGCGGCGGCGACCGCGCCGTCGACCTGGTCGTGGAGGGCGGGCAGCGACCTTTCGGCGGACCAGCCGTACCCCACGAACTTCACCAGCCGCAGCCGCTCGCCGGGTGCCAGTGCGGCGGTGACCGTGAGTCTGCTGACGTCCGGCTCGCTCTCGGCCGACCAGGTCGTCCCCGCCGGGCCCTCGACGATGTGGTCGGCCGCGGCCGCGACCCGCTGGCCGCTCTTCCTGGTGCGGTGCACCAGGCGCAGCCGGGTGTCCTGGGCGAAGTCCTCCTCCGGTTCGAGGGGGGAGTCGATCGCTGCCGCGACCCGCGGGTCGCCGGCGTCGTGCGGCATCTGCTCGTTCGCGACCAGTTCCGACTGGACGGCCACGGTGGCCCGGCCGTCCAGCGGCTCCACCTCGTACGCGATCGCGGCGATGGCCCGCTGGGTGAACGACACCAGGCGGTGCGAGGTGATGCGCACGGCGAGGCCGGCCGGGGAGGTCCATTCCGCGGTGCGGCTCAGGACTCCCGTACGGAAATCCAGTACCCGTTCGTGTGCCGTCAGTTCGCCGTAGCGCAGGTCGCAGGGGTGATCGTCCACGAGAAGCCTGATGATCTTCCCGTCGGTGACGTTGATCAGCGTCTGACCGGACTCCGGATAGCCGTAGCCGGCCTCGGCGTACGGCAGTGGGTGCAGCTCGTGGACACCGTTGAGGTAGGCGCCGGGCAGTCCGTGCGGCTCGCCCTCGTCGAGATTGCCGCGCCACCCGATATGGCCGTTGGCCAGGGCGAACACGGACTCGCTCTGGGCGAGGACGTCGAGGTTCAGCTCGGTCTCGCGCAGGCGCCAGGGCTCGACCACATAGCTGGGATGGGTGATCATCGTGACTCCATCAGTTCGGCGAGGTCGTTCACGACGACGTCGGCGCCGTGCTGCCGCAGCTCCGCGGCCTGCCCGGTCCGGTCGATGCCCACCACGATGCCGAACCGGCCCGCGCGCCCGGCCTCCACTCCGGCCAGCGCGTCCTCGAACACCGCCGCCTCGCCCGGTTCGGCGCCCAGGGCGCGGGCGGCGGCGAGATAGGTGTCCGGTGCGGGTTTGCCCCGCAGCCGCAGGTCCTTGGCGACGATCCCGTCGATGCGCTCGTCGAAGAGATCCTCGATACCGGCGGCGGCCAGCACGTCACGGCAGTTGGCGCTCGAGGAGACCACGGCGCGCCGCAGACCGGCGTCCCTGGCGGCGCGCACATAGGCCACCGACCCCTCGTACGCCTCCACGCCCTCCTCGCGGATCTTGCGGAGCACCAGTTCGTTCTTGCGGGTGCCCAGGCCGTTCACGGTCTCCGCGCCCGGCCCGTCGTCGGGCGCGCCCTCGGGCAGTTCGATGCCGCGCGAGGCGAGGAAGGTGCGGACCCCGTCCTCGCGGGGGCGGCCGTCCACGCACTCGTCGTAGTCGCGCACGGCGTCGAACGGCACGAAGGGCGTGCCCTCACGTTCGGCGCGCTGTCGCAGGTAGTCGTCGAACATCTCCTTCCACGCGGCCGCGTGGACCTTCGCGGTACGCGTGAGGACGCCGTCGAGGTCGAAGAGGCAGGTGCGGACGTGTTCCGGAAGACCCAGCATGCCGTCGAGGCTAGGAGGGGGCGGCGGCCCGCGGCGGCGTCGGGCGCCGCTCGCCGCGCCGCGCGTACCCCGTGGGGATGACGCCCGGGTGCCATCCGGAGCAGCCGGGGTCACTGACCCGTCCCCACCCCCACCGGGCGGGTCAGTGACGCTCCGGCAGGCTCCAGCGGTACGGGGCGATGAGCCGGTCGATCGACTCGGGGCCCCAGGAACCCGGCGCGTAGAGCTCGACCGGCGGCGGGTTCTCCAGCAGTGGGGTGGACGCCTCCCAGAGGCGCTCGATCCCGTCGGAGCGGGTGAACAGGGACTGGTCGCCGAGCATCGCGTCCAGGATGAGTCGCTCGTATCCCTCGAGCGCGTACATCTCGTTGAAGGAATCGGCGTAGTCGAAGACCATCTCGGCCTCGCTCAGGCGCATCGCGGGGCCGGGGTCCTTCACCAGGAAACGGGCGGCGATCCGGCCGGGGTCGTCGAAGTCGATCACCAGCCCGTTGTTCCGGGCCTCGGGGACGTCCTGCACGGCCAGCGGGAACATGCGCAGGGCCGGTTCCCGGAAACCGAGCGTCACGACGTGCCGTCCCTGCCCGAGCGACTTGCCCGAGCGGAGGTAGAAGGGCACACCGGCCCAGCGCCAGTTGTCCAGTTCGACGCGCAGCGCGACGAACGTCTCGGTGTCGGAGCGGGGATCGACGCCCGGCTCGTCGCGGTACCCCTCGTACTGGCCGCGGACGACGTGTGCCGGATCCAGCGGCCGCATGCTCTCGAAGACCTTCTCCTTCTCGTCCCGCAGGGGCTTCGCCCTGAGCGCGGTCGGGGGTTCCATCGCCACGAATCCGAGGAGCTGGAAGAGGTGAGTGACGATCATGTCCCGGAAGGTCCCGGTGCCTTCGAAGAACTGGGCGCGGCCTTCGATGCCGATCTTCTCCGGCACGTCGATCTGCACATGGCTGATGTGGTCCCGGTTCCAGACCGGCTCCAGGAGGCCGTTGGCGAACCGGAGGGCGAGGATGTTGTCGACGGACTCCTTGCCCAGGAAGTGGTCGATACGGAAGACCCGGGACTCGTCGAAGACGGCGTGGACGGTCGCGTTGAGGGCCTGGGCCGAGGCGAGGTCCGTGCCGAACGGCTTCTCCACGATCAGCCGGGCGTTCTCGGCGAGACCGGTCACGCCGAGCATCTCGACGACGGAGGCGAACGCCGCCGGTGGCACGGCGAGGTGGAACAGGCGCCGCGGGCTCCCGCCGACGGCCTGCTCGGCGTCCCGTACGGCCGCGAGAAGCGGCCCGGGATCGTCGGAGTCGGCCGCGCCGAAGGACAGCGCGTCCTCGAACTCCTGCCAGGCGCTGCCCTCGGGCTTCGATCTGCCGAATTCGGCGACCGCCTCCCGGGCCCGCTTGCGGAAGTCGTCGTCGCTGAGCGCGGCCCGGGACGGCGCCGATCCGACGATGCGGTAGCGGGCCGGCAGCAGCCCGGCCTTGGAGAGGTGGAAGAGCCCTGGCAGGAGCTTGCGCCGGGCGAGGTCCCCGGTCGCGCCGAACAGCACGATGACATGGTTCTCGGGAACCGGCCCGCGGTCTTCGGGCTGGGAGGTGCCGGCCACGGTTCACCCCGCCTTCTCGGCGTGACCGCCGAATTCGCCGCGCATCGCGGACAGCACCTTGTCGGTGAACTCGCCGAGCCCGCGGGATTCGTACCGCTGGACCAGGGCGGCACTGATGACGGGTGCGGGCACGCTCTCGTCGACCGCCGCGAGGACCGTCCACCGGCCCTCCCCGGAGTCCGAGACCCGGCCGGTGAAACGGTCGAGCCCGGGCGAGCGGGCCAGGGCGTCGGCCACGAGGTCGACCAGCCAGGAGCCTACGACCGAGCCACGGCGCCACACCTCGGCGACCTCGGCCACGTCGATCTCGTACTGGTACGCCTCGGGTTCGCGCAGCGGAGCGGTCTCGGCGTCGACGGTCCGCCTGCGCAGGCCCGCGTCCGCGTGCTTGATGACGCTGAGGCCCTCGGCGATGGCGGCCATCATCCCGTACTCGACCCCGTTGTGGACCATCTTCACGAAGTGGCCGGCACCGCTCGGCCCGCAGTGCAGATAGCCCTCGGGCGCGGTCCCGCCGGTCCTGGTACGGCCCGGGGTGGGCTCGGCGTCTCCGGTGCCGGGGGCGATGGTGCGGAAGACCGGGTCCAGGCGTTTCACCGCCTCCTCCTCGCCGCCGATCATCAGGCAGTAGCCCCGTTCGAGGCCCCAGACACCGCCCGAGGTGCCGCAGTCGACGTAGTGGATACGGCGGGGGACGAGCTCCTTGGCGCGGGCCATGTCGTCCCGGTAGTACGAGTTGCCGCCGTCGATGACCGTGTCGCCGGCGTCCAGCAGGGCGGCCAGCTGGTCGAGGGTCGGCTGCACGACACCGGCGGGCAGCATCAGCCAGAGGTTCCGGGGCTGCTCCAGCTTGTCGACGAAGTCGTGGAGGGAGGAGGCCGCTGTCGCCCCCTCGTTCTCCAGTTCCTGTACGGCGTCACGGTCGAGGTCGAAGACGACGCAGCGGTGGCCGTCACGCATCAGCCGGCGCACGAGGTTGGCCCCCATCCGGCCGAGCCCGATCATGCCGAGCTGCATGGGTGTGTCAGTGGTCATGGCCGGCCTTCCCGTCTTCAGTGCGTGGTACCGGCGGGTGCTGTCACCAGGTCGCGCGCGACCTGGGCCACCCGTTGCGGCGTGAACCCGAACTTCGTGAGCAGCTGCTTCAGGGGCGCCGAGGCACCGAAGGTGTGCATGCCGATGAGGGCGCCGCCGTCTCCCACGTACCGGTCCCACCCGAAGGTCGACGCCTGCTCGATGCCCACGCGGGCGGTCACCGACGGTGGCAGGACCTCGTCGCGGTACTCCCGCGGCTGACGGTCGAACAGCTCCCAGCACGGCATGCTCACCACCCGGGCCCTGATGCCCTGCGCGGCCAGTTCGTCGCGGGCGGACAGCGCCAGGGACACCTCGGATCCGGTGGCGAGCAGAATCACCTGCGGCTCGCCGGAGTCCGCGTCGGCCAGGACGTAGGCGCCGCGTGCGACTCCCGAGGCGGGGGCGAGCCGGGAACGGTCGAGGGTGGGAAGCGCCTGGCGGGAGAGGACCAGCGCCGCCGGCTCGTGGCGGAGCGCGGCGACCACCCGCCAGGTCTCGACGACCTCGCCCGCGTCGGCCGGCCGGAACACCAGCAGTCCCGGCAGCGCGCGCAGGCCGGCGAGCTGTTCGACGGGCTGGTGGGTGGGCCCGTCCTCGCCGACCCCGATGGAGTCGTGGGTGAAGATGTGCACGACCGGGATCTCCATCAGCGCGGACAGCCGGACGGCCGCCTTGGCGTAGTCGGAGAAGATGAGGAAGCCCGACCAGTACGGCCGCAGCTTGGTCAGGCCCATGCCGTTGGCGACGGCCGCCGAGGCGTGCTCCCGGATGCCCAGGTGGAGATTGCGCCCGGACGGGTCGTCGGGCTGGAAGTCCCCGGCACCGCCGAACGTGAGCCGGGTCTTCGTCGACGGCGAGAGGTCGGCCGAGCCGCCGAGGAGCCAGGGCACGCGCTGCGCGAGGGCGTTGAGGACCTGTCCGGACGAGTCCCTGGTGGCGAGGCCCTTGGGGTCGGCGGGGAAGTCGGGGAGCGCGCCGTCCCAGTCGCCGGGGAGTTCGCGGCGCTGCATGCGCTCCAGTTCGTCGGCGAGCTCGGGCCAGGCCTCGCGGTAGGCGTCGAACTGCTTCTGCCAGGCCGTGCGCAGTTCCGCGCCACGGGCACCGATGCCCTCGCCGAACCCGTCCCGGACGCCGTCGGGCACCCAGAACTGCTCGTTCTCGGGCAGACCGAGGAAGCGCTTGGTCGCCCGTACGCCGTCGGCTCCGAACGGCGCACCGTGGGCCTTCGGCGAGTCCTCGACGGGCGAGCCGTAGCCGATGTGGCTGTGCACCAGGATCAGGGTGGGGCGCTCGGTCTCGGCCCGGAAGGTGTGGAAGGCACGCGCGGCCGCGTCGAGGTCGTTGGCGTCGGCGACCGTGGTCACGTTCCAGCCGTAGGCGAGGAAGCGGGCGGCGACGTCCTCGGTGAAGGTGATGTCGGTGTGGCCCTCGATGGTGACCCGGTTGGAGTCGTAGATCCAGCACAGGTTCGACAGCCGGTGGTGGCCGGCGAGTGAGGCGGCCTCCGAGGAGACGCCTTCCATCATGCAGCCGTCGCCGGCGAGCGCGTACACGTCGAAGTCGAAGAGCGGGAAGTCGTCCCGGTTGTACCGGCCGGCGAGCCACCTGCCCGCCATCGCCATCCCCACGGAGGTGGCAACCCCCTGGCCGAGCGGCCCGGTCGTGGTCTCGACGCCGCTCGTCCAGCGGTACTCGGGGTGGCCGGGGCAGCGGGAGTCGAGCTGGCGGAAGGACTTCAGGTCGTCGAGGGTCACCGACGGGCGTCCCAGGACCTCGTAGTCGGGGTCGACCGCACGGACACCGGTCAGGTGCAGCAGGGACCACAGCAGCACCGAGGCGTGCCCCTCGGAGAGGACGAAGCGGTCGCGGTTCGGCCAGATCGGGTCCTGGGGATCGAACCGCAGGAACCTCTGCCAGAGCGTGTAGGCGACGGGTGCGATGCCCATGGGGGTACCGGGATGCCCGGACTCGGCCTTCTGGACGGCGTCCATGCACAGACCACGGATGGTGTTCACCGACAGCGTGTCCAGGTCGGTCATGAGCGTTCCCCGATCTCGGCAGGTTCAGCCAGGTCCGGCGGACGGGTGCGCCTCGCGCGGCGGGCAGCACCACGCTCCGCGGCCCGGCAGCGTTGGCGGTCCTGCTCGCATCGTGCCCGCAGCACGCGCCGGCCGGCCTCACCCGCCCCGGGTGAAAGCCTGCCGCGGGTGAGAGCCCGCCGCAGCCTTGAGCCCGCCGCGGATGCCCTCCGTCAGCTGTGCGGCACGACGGCCACGGGGCAGGCGGCATGGTGGATCGCCGCGTGGGTGACCGATCCGATGTGCGAACCGGATGCCGCGCGGCGCCGGCCGACGACCACGAGTCGCGCGTCCGACGCCGCCTCGACGAGGTGGCCGGCCGCCCGCCCGGGAGCGGACACCTCGGAGACCTCCACGGCCGGGAACTTTTCCCTGAAGGGGCGCACCGCGCCCGACAGCGCCGACGCCATCTCCGCCTGTGTCCCCGTGTCGGCCTCGCCGTGGTGGTGGAAGAACGGGACGTGCCAGCTGTGCACGATGTGCAACGGGACGCCGTGCCGTGCCGCGAAGTCGAACGCGAACTCGAGGAGCTCGTCCTTCACGTCGCTCACATCGAGACCGAGGACCACCTTCCGGGGGCCGCTGCCGCCGGAGGCGCCGCCGCCGTCCTCCCCGTACCCCGGCCGGACCAGCACCACAGGACGCTTCGCGTCCGCGACGACCTCCTGCCCCACCGAGCCGATGATGAAGCCGCCCACGCTGCCGAGCCCGTGCGACCCCATGACCAGTAGCTCCGCCTCTCCGGCGGCGGCCAGCAGCACGCTTGTGGGAGAGTCCTCGATCTCCTCCGCGGTCAGGGCGAGGTCCGGCCTGCGCGCGCGGACGCGCTCCTCCGTCACACCGAGCAGGCGCTCCGCCTGCCCGGCACGGTCCTCGTGCGACACCTTCACGGCCTGCAGCTGGTGCTCCGCCCACCGCGTGGCGTTCACCAGCCGCAGCCCGGTGTCGCGCAGTGCGGCCTCGTCCGCGGCCCAGTCCACTGCTGCCAGGCTTGCCTCGGAGCCGTCCACTCCGACAGCGATGAGTCCGGACATGCTGCTCCTCCTTGTCTGAGGGCTGGTGCGAAGGGGGCCGAAAGGGGGCCGTCACGGGCATCCGCACACGCGGACGCCTGGTCAAAAACGTATCGTTCGCAAAAAATTACGTGATTGACGACATCATCACCGTGAAGTTCCGCTCGCGCGCGTCGCGTACGGGATCACGGTGCGTCGGCGCAACGCCCCAGCAGCCCGGTGAACGTCTCCGCCGCGCCCGTGAGCCCGACCCGGGAGAACACCGTGAGGGGCCGCCGCCACGGCGGTTCGACCCGCAGCAGCACACAGTCCTCGCCGATCGCGCCGCGTACGACGTGCGCGGGCGCCGTGGCGACACCGACCCCGGCCGCCGCCATCCGGACCGCCGTGGAGGTGTGTTCCGTCCGCACGGCCGTACGGGGCGAGAAGCCGGCTTTCCCGCAGGCCCAGTCCAGGAAGGGCTGCCCCTCGACGACGGGCTCCATGGCGCAGCGGATCCACGTGTGGTCGCGGAGCTCCGCCAGCCGGACCGTCGGCCGGCCCGCGAGCGGGTCGTCGAACGGGACGACGAGGACGATCTCCTCCTCGCCGACCGGGAGGACGGGGCCCTGCCAGTGCCGCGGCGGCGGCCCGACGGCGAGATCGGCGGTGCCGCGCTCCAGCGCCTCCTGAAGCGCCTCGGTGGTGGCGTACTCGTGCAGGACGAGCGCGACCCCCGGGTGTGCCCGGTGCCAGCGGGCGAACACCTCGGGGAGCACGCCGACCGCGATCGAGTGCACGGTCGCGATGTGCAGTTCGCCGCCCTCCGCTCCGGCCGCCGCCCGCGCCGCCCGCCGGCCCTGCGCGGCGCTGCTTACGGCGAGCTCGGCATGGGGCAGGAAGGCGCGGCCCATCGCGGTGAGCCGGACGCCGCGCGGCATCCGCTCCAGCAGCTGACCGCCGACGGACTTCTCCAGCGCCTTGATCTGGTGCGAGAGGGCGGGCTGGGTGACGTGCAGCAGTTCGGCGGCGCGGGTGAACGACGACTCCTCGGCCACCGTGACGAAGTACTCCATCTGCCGCAGACTGCTCATGTGCCCCGTCCCCCGATAAAGGCTGTGCATCGCATCCACAAGAACATTGCCTTGGACTCATGGCAAGGTCCGTCGGAGGCTGATCCCATGACACACATTCATGAGACCGATGTGATCGTGATCGGTGGCGGCACCGGCGGCTACTCCACCGCCCTGCGCGCCGCCGCGCTCGGCCTGCGGGTCGTGCTCGCCGAGCGCGACAAGGTCGGCGGCACGTGCCTGCACCGCGGATGCATCCCCAGCAAGGCGATGCTGCACGCCGCCGAGCTGGTCGACGGCATCGCGGAGGGGCATGAGAGGTGGGGTGTGAGGGCGACCCTCGAATCGGTCGACTGGTCCGCGCTCGTGGCGACGCGTGATGACATCGTGTCCCGCAACCACAAGGGCGTCGAGGGCCATCTGGCACACGCGGGTGTCGAGACCGTCCGCGGCAGCGCACGGCTGACCGGCCCGCGTTCGGCGACGGTCGAGAGGTACGGGCAGGTGATGGCCCGGCGCGGCATCGTCCTGGCGACCGGGTCACGGCCGCGGATGCTGCCGGGTCTGGCCTCCGACGGCCGTCGCGTCGTCACCAGCGACGACGCCCTGTTCGTATCCGCCCTTCCGGCGTCCGTGCTGGTCGTGGGCGGCGGCGCGATCGGGGTCGAGTACGCCTCGTTCCACCGCTCGATGGGCGCGCAGGTGACGCTCGTCGAGGCGCTCGACAGGCTCGTACCGCTCGAGGACGTCGATGTGTCCCGCCATCTGACCAGGGGCCTGAAGAAGCGGGGCATCGAGGTGCTCGCGGGGGCCCTGTTGCAGCAGACGGAGCTGCTGGACGACGGCGTACGGGCAACGGTCCGCACGGCGCGCGGCGAGACGCGGACGGTTGAGGCGGAGCAGCTGCTGGTCGCGGTCGGCCGCGCGCCGGTGACCGACGGGCTCGGTCTGGAAGCGGCCGGGCTGACCACCGACGAGCGGGGCTTCGTCGCGCCCGCCGACTGGTCACGGCTGGAGACCGCGGTGCCCGGCGTTCATGTCGTGGGCGATCTGCTGCCGCCGCCGTCACTCGGGCTGGCCCACGCCTCCTTCGCGGAGGGCCTGCTGGTGGCCGAGACCCTGGCCGGTGTGCCGTCCGCGCCCGTCGACTACGCCGCCGTCCCCCGTGTCACGTACTCCTCGCCGCAGACCGCGTCCGTCGGGCTGAGCGAGGCGGAGGCACGCAGCCGCGGCCATGACGTCACGGTCAACTCCATGCCGCTGACGGCCGTGGCCAAGGGCATGGTGCATGGCCAGGGCGGCGTCGTGAAGGTCGTCGCGCAGGAGGGCGGCGGGCAGGTCCTCGGCGTCCATCTCGTCGGCCCGAACGTCTCGGAGATGATCGCCGAGAGCCAGCTGATCGTCGGATGGGACGCGGAGCCGGCCGATGTGGCCCGGCACGTGCACGCCCACCCGACGCTCTCGGAAGCGGTCGGCGAGACGTTCCTGACGCTGGCCGGCCGGGGGCTGCACCAGCAGTGACGAACGCGGCGCGGGCGGTCCGGGGCTGCACCGGCAGTGACGAACACGGCGCGCGCGGCCGGACGTTCAGCGTGCGTCGAGCCGGAAACTCATCCGTCCGAAGCTCACCATGTCGCCGGCCCGGACCACGACCGAGCCCGTCACACGGCGGCCGTTGACCGTGGTGCCGTTGGTCGAGCCGAGGTCGCGCAGCACCCAGAGCCCGCCGCGCAGGGTCAGTTCGGCGTGCAGGCGCGAAACCGTGTCATGGCTGAGCCGCAGCCCGTTGGACGGGTCGCGGCCGATGCGCAGCGGATACGGTCCGGGCTCGGGCAGCAGCAGCGGGGGCAGCCGCTCGGCCTTCCAGGCGCGGCCGAGCCGCACGGAGAACGCGGACACCTTGCCGACCGCCCCGAACAGCTTCTTCGACAGGCGGCCTTCGCTGTGCAGGTCCGCGGTGAGCGCCCGCAGTTCGTCGGGCCCGCGGGCGGACAGGGCGAGCTCCATGCGCCGCACGAACGTGTCGTGCGACAACTTGCCCTCGGCCGCGCCCTCTCTGAGGATTCCGAGCACGCGGTCCCGCTCGGCGTCGGAGGGCCGAGCGGGGTACGTCTGGAACTCGAAGGAGGACGTCACAAACGTGATTGTCGGGCTGCGTGGCCCGGGTGTCCAGAAGGACCGGTCAAGATCACTTCCATCGCCCCTCCGCACGTACGCGCGAAAAGCACTGGACGTCCCGCCGGGTGCCGTCTAGCGTGATCACGACGCCCGTGACCGACGGAAGGAGGCGAGTGCAGTGCAGACCGCACGATTCCCGCGCTCCCGCCCCGTCCGCCCGGCGTTCACCGTCTGACCGGGAGCGTTTCACACACATCCCTTCCCGGAGGACTTCCTCATGACCGCTGTGACCGGTCCGGTCATCCGCGCGCTCTCCGAGAGCGACGCACATCTCTTCGACGCACTGCCCGACCCGCTCGGTGTGGGCCGCGCGCTGGCCCGTGCCACGCACCGCCCCGAGTGGAAGCGGGTCGCCCTGCGCGACGGCAAGGTCGTAGCCCGGGCCGCCTGGTGGGGCGGACCCGACGACACGTCACCCGTCAACCTCAACTGGTTCGACGTCGCCGAGGGCGAGGAGGAGGCGGGCGCCGAACTGCTGCGCACCTCCCCGTTCCGGGTGGAGTACGAGCTGATCCTGCCCGCCGGCTGGCGCGCGGACCCGGTGCTCCGGGCCGCGGGCGAGGCGCGGCTGCGTGCCGCGGAGGCGGCCGGGATGAAGGTGCTCGTGGAACGGTTCCAGTACCGGTGGACGCCGGAGTGCGGGCTGCCGGAGCGGCCCGGGCGGCTGGAGTTCCGGCCGGAGCCCGACGACGAGGTGATCCTCGACGTCCTGCGTCGCGTGCACTCGGCGACGCTGGACGCACACGCCCTGCGCGCGATCGCCGAGGGCGGCCTGGACCAGGCCGCCCAGGAGGAGCTGGACTTCTTCCACTGGTGCCCGTCGCCGCGCGAGTGGTGGCGGCTGGCGTTCACGCCGGAGGGCGAGCTCGCCGGTCTGCACATCCCGGCGCACAACCCGTCGGGGCCGTGCATCGGCTACATCGGGGTCGTACCGGAGCAGCGCGGCCGGGGCTACGCGTACGACCTGCTCGCCGAGTGCACGCACTTCCTGGCCGAGCAGGGTGCGGAGTTCATCGCCGGCGCGACGGACCAGGGCAACTTCCCGATGGCGGCGAACTTCACGAAGGCCGGGCATCCGGTCGTTCAGGAACGCATCCATCTCGTGTGAGTCCGAATCGTGCGAGTCCGAGGCATCCGGCGTATTGATCGGGGTCGGGGGTGTCCGTAGGCTCCGGGCACCCCCGAGCTGATGGCGAGCGGCCCATGGTGATGGACGATCCCCGTACGGAGCCGCAGACCCGCGTCGGCGGCGGCTGGATATCCGGGCTGGTGCTGGCCGGCCTCGGCCTGTACATGGCCTTCCTGACCCCGATTCAGGTACTGCTGGCCGAACAGATCGACGCGGTCGACCCGTCGGGGAAGGAGGTCGCGCTCGGCTGGGTCACCGGCGTGGGCGCGCTCGTCGCCGTCGTGGCCAATCCGCTGGCGGGTGCGCTCTCCGACCGTACGGGCGGCCGCTTCGGCCGCCGCCACCCCTGGATCCTGGGCGGGGCGGTGGCCGGTGCGGCCGGACTCGCGGTCACGTCGGCGCAGACCACGATCGTGGGGGTGACACTCGGCTGGTGTCTGGCGCAGCTCGGGCTGAACGCGATGCTCGCCGGCACCAATGCCGTCGTCCCCGATCAGGTGCCGGTGGGGCAGCGGGCCGCGGTCTCCGGCTGGATCGGCGTCCCGCAGACGCTGGGCCTGGTCGTGGGCGCACTGCTGGTGACGACGGTCGTGACGGGGACCGCGGCGGGCTATCTGCTGCTGGCGGTCCTGGTGGTGCTGTCGGCGCTGCCGTTCGTGCTCCTCACCCGTGATCCCCAGGTGCCGCGCGAGGCCCGGCAGCCGGTGCGGCTCGCCGGCTTCTGGGTGAGCCCGCGGGCGTACCCGGACTTCGGCTGGGCCTGGCTGACCCGCTTCCTGGTGATGCTCGGCAACGCCATCGGCACGCTGTACCTGCTGTATTTCCTCAAGGACGCGGTGCACTACGCGAATCCGGACGAGGGCGTGCTGATCCTGACGCTGCTCTACACGGCGGGGGTGGTCGTGACGGCGGTCGGCGGCGGGGTCGTCTCGGACCGGTCGGGGCGGCGCAAGGTGCTGGTGTCGGTGAGCTCGGTGGTGATGGCCGTGGCGTCGCTGCTGCTGACGTTCTGGCACACCTGGCCGGTGGCGATGGGCGCGGCGCTGCTGCTGGGACTCGGCTTCGGGGCGTACATCGCGGTGGACCAGGCCCTTATCACACAGGTGCTGCCGAGCGCCGGTGACCGGGCCAAGGACCTGGGGGTCATCAACATCGCCAACTCGGCTCCCCAGGTCCTCGGTCCGGCGCTCGCGGCGCCGATCGTGGCGTACGCGGGCGGCTACGCCGGTCTCTACCTCACCTCCACGGTGGTGACGGTCGCCGGCGGGATACTGGTGTGGCGGATCCGCTCAGTCCCCTGACCGTGCGACCCGCTGGGCCCGTATGGCGTCCCGGTACCAGGCGTACGACGCCTTGGGCGTCCGCTCCAGCGTCTCGTAGTCGACGTGGACGAGCCCGAAGCGCTGCGAGGCACCCTCCACCCATTCGATGTTGTCGGTCAGCGACCAGACGAAGTAGCCGCGTACGTCCACCCCTTCCTCGACGGCACGGTGCAGCGCCCGCAGATGGCCGTCCAGGTAGGCGATACGGCGTGTGTCGGCGAGGTCGGGGAAGTCGTCGTACGAGCAGCCGTTCTCGGTGATGTGGACGGGCGGGAGGCGGTCTCCGTAGCGCTCCTTGAGGGTGACGAGGAGTTCGCGGAGCCCGTCGGGGACGACGGGCCAGCCGAAGTGGGTGCGTTCGGCGTCCTCGATCTCCCGCAGCCCGAAGGGGAGTCCGGCGGGCATGCCGAGACCCGCGTACGAGTCGAGGGCGTCCGGGGCGGGCGCGCCGACGAGCATGGGGCTGTAGTAGTTCACGCCGTACCAGTCGAGGGGCTCGGAGATCACGGCGAGGTCGTCGGCGACCGGTCCCGGCATCAGGGCGTCGAAGCCCTCGGGGTAGCGGCCGGTGAGGAGCGGGTCGGAGAAGAGCCAGTTGGTGAGGGTGTCGTAGATCTCGGCGCCCGAGCGGTCCTCGTCGCTGTCGCTCGCGGCGCGTACCGGCGAGTGGGAGACGGCCAGGCCGATGTTGCCGGCGCCCGCGGCGCGCAGGGCCTGGACGGCGAGGCCGTGGGCGAGCAGCTGGTGGTGGGCGGCGGGCAGGGCGTCGAAGAGGAGCTTCTTGCCGGGGGCGTGCTCGCCGAGGGCGTAGCCGAGCAGGGTGACTTCGGCGGGTTCGTTGATGGTGATCCACATGGGGACGCGGTCGGCGAGGCGTTCGGCGACGGCGGCGGCGTACTCGGCGAACCGGGCGGCGGTGTCGCGGTTCAGCCAGCCGCCGGCCTCTTCCAGGGGCAGCGGGGTGTCCCAGTGGTAGAGCGTCGGGGCGGGGGTGATGCCCCGGGCGCACAGTTCGTCGACGAGACGGTCGTAGAAGCCGAGCCCGGCGGGGTTGACGGGGCCGCTGCCGCCGGGGATCACCCGGGGCCAGCTGACGGAGAACCGGAAGGCTCCGGCGCCGAGTCCGGCGAGCAGGGCGACGTCCTCGCGGTAGCGCTCGTGGAAGCCGGTGCCGCGGGAGGCGTCCGCGCCGTCCTTGACACGGCCGGGCTCGGCGGCGAAGGCGTCCCAGCCGGAGGGGCCCTTGCCGTCCGTGTCGGCGGCGCCTTCGGTCTGGAACGCGGACGCGGAGGCGCCCCACAGGAAACCGGGAGGGAAAACAGGCAGCGATGTCGCGGAGGGCGATGTCATGACCGGGACACTAGTACCGGCGAGTACAGCGCCTGAAGACCCCGGAGTTGCCAGGATGGGTACGAGTGCCGCCGACACGACAGGGGATCGATCACCAGTGCTGTTCGAGGTATGGGCACCGTATACGCGGGACCGGGTCGCGCTGTGGCTGGAGGGCACCGAACAAGCGATGGAGCGCGACGCGGAGCGGGCCGGGTGGTGGACGGCCGAGGCGGAGGCGGACGACGGGGCGCGGTACGGCTTTCTCCTCGACGGCGGCCCGCTGCTGCCCGATCCGCGCTCGCGCCGCCAGCCGGAGGGGCCGGACGGGCCGAGCGCGGTGGTCGCGCCGGACGCGTACGTCTGGCGCAGCGACGACTGGGACGGCCGGGAGCTCCCGGGCGCGGTCCTCTACGAACTGCACGTCGGCACGTACACGCGCGAGGGCACCCTGGACGCCGCGTCCGGGCACCTCGGTGAGCTGGCCGAACTGGGGGTCACCCATGTGGAACTGATGCCCGTCTGCCCCTTCCCGGGGACGCACGGCTGGGGGTACGACGGGGTGGCGCCGTGGGCCGTGCACGAGCCGTACGGCGGACCCGAGGCACTGAAGCGCTTTGTCGACACAGCACACGGTCTCGGCCTCGGAGTCGTCCTGGACGTCGTCCACAACCACCTCGGGCCGTCGGGGAACCATCTGCCGGCCTTCGGGCCGTACTTGACCGAGACCCACCACACGCCATGGGGCGCGGCGATCAATCTCGACGCTCCGGGCTCCGACGAGGTGCGCGCGTATCTGATCGGCAGTGCGCTGGCCTGGCTGCGCGACTACCGCGTGGACGGGCTGCGGCTGGACGCGATCCACGCGCTCGCGGACAGCCGTGCGCTGACGTTCCTGGAGGAGCTGTCGGCGGCGGTCGACGGTTTCGCGGCGGACGTCCGCCGGCCGTTGTTCCTGATCGCCGAGTCGGACCGGTGCGATCCCCGGACGACGACTCCGCGCGAGGAGGGCGGGCTCGGTGTGCACGCGCAGTGGAACGACGACTTCCATCACGCCCTGCACACGGCGCTGACGGGCGAATCCCACGGCTACTACGCCGACTTCGCGCGCGCCCCGCTCGCCGCGCTCGCGAAGACCTTCGGCCATGTCTTCTTCCACGACGGTACGTATTCGACGTTCCGGGGCCGCACGCACGGACGGCCCGTCGACCTGGTCCGGACACCCGCGGGACGTTTCCTCGGCTACGCCCAGACCCACGACCAGATCGGCAACCGCGCCCTCGGCGACCGGCTGTCCGCCCGGCTCTCCCCCGGGCTGCTGGCCTGCGCCGCCGCGGTCGTACTGACCGGGCCGTTCACCCCGATGCTGTTCATGGGCGAGGAGTGGGGTGCCGGTACCCCGTGGCAGTACTTCACCGACCACACCGATCCCGAGCTCGCGGAGGCCGTACGTCAGGGCAGACGGCGCGAGTTCGCCGCGTCCGGGTGGGCGGCGGACGACATCCCCGACCCGCAGGACCCGGCCACCCGCGAACGCTCCTGTCTGGACCGCAGTGAGCGCGAACGCGAGCCCCATGCCCGCCTGCTGGCCTGGCACCGCGCGCTGATCGCCCTGCGCCGCGACCAGCCGGATCTGTCCGACCCGGACCTGGCGGCGGTCCACGTCGCCTACGACGAGACCGCCCGCTGGTTCGTCTTCCGCCGGGGCGACCTGAGGGTCGCCGTCAACCTCGGCGAGGAGCCCGCCACGGTCCCGCTGGGCGGCGGGAGCCGGGTGCTGGCGGCATGGGACCACGTCCGGCCGCCCGGCGCGGACGGGGTGCTGGAGCTGCCGGGCGAGTCGTGCGTGGTGCTGACCGACGGCTGACGTGCGCTGCGCGGCGGGGGCTCCGCCCCGGACCCCGCCGGGGCTCCGCCCCGGACCCCGCTCCTCGATCGCCGGAGGGGCTTGAAAGCAAGCCCCTGGGAGGGGAAACGGCCGGCGCCTACTCCACGATCGCCATCTCGCGCGGTGTGTTGTTGAAGCGGCGGCCGCCCGTCTCCGTGACCGTCACGATGTCCTCGATACGGACACCGAACCGGCCGGGGAGATAGATCCCGGGCTCGACGGAGAAGCACATGCCCGGGACGAGAGGCTGCTCCTCGCCCTCGATCATGTAGGGCGGTTCATGGGTGGTGACGCCGATGCCGTGGCCGGTGCGGTGGATGAAGTACGCACCGTATCCGGCGTCGGTGATCACCGCGCGTGCCGCGCGGTCGACGTCCTGGCAGGCGGCGCCCGGCCGCACCGCGTCGAATCCGGCCTGCTGGGCCTCGCGTACGACGTCGTGGACGCGCTGTTCCTCGGCGGACGGCTCACCGACATGGACGGTGCGGGTGGTGTCGGAGCCGTAGCCGTGCTTCAGGCCTCCGAAGTCGAGGACGACCATGTCGCCCCGGGCGATGGTGCGGTCGCCCGCTTCGTGGTGCGGGTTGGCTCCGTTCGGGCCGGAGCCGACGACCGTGAAGTCCACCTGGGAGTGGCCGAACCGCAGGAGCAGAGCGGCGAGGTCCGCCGCGACCTCGGTCTCCTTGCGGCCGGAGAAGCGGACCTTGAGGATCTCGCGGTACGCCTCGTCGGCGGCCGCGCCCGCCGCCTCCAGCCGGGCCAGCTCGGACGCGTCCTTCACCGCGCGGAGCATGGGCAGGGCGTCCGTCAGGGAGACGTACGACGTGCCGGGGAGTTCGCGTTGCATGCCCAGCAGATGCATCGCCCAGGCGTTGTCGCTGACCCCGAAGCGGCCGCGGCCCTCGAGCAGCGCCGCGGTGACGGCGTACGGGTCCTTGCCGTCGGTCCACGGGCGGAGCGTGAGCGCGGGCGCGCCGGCAGCGTGCTGGGCGTCGGGGGCCTCCAGGGTCGGTACGACCAGCACGGGGTCCTGGCCCTCGACGAGCACCAGGACGGTGAGCCGTTCCGTGACCGCGGGCTGGTAGCCGGTGAGATGGACGAGGTCGGGGCCGGGTGCCACGAGGAGGCCGGAGAGCCCGGCCCCGGCGGCGGACCGGGCGGCCCGGGCCATCCGGGCACGGTAGTCGTCGGCGGTGAAGGGTTCGGGCGGTACAGCCGCGGGCGGTGTGGGCATGGGTCCGTCCTCCTCAGCACAATTCATGGTGCCCGGGCCGCCTGGAGGGCGCGAGCGGGCGCTCCGCCCGGTCGGCCCCGGGGCCTGGTCGGTGGTCAGTCCTGGTCCGGCTTCTCGGCGATGAGCCGTTCCAGCAGGTCCTGGAAGTCCTCGCCGACGACGATCCGCAGCCCGTCGCCGTCCTCGTCACGGTCGCTGAGCTGGGTCAGCGTCCCGGCCCGCCACCAGTAGACGTACGGGGTGATCGCCCCGGGCGTGTCCGCGTAGCCGGACGCGGCGAACGCGGCCAGGGCGTTGAGGGACGGGATGACACTGGTGTCGCGGATGACGTGGAAGGCGAGCTGGTGCCGGAACGGCAGCGCGACCAGCGCCCCGTCCGCGGTGATGTGCTGCCCGGTGACCTGGCGGACGAGTGCGTCCAGCACGAGGACCCGGCTGGCGGTGTAGAAGGAGTCGCCGACGACCACCTCGAAGCACATGCCCCCGGCGTCCTTGACGGTCTCGTGGGCCTCGACGGGCAGTCCCCGCAGATTGTCCAGGGCGCGCTCCCGCAGCCCGGGTACGTCGCCGAGCGGCTCCAGGGCCTCGTCGGTGAGCATCATGACGCTCTCGGGCAGGTCGAGGGCGAGCACCTCGCTGAGTCCCGGGGCGAGTGTCCTGGCGTAGCTGAACGTCATCCGGTCGAGGCCGTCCGAGCCGATCACCCGGGGGTAGAGCTGGGCACGGATCTGGTCGGGCGGGAGGGTGTCCAGCGCGGACGGGGCATCCATGGTGCGCAGCACCATGCCGACATGCTGGCGAATGACGTCGGGCCACACCCGGGGGCCGCGCTCGTCGTTGTGGCAGACCGCGGCGAGGTTGCCAAGTCCGAACTGCCGTCCGGAGCTGTCGGTGACGACGTCGGCGTAGACGGTGACTTCCAGTCCCTGCTCGGCGAACGCTTCCCGGACCTGCCCGCGGAAGCGTGCGCCTTCGCCCACCGAGAGGAAGGCGAACTCCGCGTCCCGGGGCGCGTCGTCCCCGTCACGCTTCGGCCCTCGCCGGAACAGCCCCACGTCAGCCCCCGCTCATCCTGTGTGCGCTCAGGTTTCGAGCCTACCGAGCTCCCCGCCGGCCGCGCTCTTCAGGCCCGGGAGTGGTTCGACGGCTGCCCGGGCCGGGAGGCCTGCGGCGAAGGAGGTGCCCGACGAAGGAGCCGGGCTCACGGACGAGAACGCCGGTGGGCCGCCACTCTTTCCCGTGTCGCGCAGCGGCGGGAACAGTAGCGGCGTGCCGGGCCGCTGCCCTGCGTGAGGTAGACGTTCCGGCAGCTGGGCGATGCACAGAGCCCGCCGGGCGGGCGCTGGCGATCCCAGATCAGGACGGTCAGTGCCATGCAGGACGAGGCGAGGAACCACTCACCCCACGGCGCGTCGTCGTCACTGTCGAGGTGCGGGTGCCAGGGGGTGCGACCTCCGTGCGAGGAGAGGCGGACCGGCACTGCGCTCTCCAGCAGGAGGCGGTTCAGACAGGACGCGGCGAGGTCGACGTGATCGGCGGCGAAGACCTCACGCAGCAGTAGTGCGGCGGCGCGCATCTCTGCGACATCGCTCGCGGAGAGTTTGACGGAGCCGAGCTCGCCGTGTTCGCGCAGCACCGCCACGACCGCTTCGGTTTCCGTGTTCTCACCGGTCAGGACATTGATGAGGGCGGCAGTGCGCCGGGCGGTGGCCAGCACCGAATGCCGGGTCGACCAGTCGTCGTTCGAGGGCTGCACAAGGGCAATGTACTGCATGTAACGCATGTGGGGCAGTTTTGAGTTACCTGCGTAACGTGATCCGCATGAAGACGCGTTACGCGATGTGGTCCTGTCTCGTCGGGGCGGCAACCGCTCGCACCGGGGACGAAATGTCGGGACCGGCGCTGTTGCTGGCGGGACTCGCGATCACCGGGTCGGCGACGCAGGCGGCAGGACGTGCACCGGTCGCCGAGTCCGGGCGGCATGGGACCGGGGTCTGCCGGACGCCCGCCGATACGTGCCGGGGCACCGCATAAGGTGCCCGTATGCCGGTACCGCCTGGACTCCCCAATGACGCCACGCTCAAGGTCTATGCCGTCACCGACCCCGAGCGCCTCTACGACCTGGCCACCGATCCGGCCCGGGCCGCCGAGGGCACCGGCACCATCGAGAAGCTCGCCACGGTACTGACCGAGCACCACTCGCAGGCCGCCACGGACCGGGCGGTCCGCCTCGCGGAGCACCTGGCGGGCGCCGAAGGCCCGGAGGGCGGGCGCGGGTTGATGCGGCGGATCGCGTGGCAGCTGGTGCAGCGCCCGAGCACGGTGGCCCTCAAGCCTCACTTCGCGCAGCCGCCCACGGACCTGGACGACCCGGCGACGGAATTCCGTGCCTGTCTGCTGCACGAGATGGCCCTGCGCTGGGGACTCTGGGGACTCGACGACGAGCCCTGCGTGTCGTACGGAGCGCGCCTGCGTGACCTCGGGCATCCCCTCGCCTGGCTGCCGCTCACCTCTCTGCACTTCGAAAACGCCATGCGCAGCGGTGCGGTGATGCAGGGCAGCATCCTCGGCTCCATGAGCCCGGCCGAACTGCGGGCCCGGTTCCCGGAGATACCCCCGACCGAGTCCGGCGCCCGCGCCGGCCGCACCGCCCGGGAGTCCCCGGACGCCCTGCGCGCCGAGGCGGCGACCGGCCCGTTCGCCGAACTGGCACAGTCCGAGGCCGTGTTCCACACCCTGCCGCAGCCACTCGACCCCGCCGACTTCAACTCCGCGCTGCTCGCGGAACTCGACGCGCCCTGCCTGCACAACCTCACCCGGGACACCCTCACCGCCGTGCACACCACCGCCGATGACGTCGCCGGCGATCTCTTCGTCGCCGCGTTCTCGGGCGGGCTGTGGGGCGAGGGCCACGAAGGCGCGTACAGCAGACTGCTCACGTGGCGCAGTCTGTACGCACTCATGGACCTCGACCCCGATGTCTCGCACCACGACGCCGTACGCAGGGCCTACGAGCACCGCTGGCTGCGCTTCGCCGCAGCGCGCCGGGCCAGCAACTGGTTCCACGGCGACCTCACGGACTGCGCGTTCGCCGTCCTCGACCCCAGCCGGACACGGATCGCCGTGCTGGCGGTCACCGAGACCGACTAGCTATTGGCTGGATCAGAGTGACGGCGTCCCCGAGCCGCACCGGTCCCGGCGCCGCGACCGTGGCCAGTGCGTCCAGGCGGGTGTCATGCGCTTGCGCGATGGCCCGCAGCACCAGCGGAGAGTGGGGCAGATCCTGCTGAGCCTGGTTGGTCATCACGCATCGCTCGCTGGAGCGTACGAACTCCACGCACAGAACGTCGCCGATCCGGGCCTTGCTCCCGAACCACTCGTCCTCGACGAACGGACGTGTGCCCGGCGGGGTCCGCACCAGCAGGTTCGGCCGGAAGCGGCGCTCGTCGACCGGAACGCCGGGGACGGCCGCGCGTACCCAGTCGAGGGTGGCGGTCGTCAGGATGCTGAGAGGGAGCTGGTCGAAGTGGGAGACCGTTCCCTCCCGGGCGACTTCGACATCGTCGCGGCCGAGGTAGTGGCGCAGGTAGGCGGTGGGATCCGGCACGGCCGCGCCCTGCGGGTCCAGCAGCTCGGGCTCCTCGCCCCCGTCGGCGTAGCGGGAGCGCAACACCGCGTACAGGCGGTCGCCGACCATGCCCCGGACGTCGACGTCCGCTCGCTCCAGCCGCTCACCGCCCGTCGATTTGATCGGATAGCGCCAGATCCGCTCGACCGTGCCCAACGTGTCCCCCATCGGGCAGACGTTACAGGGAGGCCTGCCGTCGCGGCCGGCACCCGCTCCGTGAGCAGGCGCCGGACAGGCCGGAAGCGGCGGGCGCCTGAGCACGTCATAGGCTCCACGTATGGAGCTGACCGGAAAAGTGTGGGGTGCCACCGCACAGGAGAAGCAGGCAGCCTACCCCTGTGACGACCTGATGAGCGCTCCGTACGAGCGCTGGGCCCGAGCCGTGGACGTGGCCGCTCCGGCCGACCTCGCCTTTCGGTGGCTGGAGCAACTGCGGGAAGCGCCCTACAGCTACGACTGGATCGACTTCCGAGGCCGCAAGAGCCCCGACCGGTTGCCGGAGAACGCTGCACCCCTCGAGGTCGGGCAGCCCTTCCTGGTGTTCCACATTGCCCAGTTCGTGAACAACCGGCACATCACTGTGGTGCTCCCGGAGGATCCCGCACGTCGGTACGGACGCATGGCGGTCACCTACGTTGTCGAACCGACGGCACAGGGCTGCCGGTTGGTTGTCGCGGTCAATGTCGAGAAACGGCGCAAGCTGATCCATCGGGTGCAGCGCAGACTTCTGGCCTGGGGCGATCTCGTGATGATGCGAAAGCAGCTGCTCACGCTGAAGAAGCTCGCGGAACGCGGGCCATAGGCCGATCCGGTCGAGAACAGCCGGTCAAAGACGTGTTGCTACGCGGATCAGGTCGGCGACTGTTGAGCAGACGCATCAGCAGGTCTGCCCGTAGGAGAACCAGCTAGTCGGGGTCCATCCGGATGGTGAGGTGGGCGCGGTGCCGGCCGCGGTCCACCAGGCGGGCGTTGGCCTCGTCGGAGTCCCTGACCCACCGCTCGGCGTACGCACGTTCCTTGCCGAAGCGCACATGACGGTCGACGAGCCGGGGCACCCGCAGCTCGTCGTCCAGCCGCAGGAACCACACCTCGTCGAGAAGCGCGCGAAGCCCCGCCCAGGGCCCCTCGTCGTGCAGCAGATAGTTCCCCTCGGTGACGACCAGTGGGACGTCCGGAGCGACGGCGATGCTGCCCGCGACCGGCTCCTCCAGCCCGCGGTCGAAAGCGGGCGCGTACACCGTCGTCCCCGCCTCGGGCGCGCGCAGCCGGGCGAGCAGCGCCGCGAACCCGGCCGCGTCGAACGTGTCGGGAGCACCCTTGCGGTCCGCCCGTCCGAGCCGTTCCAGCTCGGCCTGGGCGAGGTGGAACCCGTCCATGGGTACGAGGACGGCGCGCCCGCCGAGACGCGTCACCAGCTCCTCGGCGAGGGTGGACTTGCCCGCGCCGGGCGCCCCCGCGATCCCGAGGATCCGGCGCGTACCGGCCTGGGCGAGGCGCCGGGCACGGTCGGTGAGCTGCTCGATCGACGGGTCCACGCGAGGCATTGTGCACGGCGTCGGCGATACTGGGCGCGCCCGCCAGCAAGGAGAACCGATGTCCGCCGCGCCCCTGCCCCGTATCGCCCTGATCGCGCTGGTCGTGCGCGACTACGACGAGGCCATCGCCTTCTACAGGGACGCGCTCGGCTTCACGCTCGTCGAGGACACGGACCGGGGCGATGGGTCGAGATGGGTGGTCGTCCGCCCCGGCGGCGCCGACAGCGGTACCGATCTGCTGCTCGCCCGCGCCAAGGGCGAGCAGCAGGAAGCGAGCGTGGGCGCGCAGACGGGTGGCCGGGTCGGGTTCTTCCTGCACACCGACGACTTCGCCCGCGATCACGCGCGCATGACAGCGGCGGGAGTGCGCTTCCTGGAGGAGCCGCGCCATGAGCCGTACGGCACGGTGGCCGTCTTCGAGGACCTGTACGGGAACCGCTGGGATCTGCTGCAGCCGGCGTGACGCACGGCCACCGGATTCGACGGTCCGCTCGGCGTCGGACTTGGTGGGGCGCCAACTCCGGCCGTGGGCCGGGCGCGATCATCGCTGCGTAAGCTGCCGCGCATGGTGACGTTGGAGCGGCTCCGGAGTGACCACGCGCTCGCCCTGCTGGCTTTCGAGCAGGAGAACCGGGAGTACTTCGCGCGATCCGTGCCGGATCGGGGGGAGGCGTACTTCGTCGAGTTCGCCTCCCGTCACCGTGCCCTGCTCGCCGAGCAGGACGCCGGTCTGTGTCACTTCCATGTCGTCATCGACGAACAGGGGGACCTGGTCGGCCGCGTCAATCTCGTGGATGTCGAAGCAGGCGCCGCTGAAGTCGGCTATCGGATCGGCGAGCGGGCCTCGGGCCAGGGCGTCGCGACCGCCGCCGTCGCGGAGGTGTGCCGCCTCGCTGCCACGTCCTACCGCCTCTCCGCTCTCAGGGCGGTCACCACCCTCGACAATCAGGCGTCCATGACCGTGCTCGCACGCAACGGATTCGCGGCCGTGGCGGACATCAGGATCGACGGGCGCCCCGGCATCCGGTACCAGCGCCAGCTTGCCGCTCCCCGCTGATCGCTTGCTCCGGATGGATTGTGCGGGCAGGCCGGAAGCCGGCCGCTGCGGCCCGCGTAACGTACGGGCCATGACCGACCCCGTGCTCCGGCTGCTCCGCGAGGAACCTCGCCTCGCCGAGATGGCCGCCGCGTATCCCTTCGAGTTCGACCTGGACCGCGCGGAGCACGGGGAGGCGGTGTGTCTGGCCTCGGGTGCGTCGCTGGAGCCGGTGGCCGGGGACGGCGCCGGTGGCACGTACTTCGTGTGCGGCGGAGCCGACGGACCGGTGCTGTACGCGTCGTCGGAGGGGGCTGCCGGGCTGATCGGGGACAGCGTGAGTGAGGCCCTGGAGATTGTGATCGGACTGCCGGACTGGCGCGACCACACGGGGCTGTCCCCGGCGGACGGCGAGGAGGCGATTCTTGCCGCCGTCGCGGCGAGCGAGAACGAACTCCAGGCGTTCATGACGGATCTGGACGACCGCCGGACCGAGCTGCGCGCGGCCCTTGGTCTCCCCGAGCGCCCCGCCCTGGAGCTGTTCACCATGTTCCACCGCGCACTGCTGCGGACCGAGCCGGAGCATCTGCTCCTGAATGCCGACGAGTTGCTCGCGTACGAGCTGCTCGACCCGCATCCGCGGACCCCGCTCCGGGAAACGGTCCTCGCCCCGGGCCGCGCTGACCTGGCGCGGATGCGGGCGGCGGACCGCGGCGCCTGGGACGAGGTGGCCTCTGATGCCGTCCGCCGGGCGACGGTGCTGCGGGCCGCCCAGTACGACCGCCAGGACAGCGATCTCCCGCTGCTGCGGCACTTGCTGGAGCGCGAGGCGACCGACACGGGGTACGGCGACGAGCTTCGCCTCGCGGCAGTGCTGGTCGGCAGGTACGGGTCGGCCGACGACGTTCCGCTGCTGCGCGGGGCGCTGCTGGGGCTCCCTGAGGAACCGGCGGCCCTGGCCGAGTGGGCGCGCGAGCTCGACGCGGAGCGTTTCGGCGAGGACCCGTCCGCCGCACCGGAGTTGACGTGGGTGGCGCTGGCCCGCCGCCAGGGCCGTACCGACCATGCGCGCGTCGCCCTGATCCGGATCCTGGACGACACCGGTCCTGACGCGCCTCGGCTACGCGGGACAGCGGCGGAGCTGGCGCTGCTCGGCGAGTTCGGCCAGGCCGCGCGTGCACAGTACAACGTCACATCGTTGCAGGACACGGCATGGGACCGGGCCTCGGCGGGCCTGGTGCTGGCCACGTACGAGCGGAGCGCGGGAAACCTTTCCGGGGCCTGCCGGGCGCTGGAACGCGTCGTCGGCGCCCTGGAGCCCGCCCCGGCCGCCACCGCCTCCGCCTCTGCCTCTGCCTCCGCCTCCGATCACGGCCCGGTTCCGGGTCCCGGTCCCGGTCCTGATCAGCTTGAGCTGGACCTCGGTCTCCAATCGCCCACCGCCGAGGACCGGGACGCCGTGCCGGACTGGCGGCGCCGACGCCGGTTCGGCGGACTGATCACCGAGGAGTACCTCCTCCTCGCCCTCGCCGCCGCCGAATCGGGGGACGCGAGCCTCGCCCGCGAGGCCATGTCCCACGGCAGGACGTTGCTCAAGGAGATCGCCGAGCCGTCCCGCAAGGCGCTCGGGCCGCTGGCGCAGGAGGCGAAGTGGGCGCTGGCGCGGCTGCCGCGGCAGCGCGGTCGCGACGTGTGAAACGATCCGCCCGCGAGAGCTCGGACCACCAGGGTCCGGCCCCGCACGCGGCGCCCTCGTCGGCCGGTCGGCCACGTCGAAAGGCGGCGGCCCGCCAGCCGGTCGGCCCACAGGTCACCCCGCCAGCCAGCCGGTCGGCCAACGGTCACCCCGCCAGGCAGTCGGCGCCACGTCAAGGAACAGCCGCCTGCCCGCCTGCCCGCCGGCCCGCCCCCGTCAACCGGTCGCCGGGTGGAGTGTCGCCTCTCCCGTCACGCGGATACCGGTCTGCCCGCCCGTGCGCACGGGCACCGGGCCGGGGACCCGGACGTCGACCGGCCCGTCCATGCCGTCGACGTCGACGCTGACCATGGCGTCGTGGCCGTAGAAGCGGACAGCGGTCACCGTGCCCCGGATGTCCGCCGAGGCGGTATCCGTCAGCTGGAGCTGTTCCGGACGGAGCAGCACCAGGCCCTCGCGCAGCCCGCCGGGCCGGCCGGCCAGGGCGATGCGGCCCAGGGGGGTGGTCGCTGTGCCGTTCTCCGCGGCGCCGGTGACGAGGACCGCGTCGCCGACGAACGCGGCCACCCAGGGATCGGCGGGTCGGTGATACAGCTCCTGGGGGGCGGCGCACTGGGCCACGCGGCCGTCCCGGACGACCGCGACGAGATCCGCCGTGGAGAGGGCCTCCTGCTGGTCGTGGGTGACCAGGACAGCGGTGGCGCCGGTGGCCCGCAGGGCGGCGCGCACATCGGCCCGTACCCCTGCGCGCAGGGCGCTGTCCAGGGCGTTGAACGGCTCGTCGAGAAGCACCAGTTGGGGTTCGGGAGCCAGGGCGCGGGCGAGGGCGACGCGCTGTTGCTGGCCGCCGGAGAGTTCGTGCGGCATACGGTCGCCGTAGCCGCCGAGCCCGACCAGCTCCAGCATCTCCCCGACGCGGCGACCACGCCCGCCCCGGTCCAGGCCGGTCAGGCCGAACGCAACGTTGCGGGCCACGCTGAGGTGCGGGAACAGGGCGCCTTCCTGGGGGACGATGCCGATGCGTCGGCGCTCCGGCGACAGATGCACGCCGGGGGCGCTGAGGGTGCGTCCGCCGAGCGTGACGGTGCCGGTGTCGGCGCGCAGGAAGCCGGCGACGATGCGCAGCAGGGTGGTCTTGCCGCAGCCGGAGGGGCCGAGGACGGCGGCCAGCGCGCCGCCGGGGACCGTCAGGTGGAGGTCTTCGAGAACCGTGGCGCCGGGGCCGTACGCCTTGGCCAGTCCCGAGATCTGAAGGTCGGTCATGTTCGGTGCCTTCCGAGCAGGTAGGACGGGACGGCGGCGAGGAGGATCAGCGCGGCCGCGTAGGGGGCCGCGGCTGCGAACGAGCCGGCGCCGGTCTCCGTCCACAAGCGGGTGGCCAGGGTGTCCATGCCGGTGGGGCGCAGCAGCAGGGTGGCGGGGAGTTCCTTCATGCAGACCACGAAGGTCAGGGCGGCTCCTGCGGCGACACCGGGCGCGGCGAGCGGCAAGGTGACCTCGCGCAGCACCCTCAGGGGCGAGCGGCCGAGCGAGCGGGCGACGTCCTCCAGCACGGGCGGGGCCTGGAGGACGGCCGCCCGGGTGGCGGCCACCGCGACCGGCAGGAACAGCACCGCGTAGGCGCAGACCAGCAGCGGCAGTTCCTGGTAGAGCGGGCGGGCGTAGCGGACGGCGAAGAACACCATCGCGAGGGCGACGGTGATGCCGGGCAGGGCGTGCCCCGCGTACGCGGCCTGCTCCAGTAGACGCGCGGTCCGGCCGCGGTGGCGGGCCGCGATCACGCCGACCGGCAGGGCGAGCAGGGTGGTGAGCCCGGCGCCGGCAGCGGCGACGCCGAGGGTGGTGAGCGCGGTGTCGGTGAGTGTGGCGGGTTCCCAGGTGGCGGAGGAACCGACGGCCAGCCAGTAGCCGAGCACGCCCAGCGGGAAGCCGACGGCGGCGGTGACGACGGCTCCGCACCAGGCGAGTGCGGGCAGCCGCAGGCGGCCGAGGGCGACGGGCACCGCCGGGCGTGCGGTGCCTCTGCCCGTCCTGGCGTGCCCGGCGCGGCCCCTGGTGCGGGCCTCGGCCGCCACCAGCGCCACGGTCATGATCACCAGTACGGCGCTGAGCGCGGCAGCCGGAGTCCGGTCGAAACTGGCCCGGTACGAGGTGTAGATGCCGCGGGTGAAGGTGTCGTACCGCATCAGCGACACCGCACCGAAGTCCGACAGGACGTACAGCGCCACCAGCAGCCCGCCACCGGCCGCGGCCGGACGCAGCTGTGGGAGCGTGACGCGCAGGAACGTACGCAGGGGGCCGTGCCCGAGCGAGCGGGAGACCTCCTCCTGCGCGGGGTCGATGCCGCGCAGCGCGGCGGCGACGGGCAGGTACACGTACGGGAAGCTGACCAGGCTCAGCGCCAGTGCGGCCCCGCTGAACCCGGCGAGCCAGGGCGCCGCGGACAGCCAGGCGAACGCCGCGACATAGCTGGGCACGGCCAGCGGCAGCGTGACGAGCACCGACCAGGCGCGGGCGCCGGGCAGCGTCGTGCGCACAGTCAGCCAGGCCAGGGACACGCCGAGCACCAGACAGGCCGCGACGACCACGGCGGCGAGTCCGAGGCTGCGCAGGAGGAGCAGCCCGGTCCGCTCGTCGGCGACGACGTCCCAGGCGAATGCGGGGCCGCGCTCCAGTGCCCGCACGGCCAGGTAGCCCAGCGGCAGCACGGCGAGCGCCGCGGCCACGCAGGCGGGCAGGAGCAGGAGCCAGGACGGCCGGGCCACGGCGCGCCGCCGCCCGGCGGGCGCGGGGGCGCCTGCCGGGCGGGGGTCGTGGCGCGTCCGGACGGAGGAATCCGGTGTGGTCACGGTCAGACCATTCCGACGTCCTGGAGCATGGCCAGCGTCGCCTTCAGCGAGTCGAGCCTGCCCAGGTCGATCTTCGGCGGCTGCAGGGAGTCCAGCGGCGGCACGCCCTCGGCCTGCTTGATGCCCGCGGCCAGCGGGTACTCCTTGGTCTTCTCGGCGAAGTAGCGCTGCGACTCGGCGGACAGCAGGAAGTCGGCGGCCTTCTGCGCGTACGCGCTCTGCTGTTTGCCGGCGCCCTTCATCAGGCCGACTCCGGCCACGTTGACCAGACCGCCCGGGTCGCCCTTGGGCAGGTAGTGCACCTTGGCCTTGAGCTTGTCCGCGCCCTCTTCGGCCGCCTTCTCGTACCAGTAGTAGTGGTTGAGCAGGCCGAGGGAGACCTCGCCGGAGTCGACGGCGTCGAGGACGTTGAGGTTGCTCTCGTACGCCTTCGGCATGTTGGCCTTCAGGCCCTCGAGCCAGGTGCGAGTGGCGTCGTCGCCCTCCAGGATGCGCATGCCGGTGACGAACGCCTGGAAGGACGCGTTGGTCGGGGCGTAGCCGATCTTGCCCTTCCACTCGGGCTTCACCAGGTCGTGCACGCTGTCCGGGGGCGTGGTCACCTTCTGGGAGTTGTAGGCGATGACACGGACCCGTCCGCTGACGCCGACCCAGTCGCCGGCGGCGCTGCGGTAGGTCGGTGCGACCTTGTCGAGCGTGGTCTGCGGGAGCGGCGCCAGGCGGCCCTCCTTGGACAGCGCGCCGAGGGCCCCCGCGTCCTGGGACAGGAAGAGGCCCGCCTCGGCCTTGTCGCCCTCCTCGAGGAGCTGCGCCGAGAGTTCGGCGCTGGTGCCGTAGCGGACCTCGACATTGGTGCCGAGGTGCTCCTCCAGCTTCTCGATGAGCGGCGCCACGAGGTTCTCGTTCCGGCCGGAGTAGATGACGAGCCCGGCCGGCTCGTCGCTGCAGCCGGTGACGGTGGGCAGGAACAGGGCTGCCGCGGCGAACGCGGCGAGACTGCGGGCCAAGGGGCGTCGCATGAGGGGCAGTGCCTTCCTGACGTGCTCACCGCCGTCACGCGGGAGATGCCGCGTGGGGCGCGGGACCGGTGCCGGGGAGAGGAACCTGCAAACAGGAGCATTGGTAAGGTAAACCTCACCTAAGAGTCAATAGCGTCGTACATAACGGCTTGGCCACGGGCACAGAGGGCGGAAAGGGCCACCGGCGCACCCACAGCCCATCGTCCGTGCAGGCATGGGCAGTTGAAGGGCGCCAGGGAGGGCGCCCACCCCCGTCGCCCCTGCGAGAGCCGACGGACCCCCTTCCCGATAAGGGAAGGCTTACCTACGATGCGCCCCGTGACGCTCCACCCCGCACCGCCCATCGGCGGCATAACGCTGCCCCTCGCCCACGGCCTCGTGACCCACGGCGACCGCACCGCCCTCATCACCGCTGACGGCGAGATGTCCTACCGTGAACTCGCCGCACGGGTCGCCGACACCGCCCTGCGCCTGGGAACCGAGCGGCGGCTCGTGCTGCTGCCCGGCGCCAACACCGCCGAGGCCCTGGTCGTTCATCTCGCCGCCCTTTCGGCGGGACATCCCGTGCTCCTGGTCCCGGGTGACCACCCGGAAGCCGTGGAGTCGCTGACCGCGGCATACGACCCCGATGTCGTCGTGCGGCCGGCGCCGGGGGAGTGGGAGATCGAGGAGAGGCGCACGGTCTCCGCCCATGACATGCACCCGGACCTCGCCCTGCTGCTCAGCACGTCCGGCTCGACCGGGTCGCCGAAGCTGGTCCGCCTCTCGCACGACAACCTCCAGTCGAACGCCGCCTCGATCGCCACATATCTCGGCATCCGCGACACCGACCGGGCCGCGACGACCCTGCCGATGCACTACTGCTACGGGCTCTCCGTCATCCACAGCCATCTGCTGCGCGGGGCGGGCCTCGTCCTCACCGGGCTGTCGGTGGCGGACTCCTGCTTCTGGGACCTCTTCCGCCGGGCCCGCGGTACGTCCCTAGCGGGCGTCCCGTACACCTTCGACCTGCTCGACCGGGTCGGTTTCGCCGACATGGACCTGCCCCATCTGCGGTACGTCACGCAGGCCGGCGGCCGGCTGGCGCCCGACCGGGTGGCGCACTACGCCGCGCTGGGCGCACGGCGCGGCTGGGACCTGGTCGTCATGTACGGCCAGACCGAGGCGACCGCCCGGATGGCCTATCTGCCGCCTGATCTCGCTGCCGCGCACCCCGCGTCGATCGGAGTGCCGGTCCCCGGCGGCTCGTTCCGCCTCGAACCGGTCGGGGACCACGCCCGAGCGCAGACCGGGGAGTTCGGGAAGACCGAGGAGCTCGGGAAGACCGAGGAGCTCGGGAAGACCGAGGAGCTCGGGAAGACCGGGGAGCTCGGGGAGCTCGTGTACTCCGGGCCTAACGTCATGCTGGGCTACGCCCGCACGCCGGCCGACCTCGCGCTCGGCCGGACCGTCGACGAGCTGCGCACCGGCGACATCGCGCGGCGCACCCCCGAGGGGCTCTACGAGATCGTCGGGCGGCGCAGCCGGTTCGTGAAGATCCTCGGCCTGCGGATCGACCCGCAGCGTGTCGAGCAGATGCTCGAACGGCACGGCGTCACCGCGCTCTGCACCGGCGACGACGCAGCACTCGCCGTCGCCGCCATCGGCTCCGACGGCTTCAGCAACTCCAGCAACTCCAGCAACTCCGGCGACTCCAGCGACTCCGACGCACGGCGGATAAGACGGCTCGTCGCGGACGAGTGCGACCTGCCTGCCCGTGCCGTCCGCGTCCAGGTCGTGGACGAGCTCCCCCGTCTGCCCACCGGCAAGCCCGACTACCGGGCGGTACTCGCGCTCACCCGCCCGGACTCGGAGGAGACCCCGGTCGCACCCGGGCTCTCCCCCGGCGACGGCGCCGAAGCCCTGTGCGAGCTCTACGCGCAGATCCTCGACCGGACGGACGTGACGGAGGACAGCACCTTCGTCGGCCTCGGGGGCGACTCGCTGTCGTACGTGGAGATGTCGATCCACCTCGAGGACCGGCTCGGCCATCTGCCGCACGACTGGCACACGACGCCGATCCGCGACCTCGTCGCGCCGCCCGAGCGGAAGCCCCGCTCGCGCCGACCCTCCCGCTTCTCCCGCTTCTCCCGCTTCCGAAGACGCACGCTGGAGACCGGCGTCGCCCTGCGCGCCGCGGCGATCTTCTGCATCGTCGGCTCGCACATCGGCGTCTTCACGATCAGGGGTGGAGCCCATCTGTTGCTCGCGGTCGCCGGATACAACTTCGCCCGCTTCCACCTCACCGACGCCGCACGGCGCGAACGCGTCCGCCGAGTCCGCCGCAGCATCACCCGCATCGCCCTGCCGAGCATGGCCTGGATCGCATTCGCCCTCCTCATCAGCGACGACTACACGCTGACCAATCTGTTCCTCCTGCACAACGCTCTGAAGCCGCAGGACATGGGGGCGGGCATCCACACCTGGTTCATCGAGGCCCTGGTCTACATCCTCATCGCCGTCGTCGCCGTCCTCTGTGTCCCCGCCGTGGACCGTGCGGAGCGGCGCTTCCCGTACGGCCTGCCGGTGACGCTCGCGGGCCTCGGGCTGCTCACCCGCTACGAACTCGTCGGCCTCCCGAGCCGCTCACAGATGACGGACGCGGTGACCGTCTTCTGGCTGTTCGCGCTCGGCTGGGCGGCGGCGAAGTCCCGCACCGTGCCGCAGCGGCTGCTGGTCACCGCCGCGGCGATCGCCACCGTGCCGGGGTTCTTCCCCGGCGAGCCCGGGCGCGAGGCGATCGTCGTCGCCGGATTCACGCTGCTGGTGTGGGTGCCCGCACTCCCCAGCCGGGAGCGCGTCAACCAGGTGGCCGGGCTCGTGGCGACCAGCTCGATGTACATCTATCTGACGCACTGGCAGATCTACCCGCTCATCGACGGGTTCTCGAAGCACCTGGCGCTGCTCGTCTCGCTGCTCTTCGGCATCGCCTATGGGACCGCGATGACACGGCTGATGCGGGGGTTGCCCCTCCTGCCCGAGCGGGTCTCCCTGTCCTCGCTGACGTCCCTGTCCTTCCTGTCCTCGCTGGCCTTCGCGCCGTCTCCGGCGTCCGTGAGGGAGCCGGCCCCCACACCTTCTTCTTCGCGCCTGCCGAGGTTCGTACGCCTCGCCCTCGCCCGCGCCCGCCTCGGACCCGGCCGGATCCGAGCCTGACGTACACGCGCGGGCGCGTTCAGCACGGCAGGTCCAGTTCCGCGCGGACGGTCTTCCCGATGGGTACGCGGTCGAGCACCGTCCACCGGTCGGCGAGCGCGGCCACCAGCACCAGTCCCCGGCCGCCCTCCGAACCGGTCGGCGGCTCGCCGACCTCCCCGGGGCCGGGCGGGCGGCGCTCGCCGCGGGTGTCGGAGACCTCGATGCGGAGCGTGGGCGGGGTGTGGGCGAGCCGCAGCTCGAAGTCCCTGCCCGGTACGCGGCCGTGCGTCACGGCGTTCGCTGCCAGCTCGGCGACGAGTACCGCGGCCGCGTCGGACACCTGGGTCCCGTGCCGGATGCCCCAGCTGTCCAGCTGGTGGAGCGCGAGGTGCCGGGCGAGCCGGGCGCCGCGCGGGGTGGAGCTGAAGCGCTGGGTGAACACACGTACGGTGACGGGCTGTTGGTGGGTGCCGGGGGAGGCCATGGGCCCAATGTGGCGTTCACCGGACCCGTTTCTCCAGGCAGGAGCCGTGTACGCGGCGTCAGCGTACATGCACGCCGAGTGGACAGTACGCGTAACTGGGCGTGACGATGGGCCGGTTGGGAGTGGGCAGCGGGGCGGTTGCGCGGTGCGCGGGAGGTGGCCGGACATGACGGACGGTGTGGAACCGGAGTCCTCGGACAGTCTGAGGACGTTCGGCGCGGTGGTCCAGGCCCTGCGCGAGCACGCGGGGCTCAGCCGGGAGGAGTTCGCGTCGCTGGTGCGGTTCTCCAAGCACACGGTGACATCGGTCGAGCTGGGGCGGCGCATGCCGGACGACGAGTTCGTGGAGCTGGCGGAGGCGGCGCTGGGCAATACGGGGGCGCTGCGGAGGGCGGCGCAGCATCTGTCGCGGCAACCGGGGTTGGCGTCGTGGTTCCGGAAGTGGGCGCGGATGGAGACGACGGCGATCACGTTGTACACGTACGAATGCCGTCTGATTCCTGGCTTGTTACAGACGGAGGCGTACGCGCGGACGCTGTTCGCCGACCGGCTCCCGCCGCTGCGAGACGAGGAGATCGAAGCCCAGCTGGCGGCGCGGGCGGAACGGCAGCGGCTGCTGCGGGAGCGGCCGAACACCGCGTACAGCTTCATCGTCGAAGAGCATTTGTTCAAACGGCGCACGGGCGGCTTGCAGGTCACCATCGACCTCATCGATCACGTTCTCGAACTAGCGGAGCTCCGGAACATCGAGATCCAGGTCATGCCACTGGTGCGGGAGAGCCACGCTGGTGTGGACGGGCCCATGCAGTTGCTGGAGACCCCGGAGAACAAGTTGTTCGGCTACTGCGAGGGGCAGGAAAGCGGTCAACTCATCGCTGACCGCAAAGTGGTCAGCACGCTCCAGATGCGTTATGCCAGGATGCGGTCACAGGCTCTCTCCCCGGAAGAGTCCGTGAGCCTGTTGCGGCGGATGCGAGGAGCGGTATGAGCACCACAGAACTGGCCTGGTTCAAGAGCAGCTACAGCGGCAGCTCCGGCGACAGCTGCGTCGAAGTCGCCCTCTCCTGGCGCAAATCCAGCTACAGCAGCGGCGGCGACGGCGACTGCGTCGAGGTCGCCACCTGCCCCACCACCGTCCACGTCCGGGACTCCAAGGACAAGCAGGGCCCCCAGCTCGCCCTCTCCCCCACCGCCTGGTCCGGTTTCGTCTCGTACGCCGCCGCCCAAGCGGCCTGACCCCGGTTCACAGGAACTCACAGCTCACGCCCACGCCCACGCCCCAGCACGACCGAGCGCACCAAGCTCCAGGACGACACCATCTACGATCGCTCGGGGATGACGAGTTCGCGGCCGCGATAGAACGCTTCTCGCTCCTCGACGACGTAGGGAGCCATCACCTCACGCCGACGCGTCTCTGCCTCGGAGCCGCGCCAGGCATCGCACGCCTCCCTGGACTCCCAGAGCGAAACTCCGATCACTTCCTCCCCGTCCTCGGACCAGTACGCGAAGGCACGGACCATGCCCTGCGGGTGGGACTCCGGCCGCCACGCCCCTTCGAACTCCGCCAGCATGCCCGGCTTGATGCGGCGCGTTGTCATCCAGACGAAGTGCTCCTTCATCAGGCCTCCTCCAGGCCGACCGGTCACCGCGCCGCTCGTTGGCGCTCTCAGACCACCGTAGGCTCGCGGCACCGGTTCCGCCTGCGCGGCCGCACAGCACGCCCGGCACCGGGAGCCGTGACCGGTGCGGGGAGCACACCGGGCCGCCGTTGAGGACGGCGACGAAGAGCTCCTCAGCAGGAGGCACGTACCGTGCGCGTACGGGGCGATACGGACAGTTGTCAAGTCCGGTCGATGGGGGGCGGGAGCACCGCTACGGTGGTCCGCGAGTTCAGTGACCAGCTTGTCGGAACAGGTGATTCCCATCGGCAGCTCCCGCGGTTCGACGCTGACCCGTTGGCTCCGCACCCTCGACGCCGACCGGCTGCGCCGCGTGCTCGACGCACGCCCGGACAGTGCTCGCCCGCCGGAGCCGCGCACCCTCGGGGAGCTCGCCGACCGGTTGCAACGGCCTGGATCGGTCGCACAGGCCCTGACCCGGCTGTCACTGCCCTGTCTCCAGGCCACCGAGGCGCTCGCCGCACTGGGCACGCCCGGCACGCCCATCTCCCGTACGGAACTGGAGAGCCTTCTCGGCACGGACGCGGCCGGTCTCGACCCCGTGCTCCGTGCCCTGGGCGACCACGCGCTGGTCTGGTCGGCCGGTCCTGCCGGCGACCTGTACATGGCGGCGGCTCTGCGGAGCGCCTGGGAGGCCCCGCTCGGGCTGGGTCCTGGGCTGGACGAACTGCTGCCCGGTATGACGTCCGAGGAACTCCGCAAGATCGTGAGGGCTCTCGGCCTGACGCCTGGCACGACGAAGCAGCAGCGCCTCGAAGCCGTACTCGGCCATCACACGGACCCGGACCGGCTAGAGGTGCTGATCGCCTCCGCGCCGCCGGGCGCCCGGGATCTGCTGGAGCGCCGTACCGGCCCGGATGGCCCGGATCAGCCGTTCATCATGTTCGGCTCGGTCACCTCCAGCCCTGACGAACGCTGGTTGCTCGACCGGGCGTTGCTGGTGGACCGTGCCTGGTCGCCCGAGCCCGCGCTCGTACCCGCCGAGGTCACCCGCGCGTTGCGCGGTCCCAACTGGCACGCGCCGTACGACCCGGCGCCGCCCGGTCCCGCGCTCGTGGCGCTCACCGCCGCCGACGTGGAGCGCGAGGCCTCCGCCGCGGCCACCGCCTTCGCCGGGCAGGCGGCCGCGCTGCTCGCCGAGTGCGCGGCCCGCCCTCCGGCCGCCCTGAAGTCCGGTGGCATCGGTGTGCGCGAACTGTCCCGTATCGGCAAAGCGGTTCAGTGCGAGGAGCCGGTGGTGCGCCTGGTGCTGGAGTGCGCCTGCACCGCCGGGCTGCTCGCGTACGAAGGCCGGTCCCTGCTCGTCACCGAGGCCTACGACGACTGGGCGGGGCAAGAACCCGCCGACCGGTACAGCGGGCTGCTCCGGACGTGGTGGCGGCTCGGCTCGACGCCCTCCGCCGCTCGCGACGACGAGGGCAAGGCCTTGGCCGCCGCGGTCCGGAGGCCGCCCTGTTCCGGCTGTCTGGCGGCCCGTCAGGGTCTGCTGGCCGCCGCGGCGGCCCTGCCCCCTTTCCACGGCGTACGGAGCACGGCCGACCTCGGCCCCCTCGTGGCCTGGCACCGGCCCTTCGCCGATGAGCTCCCGCAGGACAGCTCACCGTTCGCCACGCTGATCCGGGAGGCCGAGCTGCTGGGCGTCCTCGCGCGCGGCGCGCTGTCCCCGCTCGGCGAGGCGCTGTTGCACGACGATTCCGTGCTGCTGCACGAGCACGCCGGGCGCCTGCTGCCGGGAGCCTCCGCAACGGCCCGAATCGGTGCGGACCTCACCGCCGTGGTGACCGGTACGCCCACCGCCCGGCTCGCCGGGCTGCTGGACTCACTCGCCGAACGGGAGGCCCATGGCGCCGCCTCCGTCTGGCGGTTCGGCCCGTCGTCCCTGCGACGCGCGCTGGACGCGGGCCGTACACCGGACGACATCGAGGCGGACCTGGTCGATGCTGCCGCGGACGGCCTGCTGCCCCAGGCCCTCACGTATCTGATCCATGACACCGCTCGCCGGCACGGACGGGTGCGCCTCGCGCCGGCGGCCTGTGTGATCCACAGCGAGGACACGGCTTGTCTCGCCGAGATCGCCGCCCATCGCGCACTGGCACACCTGGGCCTGCGCAGGCTCGCCCCGACCGTGCTGCTCTGCCGGACACCGCTGCCCGAGGCACTGGAGGCCCTGCGTGCCGAGGGGTACGCCCCCGTGGCAGAGGCGGACGACGGCTCGGTCCGTGTCGAGCGGCCCGAGCGGCCCCGCGCGGCGCGGCCGTTCCCCCGCCCGCGGCAGGGCGCCCAGCCCGGCGGACCGGCCGACGGACCGGCCGACGGTTCGGCCGGCGGACTGGCCGGCCGTCTGCTCCTGGCCCCGGACCGGGAACCGCACCCCGACCCGGAGCGCGGCATCCCCTTCGCGTCCGACACCGAGGAGATCGTCGCCGGTTACGCGACGGCCCTCACTCTGACGGACATCCGGCAACTCGCCCACGCCATCAACGAGGAGGAGCCCATCACGATCGAGTACGTCGCGGCCTCGGGCGGCCGGACCGTCCGCACGGTGAGCGGCATCGATTTCGACCCGCCGCACCTCTACGCGTACTGCCATCTGCGCGAGGACGACCGGGTTTTCACCTTGTCCCGGATCCAGGCGGTCATGCCCGCGTAGTGCGCTGCGAACGGCCAGATGCGGAGCGCGGACGGATGCTTTCCGCCCGACCCGGCCTGGGAGGCGCATGTGAACTCCTGCACGGCGCAGCCAGCCGGACCCCGGTGTACGACAGTCCACCCGGCCATGGGGCGGCGGCGCGTGGGGCGACGGCGTACGTCAGCCGGTCCTCACGGGTCAGGGGTGCCCTCGCGCACAGCCACCCGGCCCGGGTCGGCGAAGATCTCCTCCACGATGATGCCCGCGGCCCCGCGTACCGCCGCGGTGAAGCCCAGGGCCGAGCCGGTCACCCGGCAGACCGCCGGATCGCCCGCCACGGCCCGTTCGCGCAGCTCGCGCATGGCGGCGGGCACGAGATAGGGGGCGACTGTCGCGAAGTAGCCGCCGAGCACGATCACCTCAGGATTGAGGAGGTTCACCGGGATCGACAGGCCTATGCCGAGCCAGCGGCCGATCTCGTCCAGGCCGGCCAGCGCCCGTGGGTCTCCTGCTGTGGCACGGCGGAGCAATTCCTGGGCCTGCTCCTCGGGGTCGTGGGACGCGGCGCCGGACGCCTCCTCTCCCGCCAGGTCGGGAGCAGTGGTGCGGATCGCGGCGGAGAGGCCGACCTTGGTCTCCAGACAGCCGGTGCGCCCGCAGGCACACCTCTCGCCCGCGGGATCGACCTGGAGGTGCCCCAGCTCGCCGGTGAAGCCGCCGGCGCCGCGCAGCAGCGTGCCGCCCGCGACGATGCCCGCACCGATGCCCGCTTCCCCGGTCACGTAGACCAGGTCGGCGGCCCTGGACCGGGCGTGACCGCGTTCGGCCAGGGCGGCCAGGTTGGCCTCGTTGTCGACGGCGACGCTGACGTCGTCCGGCACGCCCAGCAGATCGCGCAGCAGCCCGGCGACCGGAACGTCCCGCCAGTGCAGGTTCGGCGCGGAGCACACGCGACCGGTGGCGATGTCCACGGGGCCGGGGACGGCCACGCCCACACCCGCTGTGTGGACCCCGGCCCGGCGGGCGGCTTCCATCAGCTCGGTGGCCAGCGCGGCGAGCGTACGGATCGTGTCCTCGGCATCCTCGTGTGCCGCATCGTGCACGAGGCGCCGCTCCTGCAGTTGCCGGCCCGCGAGGTCCATCGACCAGGCAGCCAGGTAACGGGAGTTGACCTCGAGGCCCAGTGCTGCCACCGACCGTCCGTCGATCTCCAGACGCCGTCCGGGGCGGCCGACGGTGCCGTCCTGCTGGTAGTCGGTCTCCCGCAGCAGCCGGCGCTCGATCAGCTCCGCGACGAGACTGGAGACCGTGGCACGGGTCAGGCCCGTGTGCCGGGCGACCGTCGCCCGGGACAGCGGGCCCGCCGAGCGGACCTCGGCCAGGACGCGGCCGAGGTTGACGCGGCGCATCGCCGCCAGGTCGACAGGGGCCGGCCCTGGTGGGCCGGCCGCTGCGGCGGCGGCGCTCTGTGACACGTACTCACTCCCTACCTGTCCCCGACAGGACAGCTCCGTCTCATGTGCGACGTACGCATCATGCGGCGTACACATCTTGTGCGACGTACGCATCATGGACGACGTCCGTGACCCCTCGGGGCACCGCTTCCCGGTCGACCTGGTCAGCGCACGCCGAGCAGGTGCTCCAAGGCGAGCTGGTCGAGGCGCTCGAAGGACATGGAACGCTCGGCGGCGGCCTGCACGTCGAAGTCCTCGTAGGCGGAGGTGTCGGCGAGCAGGCCCTTGAGGCCGTCGGCGGCGGTGGGCAGGGCGAGCTCGTCCAGCCGGGACGCGACCAGCGCCTCCTGGACCTCTGGGTCGGACCTGAAGGCGGCGGCGCGCTCCTTGAGGATCAGGTAGTTGCGCATGCAGTTCTTCGCGGACTCCCACACCCCGTCGAAGCCGTCGGTACGCACCGGCTTGAAGTCGAAGTGCCGCGGACCCTCGTAGCCGGCGGTCTCCAGGAGGTCGACGAGCCAGAACGCCTGGCGCAGGTCGCCCGCGCCGAAGCGGAAGTCCTGGTCGTACTTGACGCCGGACTGACCGTTGAGGTCGATGTGGTAGAGCTTGCCCGCCCACAGTGCCTGCGCGATGCCGTGCGGGAAGTTCAGGCCCGCCATCTGCTCATGGCCGGTCTCCGGGTTGACGCCGACCAGCTCGGGGCGCTCCAGGCGCTCGATGAAGGCCAGGGCATGGCCGATGGTCGGCAGGAGGATGTCGCCGCGGGGCTCGTTGGGCTTGGGCTCGATGGCGAAGCGCAGGTCGTAGCCCTGCTCGGTGACGTACTCGCCGAGCAGGTCGAAAGCCTCCTTCATCCGGTCGAGCGCGACCCGCACGTCCTTGGCGCCGCCGGACTCCGCGCCCTCCCGGCCGCCCCAGGCGACATAGGTGGTGGCGCCCAGCTCGACGGCGAGGTCGATGTTGCGGATGGTCTTGCGCAGCGCGTAGCGGCGCACGTCACGGTCGTTGGCGGTGAAGCCGCCGTCCTTGAAGACGGGGTGCGTGAAGAGGTTGGTGGTCGCCATGGGCACCTTGAGACCCGTGCGCTCCAGCGCGGCCCTGAAACGCCTGACGACCGCCTCGCGCTCGGCGTCCGAGGAGCCGGAGGGGATCAGGTCGTCATCGTGGAATGTCACACCGTACGCACCCAGCTCGGCCAGGCGCTCGACGGACTCGACCGGGTCGAGCGCCGGGCGGGTGGCGTCGCCGAAGGGGTCGCGCCCCTGCCAGCCGACGGTCCACAGGCCGAAGGTGAACTTGTCCTGCGAGGTGGGAGTGAACTGCTGCGCCATGGTGCGGCCCCTTGGGTGATGGCGGCGGCTTATTTGTTTGTTCTCCTTACCAATACCCTATGGGGTGTGCTCGGCCAACCCTCTGGCAAGCCTGGGACACCGCCCGGCCATCCCCGGTCGAGACGCCGAAGTAGGCGGGCAGCACCTCTCCCCCACTGGCTGCCAAGCGACCCAAAGCCATGCGAGGGCCTGGCGCCTATTTTGTTTCCTGTCCGATCAAACAGGGTTCACTCGGGACGGCCGTCGACAGCGGCGCCGATCGACGACACAGAGCAGCTCGACGACACAGAGCAGCCGCCGACAGGCCGAAGCCTGCCGGCGGCTGCTCGACTCGCGCCGTCAGTCCTCGTCGGGCGTCAGGCGCAGGGAGATCGAGTTGATGCAGTACCGCTGGTCCGTCGGGGTCGGGTACCCCTCACCCTCGAAGACGTGCCCGAGGTGCGAGCCGCAGCGCGCGCAGCGGACCTCGGTGCGGACCATCCCGTGGGACCGGTCCTCGATCAGCTCGACGGCGTCGGTGTCCTTCGGGTCGTAGAAGGACGGCCAGCCGACGTGCTTCTCAGATTCACAGTTCTCAGCTTCCCTCCTCGGACACCCAGCTCTGTCATGTAACCCTCGACATCGCGCCAGCAGGGCGGCTGCCACCATGCTGACCAGGCTCCAGCGCATCCAGGAGTTCCAGCAAGCCACCTGCCCTGCGTCGAGTCCGGCCAGTGACTTGGCAGCACGGAAGCCCTCCTCGAGCCACCTGGCGCAGACCGTGGCCACCAGCGCGACCGGGGTGGCAGCGGTAGCAGGACAACTCGCCCGTACGGCAATGGCGGCGGACCAGCAGGACGCTGTGCCCTTGTGCCTGGCCGGGCGAGGTATCGTCGACGGTGATGGATCGGTAACGGTGAAGCCGCCCGCCGGGGAGTTCACGCGATGGCTCGCAGGAACGGCGATGGCGTAGTCCTAGGCTGGCTCCCGTATGACCACCCGCAGTTCACGCCCACCGTGGACCTTGTCGGCGGTCTCCCAGCGGGCCGGCAGCCCCGCCTCGCGTCCCGGGTGAGCATCGCGGCAGCCAACCGCGGCTTGGGCGCGAACGCGAACTCGTCAGGGACACCCGTCAGCTCCCGGCGTTCGTCGCAAACGATCACAATCGTGACGGCCGTCCTCATACCTGCAGCCGTCGCCTACCTACTGACCAGCGACAACGCGCTACAGATCACGAACCACAGCGGCCGTACCTGACCTGCCACAAGAAGCTCACAGAGCTCGCAACGTCAGACACACTGTTAACTCACCTGTTTCACACCGCACTTGTCGTAACATCAACCGCTCACGCCCTGGCGGGTTCATGTGGTCATTCGACGGGATCCATGCTTGGCAGGAGGGCGGCTACGGAATGATGTCACCATGGCCGAGATCAACGAGGCATTGTGGAACGAGGGCATCACTGCATCCGCCTATCACACTGGGACTGAGGCGTACCAGGAAGCGATATTCGAGCAGTACAAGCTGTGCGTGGAGATGGCCGACCGGGTCAGCGCCCGCCGCAACTTGGCCAACAACTTCTTTCTCACCCTGCACAGCGGCCTGTTCGCCCTCCTCGGCGCGTGGCTGACCCAGACGCACGGGACCGTGCCATCGGCCCTACTGCTCCTCGGCGCGCTTCTGGTCCTATTGGCCCTGTGTACGGCTTGGTGGTTCACCGTCCGCTCCTACCGGCAGTTGAACGAGGGGAAGTTCAAAGTGATCGGAGCTTTTGAGGAACGGCTACCCGCCCGAGCCCTCTACTCCGCCGAGTGGCAGGCCCTGGACGAGGGCCAGGACTGGCAGGTCTACCTGCCGCTGACCCATGTGGAGAGATGGGTACCGCTCATCTTCGCCAGCACCTACATCCTGGGATTCGCCGCCCTGGCTATGTGAGACGGGACGTGAGGCGGCCTCAACAAAGGTCAGACACCGCTCGATCCACGCCACCTGCCGCGATTACGGTGCCAGGCGAGCCCACATGAGCTGAAGGAGTGTTGTCGAGTGACCACGATTGCCGTCACCGGTCACACGGATCTGGCTCCGGAGTCCGCGGAACCCGTGCGCGAGGCCCTGCGCGCATTGCTGTTGGGCCTGCGTGACGGCCACGTCCTCGTAGGACGCTCGTGCCTGGCCCGCGGCGCCCACACTATTTTCGCGGAGGAAGTTCTCGCTCTCGGCGGCCGACTGTCAGCCGTCGTCCCGTCCCGGGACTACCGCGAAGCGGTAGTGAGGGCGGCGGATCTCGCACGTTTCGACGCCCTGTGCGAGGCTGCCGACGAGAGAGTGGTCATGCCGTACGAGACCGCGGGGCTCGACGCCTGCGAGGCGGCCAACCTCTGCCTGCTCCAAGGCGCAGACAAACTGGCAGCCGTATGGGAAGGCAGCGCGTCCTCGGGGCTCGGCGGAGGCACCGCAGACGCCCTGGCCGCGGCGCGAGCCGCCAGACTGCCGGTCGACGTGGTAAGGCCTCCTCGGGCCGAAAGAGCAGCCGTCACAGCATGACCACGCGCGGCGACAGGCCGATCCACTTGAGGGTGTTCCTCTCGTCCCCTGGCGACGTCACCACCGAGCGGGCGCTTGCCCGCTCGGTGGTCGAGCAGTTGCAGTACGACCCGTTCGTGCGTGGCCGAGCCACATTCGAAGTGGTGGCATGGGACCACCCAGGCGGCGGCGCGCCCCTCGTGGCGACCGAGACACCGCAGGCATCGATCAATCGAGGCCTCCTTCGGCCGTCGGACTGCGACATCGTGGTTGTCGTGCTGTGGTCCCGGATGGGTACGCCACTGCCGTTCCCCGAGTATCGCAAGCCCGATGGCAGGCCCTACCTCTCCGGCACGGAGTGGGAGTATGAGGACGCAGTGCGCACCGCGGGCGAGACCGGTCGGCCGACGGTCCTGGTCTACCGCCGTACCACAAAGGTGCTACTCGACTCCGACGCCGACGACGTCGAAGAACTGCTGACACAGAAGCGACGGGTGAACGAGTTCTTCGAGCGCATGCGCGACCCGCGCACCGGCGCTGCGCTGCGAGGCCACAAGCCCTACGAGTCGCCGGAGGGACTGCGGGTCGAGTTCGAGCACGACCTCAAGTCACTCGTGCATGACATCGTCAATGCGGCGGCGCCCGCCGGCGCGCCCGTGCCACGCCATGAGTTGGCTGAGTTGGCACCGACGTGGGATGGCTCCCCGTTTCCAGGGCTGCGCGCGTTCACACCCGTGGACGCGCCGATCTTCTTCGGCCGCGGCCGTGAGACCGACGAACTTGCCGCACGGGTGGCAGCCAGCGGCTTCGTCGCAGTGGTCGGCGCGAGCGGCTCCGGCAAGTCCTCACTGGTGGGTGCCGGTTTGATCCCCCGGCTCCGACAGAGCGGGACCAAGTGGGCGCTGCCGAGCTACGACCAGGCCACCAAGCGGTGGACGGGCCTGCGGTTCACCCCCGGCGAGGTGGGCGACGATCCGTTCCTGGCCATAGCGGCCAAGCTCGCGCCTCTGACGGGCGCCAACGCGGCGGCCCTGGCCCAGTGGTTGGCCGCGGCGCCGGACACTATAGTCGATCATCTTCCCGCCGGGACCTCGCTACTGTTCGTCGACCAGTTCGAAGAGCTGTTCACCGTCGTGAAACCCGCCTTGGTGCACGCGTGGGTTCGGCTCATCGAGGCGGCCGCACTGTCGGGCCGCTGCCATGTAGTTGCCACCCTGCGTGCGGACTTCTACCACCGCTGCCTCGACATTCCCCAGCTAGCCCGGCTGTTCGAAGTCGGCCAACTGCCGCTCAGCGCACCCACCGACACCCTGCACGACATGATCGCGCGACCGGCCGAGCGGGCCGACCTGCGGTTCGAGGAGGGACTGACCGGCCGGATCCTACGCGACACCGTGGGCGACCCGGACGCGCTGCCGCTGCTTGCCTACACCCTCGACGAGCTCTACCGTGCCGGCACCACGAACCGGCTCTTGGACTTCGCCACATACAAGCGGCTGGGCGGTGTGCAGGGCGCGATCGGCACCCGCGCCGAGCACGTGTTCACCGACGTGCTCGACGACCAGGCCCGCGCAGCGTTCTCCCGGGTGTTCCGTGAACTTGTCAAGGTCGACGAACACGGCCGCTCCACACGAAGGAGGCCCCTGCTGGCGCAGATCGCTGGGGGCCAGCCCGCGCGCCGGTTGATCGACGTGTTCACCCGGGCCCGGCTACTCGTGCAGAGCAAGGACGAGGGCAACCAGCCCGTCGTCTTCGTAGCCCACGAAGCGCTGTTCGGCAGCTGGACGCGGCTGGCCGACTGGATCCAGGCGATGCAGGACGACCTGCTACTCGAACACAAGGTCACCGCGGCGGCGGCCGAGTGGGCCCAGCACGGCCGGGACGAGGCGTTCCGCTGGCCACACGAGCGGCTTGAGCCGGTGTACGCGATGGTCCAACGCCTCGGTGCCGTCCTGGATGGCGACACCATCGCCTTCATCGAGCCGGAATACGAACGGCTCTTCCCCGTCTTGCGCGAGGAGGGCATCGAAGGCTACCAGCGGCAGAATGCGATGGACCGGTTGGTCACCATCGGCCCGGCGACCGTGCCCGGCCTATTGGACATGCTCGAAGGCTCCTCCCCCGAAGGCTGTGAAGCGGCCGCCACCGTGCTGGCCAGGCTGGGCGAACCTGCGATCGACGGTCTGGTCGCGGTGCTGGGACGAGGAGGGCCGGATGCCCGGCTGGGAGCTCTCGGCGCGCTGCGCCGGATCGACGCGCCCAGGATCGCGCCAAAGCTGGCACCAGCCTTGCGCGACCGCGACGCCAGGGTGCGCTCGGCGGCCGTCGGTACGCTCGTCGCGCTCGGCGGGGTGTCCGCGCGGGACCTGCTCGGCTCCGCGGTGACCAGCGAGCAGACTGACGTGCGCTGGCTGGCAGCCGGCGCACTCGGCGCGTTCGGGCCGGACGCGGTGCCCCATCTGCTGGCCGTCAGCCACACCGATGACGAGGCGATCGAGTCGGCCAGGCGCGCCCTGCTGGCCATCGGCGACCGCGGCATCGAGCCCCTGCTGGAGGGCGTGCGCGGCCCGGACGCGCGCCAGCGGGTCAACGCCGCCGCGGCCCTCGCGGCGCTCGGCTCGTCCGCGGTTCCGGGCCTGGTCGCCCTGCTCGCCGACACCGATGTCGATGCCGACGTCCGGTGGCGCGTCTGCGACATACTGGCCACGATCGGCGACGACAGCTGCGCGCAGTCGCTTCTCAGGGCGCTGCAAGACTCGGCGCCGACCGTACGCGCAGCGGCCGCGTACGCCCTGGCCCAGGTGGGGGCCGAAAGCGCCGTACAGCCACTGGTGTCTGCGCTGGCCGACGACGATCACGACGTGCGATGGGCAGTGGCCGATGCGCTCGCAGAGCTCAGCAGCTCATCGGCGCCGCCACTGCTCGCCGCCATGGCGGCGCACGGACCGGGTGTGCCGATGGCGTCCGCGGCGTTGGCGAAGTGCACCGACCCTTCACTGTTGTCCGGGCTGCGGTCGGATCACGCGCCGATCCGCGACCGGGTCACGGACGTGCTGGTCACATGGGGCGAGCCCGCAGTGCCGGGCCTGCTGGACATGCTCACCGCCCCCGATCCCCGGACCCGGGAAGCCGCCACCCTGACTTTGGCGGGGCTCGGCTCGCCAGCCGTGAACGGACTGGTCGAGCTGCTCGGCAGCGCCAACCCGGACGTCCGGCGGGCGGCGGCACGGGCGCTCGGCCGGATTGGCCTCGCCGACACGGAGACCCGATGGCCGCGCGGCACGCCCCGCTCCCATCGAGCACTGCCCGCGCTGGAGCGCCTGCTCTCTGATAAGGAACCTGGGTGTCGGGACGCGGCCGCCGACGCGCTGGCCCTCTTCGGCCAGCATGCGCTGCCCGTGGTGTGGCGGGGACTGTCGGCGCCGATGGCGCAGACCCGCTCGGCCGCGGTGCGGGCCGCCGTCACGATCGGCCCGGCGGCGGTGCCCGGGCTGCTGATCATCGCGAACAACAGCGCCACCGTGGCACGGACGCCGGCGATCGAGTCCCTGCGAGCGATCGGCACACCGCAAGCCCTGTTCGGTCTCGCCGAGCTGGGCATGGCGGCCGGGCTGAGTTAACCGTCAGCTGTCGCAGAAATAGACCAGCCGGAAGTCAGACATGGCGAAGTTACGTTCGATCTTGACAGTGCAATTGATGTACAGGCACTTCGCGTCCCGCTGCTCCAGGTTGTCGTCAAAACTCACCCAGAAGGCGTCTTCAGGGGTCTCCCCTGAGAGCGCGCCGCTTCGCCACAACACGTACAGGAAGTCCTTGATCTGGGCCATGATGCGATACGGAAGACCGGGGTCATCCGCCCGTTCGAAGATCGCCCACTCCGTTCCCCTGCGGATATTGCGGAGTATGAAGGCGATCAGCCGCCGATGGCGGATGTATCGCCACTCGGGGTTGCTGCTCAGAGTACGGCTTCCCCACACCAGGATTCCGCGACCGGACGACGGGACTAGGGAGTTCACCCCGACGGGGTTCAGCATGTCCTGTTCCGGTCCGGTGACGACCGTCTCAACGCCGACTGCGTTCTCCACGACCTGGTTGGCCGGCGTGTGGTGAAATCCACGCATCAGGTCCACCTTGGCGTAGACCCCAGCAATGTGCCCGCTCGGCGGGACGGAGCGGAAGTGGCCCGCAGACGGGTCGTACACCCTGATCCACGGGTAGTACATGACCGCGTATGAGCTGTCGTAACCCGCGCCCACAGCTCGCCATTCTCTGATCTGTGACGCGTTGAGGCCGGGCGGGCAGTCCAGGATCGTGATCCGGTCGCCGGTGACTTCGCAGTGCGCGATCAGCGCCAGCTGAACAGCCTTGACCTGGTCCAGATCCACCCGGCCCTGCTCGTAGGCCGTCAGCAGATCCGGTGCGCAGACGATCGAGACGTCGTCGAATGTTTCGAGGCCGGCCAACCCGGTGCGCGCCTGCAAATCGCCGGCGAACGCGTGCACCACGTGTTCCGGATCGGACTCCACCCGCACCACAACGCAGGACTGCCCGCCGTTTGCGAAGAAGCCGTATACGGCGACGGGCAGCATGCACCCCTCGACGAAATCTCCGAACTCTGCCTGGAAGCGCCCCCAGCTGTCTATCCAGATCGGCGTGTTCAATTCGCCCCGCTCCGCGAAGCCGAGGAACGCGGCGGTTGTGTGCTCCGGTATCCACCGAGGCATCGGCTGCCCGGCAGCCTCCTCGTCAAACGAGGGCGCGCGCAGCCTCACTGCGGGCATCGGCCCCACTGCGGACGCCAGTACTTCGAGATACACCCCGGGACTCAAATACGACGGCACGAGGCCCCCTGAGGTTGCGGTCAGCCGGTCCGGCTACACCCTTGGCCGCTGGCGAACCGCTGTCAACCAGTCGTGTCTGCCGCAAGGTGGTGATGGTCCCACCCAAACGTCGGCCGTGAGCCGATCAGGCGACGGTGTACTCCGTGTCGCCGAAGTCGGCCACCACGCGGAGCCTGCCGCCGAGTGCCTCGACGTACGACCGCAGGGTAGCGACCTCCGTCCGGTCGGCTTCGCCGTGCTCGATCGCCGAGACCCGAGGAGCGGAGACTCCCATCGTCTTCGCCACGTCCCTCTGCGTCAGCGACTGCTCGCGCCGGATCTCCGCGAGCCGATATGCCCGGACCTCGGCCATCAGCCGGCCCATTTCCGCCTGCTTCTCCTCGGCAGAGCGGACCGGCAGCCCGGCGGCTTCCCGGCGCTCGCGAGCCTTGCGCTTCGTCTCCTCCCAGCTGACCGTGCTCATTCGTACTCCCTGGTATCGAGTTCGGCGAGGTGCACCTGGTAGCGCTTCTCGGCGAGCGGGATGTTGGCGTCGTACCAGCGCTGCCAGTTACCTGCCTTGTCACCGGCGACCAACAAGACCGCCCGGCGTATTGGGTCGAACGCGAACAGGATCCGGATCTCGCTCGTACCCGAGGAGCCCGGTCGCAGCTCCTTCATATGGTGCTGCTCCGCGCCCTTGATCCGGTCTACGAGCGGACGGCCCAGAGCGGGCCCGAACATCGACAAGGCGTCGATGGCGTCCTCTACCTGCTCGGCACTGTCCCAGTCCGCCTCCGCCAGCTCATCGAACCACGTCGCAACCTCCGCGACGAGGATCACTTCCCACTTGACCCATGACGGCGAAATTAACGCAAGCATTAACCCACCGAGCCGGTATCCCCTCTGCGTCACTCGCATGGGGGATGCCGGCCCGGAGGCGCCGACGTCAGTCCTCGTCGGGCGTCAGTCGCAGGGAGATCGAGTTGATGCAGTACCGCTGGTCCGTCGGGGTCGGGTACCCCTCGCCCTCGAAGACGTGCCCGAGGTGCGAGCCGCAGCGCGCGCAGCGGACCTCGGTGCGGACCATCCCGTGGGACCGGTCCTCGATCAGCTCGACGGCGTCGGTGTCCTTCGGGTCGTAGAAGGACGGCCAGCCGCAGTGCGACGCGAACTTCTCGTTGGAGGTGAAGAGCTCGGCGCCGCACGCCCGGCAGGAGTAGACGCCCTTGGTCTTGGTGTCCGTGTACTCACCGCGGAAGGCGGGCTCGGTGCCGGCCTGGCGCAGCACCTGGTATTCCGCGGGGGTCAGTTCCGCGCGCCACTGCTCGTCCGGCTTCTCGACGTCGTACGCCATGCTCGCTCTCCCTCACTCGGCGAGGCGGGCCAGGATCTCCGGTCCGAGATCCGTCACATCGCCCGCGCCCATGGTGAGAACGAGATCACCGGGGGCGGCCATTCCCGCGATCACGTCCGGGACGGTCGCCTTGTCGTGGACAGGGGTCACGGCGGCGCCCGCCGCGGTGGCCGCGTCGATGATGAGGGCGCTGGTGACGCCGGGGACCGGGTCCTCGCGCGCCGGGTAGATGTCGAGGACGACGGAGGCGTCGGCGAGGGCGAGGGCCTGGCCCATTTCCGTGCCGAGTTCCTGTGTGCGGGAGAAGAGGTGCGGCTGGAAGACGACCAGCAGGCGCCGGTCCCCCGCCGCCGCGCGCATGGCCTCCAGGTCGGCGGTCATCTCGGTGGGGTGGTGCGCGTACGAGTCGATGACCTGGACGCCCTTGGTCTCGCCCTTGAGCTGGAGGCGGCGGCCGACACCGGTGTACGCGGTGAGGGCACGGGCCAGGTCGGCGGGCTCGATGCCCATGCGGACGCCGGCGGCCAGTGCCGCGGCGGCGTTGTGGGCGTAGTGGCGGCCGGGGACGGAGACGGTGAAGGTGATCTCGCCGTGGTCCGGGATGGCGACGGTGACCTCGCTGGTCATGCCGTTCGGCTGGATGCGGCGGATCCGGACGTCGGAGCCGTCGTCCTCGCCGACCCTGACGATCGTCAGGTCCTCGCGGGCGGCGACCCGCGAGGCCAGTTCCCGGGCGCCCGCGTGCTCGCCGACGACCAGAGTGCCGCCCGCCGGGATCTTGGCGACGAAGGCCTCGAAGGACTCGTAGATCTCGTCCATCGACGCGTAGTTGGCGTGGTGGTCGAGTTCGACGTTGAGGACGATCGCGACGTCCGGGTCGTACTTCTGGAAGCTGCGGTCGCTCTCGTCGGCCTCGGCGACGAAGATCTCGCCGTCGCCGTGGCGGGCGTTCGTCCCCGGTCCGGCGAGGTCGCCGCCGATCGCGTACGACGGGTCGAGGCCCAGCTCGGTGAGCGCGACGGCGAGCATCGACGTGGTCGTGGTCTTGCCGTGGGTGCCGGCCACCGCGATGGTGCGCGAGGTGCGCATGAGCGCCGCGAGCGCGTCGGAGCGGTGCACGACCGGCACGCCCAGCTCGGCGGCGCGGGCCAGCTCGGGATTGTCGGTGCGGATGGCGCTGGAGACGACGACGCACGACGCGTCGTCCGCGAGGTGCTCGGTGGCATGTCCGATGTGAACGGTCACACCGAGCGCCCGCAGCGCCTCCGCGGTGGCGGACTCCTTGGCGTCGCTGCCGGCGACCTTCGCGCCCCGCTGAGCGAGGATCTTCGCGATCCCGGACATTCCGGCGCCGCCGATGCCGATGAAGTGCGGCCGTTCCATGGCGTGGGGGATGCCGGATGCCATGACTGTGTCTCCCAGGGGTGCGACGTCGTGCGAAGGCCCCAGCCTATTCGCTGTGCGCGAAGAGCTTGAGCACCGGTACGCCGACCTTGTGCCGGGCGCGGGAGGCCCAGTCGCGGTGGAAGAACTCCTCGACGTAGTGGGGTGCGGTCATGACGATGACCTCGTCCGCGCCGGACTCCTCGACGACGGCCTTCATCTTGTCCAGGGGGTGGTCCTCGACGACCTGCCCGACGGCCTCGGAGCCGGCGGCCCGCAGGGCGGCCAGGGAGTTCTCGAGGGCGAGCTCCGCGGGCTTCCTGGCTTCCTCGCCCCCGGGCTCCTCACCCTCGCGGACGGCTTCCTTCAGCTCACCCATGGCCACGTCGTCGATGGCGCGCAGCAGAAGGTCGGCCTGGTCGCCGCGCGGCTGCATGAGGACGACGAAGGAGGTCGGCTCGTCCCCGTGCAGGGTCGTGACGAACTCCACGTCGGTGGACGTGAGGGGCTTCTCGATCATCAATACGCTTGTGAACACGTCAGGAGCCCTTCTGCGGAAACCATCCTTCCCCGTGCCCGCACGGGGTCTGAGACCAGTGTGCCCACCCGGACCTAAACGGAGCAGCTAATTCCGCCGCTTGTCAGATCCGACGGTAGCGGGTGAAGAGGAACCCGGCCTCCTCCAGCACCGACGCCAGTGCGAAGTGTTCGGGCACCCTCCGCGACGGGCCTCCCGCGATCCGCTGGGCGTCCCCCGCCGTGAGCGTCGGGGACACGGTGAGGCACAGCTCGTCCAGCACTCCCGACGCCACGAACTGGCCCAGCAGCCGCGGTCCGCCCTCGGTGAGCAGCCGTCGCAGTCCCCGTTCGGCCAGGGCCTGGACGGCGCCGGCCGGGTCGACGCCCCGCCCCTCGCCGGCGATCAGCACCTGAGCGCCCGCCTCCCGCGCCGCGGCGACCCGGTCCGGGGGCGCCGCGGCTCCGGTCAGGATCAGCGTCGGCACCAGGGGGGAGGTGAAGAGGGGGAGTGTGAAGTCCAGGTCGAGGCTCGCGGTGACCACGGCGATCGCGGGGGCGGGGCCCTGCCCCGCGGCCTCCCGGCGCGCGGCGAAGGCCTCCCGGGCGCGGGCCGGCCGGTAGCCCTCCTGCCGTACCGTTTCCGCGCCGACGACCACCACGTCGGCCAGCGCCCGCAGGGTGCCGAAGATCCGCATGTCCATGTCGGAGGAGAGCGGCTGGGAGCGTCCGTCGTGCTGGGCCGCTCCGTCCAGGGACGAGACCATGTTGGCCCGCAGCCAGGGACCGCCGCCGGACGGGTACGCGTAGGCGTCGGCCAGCTCGTCGAGCCCCCACTCCCGGTCGGTCGTCTCGGCTGCCGGGTCGGTCACAGGGAACAGGCGTCGCATGCCGTGCAGTCTGGCACGCCCCCGCCGCCCTTCCCGGAGTGCGGCGGGACGCGGGTGCGACTCCCGGAGCGCGGCGCACGCAGGCACGGCGCGACTCAGTACAGTGGATGGTTGTGTCGACCACCCCCATAACCGAAGCGGTCCCGCTGTCCCTGTGCGCCCGCGAGCCCCACGTCCCCGCCGACCGTCTGGTCGCCGAGATGGTGCCGCCGCCGCGCTTCGACTCGGTCCGCTTCGACACGTACGTCCCCGACCCGGACCAGCCCAGCCAGGCCGAGGCGGTCACCGTGCTGAGCACCTTCGCGGCGGGTCTGGGCGGTGCGCACGCCACCGGCAGCGGCAGGCGCCGCTGGTTCGCCAGGAAGCCGCCGGAGCCCACCGGGCCGCGCGGGATGTACCTGGACGGCGGCTACGGCGTCGGCAAGACCCATCTGCTGGCCTCGCTCTGGCACGCGACGCCCGCCGAGCCGGCCCTCAAGGCCTTCGGCACCTTCGTGGAGCTGACCAATCTCGTCGGTGCGCTCGGCTTCCAGCAGACGGTGAAGACGCTCAGCGGGCACCGCCTCCTCTGCATCGACGAGTTCGAGCTGGACGACCCGGGCGACACCGTCCTCGTGTCGACCCTGCTCGGCAAGCTCGTGGACGCGGGCGTCGCGCTCGCTGCCACCTCCAACACGCTGCCCGGCAAGCTCGGCGAGGGCCGCTTCGCCGCCGTCGACTTCCTCCGCGAGATCCAGGGCCTCTCCGCGCACTTCCGGCCGCTGCGGATCGACGGCGAGGACTACCGCCACCGCGGACTGCCCGAGGCCCCGCCGCCGTACTCGGACGAGCAGGTCACCAAGGCCGCGTACGCCACCGAGGGCGCCTCCCTCGACGACTTCCCCCGGCTGCTGGAGCACCTCGCGCGCGTCCACCCCAGCCGTTACGGCGCGCTGACGGACGAGCTGAGCGCGGTCTGCCTCACCGATGTGCGGCCGGTGCCGGACCAGTCGACGGCCCTGCGGCTCGTCGTCCTCGCCGACCGGCTGTACGACCGTGAGGTGCCGGTGCTGGCCTCCGGCCTCCCCTTCGACCAGCTGTTCAGCGACGAGATGCTGAAGGGCGGGTACCGGAAGAAGTACTTCCGGGCGATCTCCCGGCTGACGGCGCTCGCCCGGGACGCGAAGGGCCTTGTCGGCCCGTAGATTCCAGTAGGTTGGGGCCGGTTGGAACCGATTCGTTGCAATCTTTGCAGTCCTTTAGAAGGGATCCATCATGGCCACCACGCGTACGGCGCACACCGTCTGGGAAGGTGAGCTGCTCAAGGGCTCGGGCGTCGTCTCCTTCGACTCCTCCGGCATCCCGAGCCAGCCCGTCTCCTGGCCGTCGCGCGCCGAGCAGGCGAACGGCAAGACCAGCCCCGAGGAGCTCATCGCCGGCGCGCACTCCAGCTGCTTCTCCATGGCCCTGTCCCACGGACTCACCGGTGCGGGTACCCCGCCCACCCGTCTGGAGACCAAGGCCGACGTCACCTTCCAGCCGGGTGAGGGCATCACCGGTATCCACCTGACCGTCACCGGTGAGGTCCCCGGCCTCGACGAGGACGGCTTCCAGGCGGCCGCCGAGGAAGCCAAGAAGAACTGCCCGGTGAGCCAGGCGCTGACGGGTACGACGATCACGCTCTCCGCCAAGCTGGCGTAACACCGGCTCCCCCACGGGGCACAGTGACCCGCATGCTTCACGCGCAATTGCAGGCATGCCTGAACGCATGGTGCGCACATGCGGGTCACATCTCCTGTCCGCCGGCAGGGAGTTGCCTCATGACCGCAGTACCCACGAACGCCCAAGGTACGACCGCCAAAGGTACGACCGCAGAGCGAGCGACAGCCGGGGAGGGATCCGGCGCCGGGTCGCTGCCATTCGGCTGCCGTCCGTTCCGATGGAGGATCGGGGAAGGGGGGCCGGACCGGGAAGGGGCACAAGATGGCGAAGAAGAACTCTGTGGACAAGAAGCCCGACCGGCTCCGTGAACTGCTCCGCGTCCGACCGGGCGAAGGGGGCGACCTCGCCTCGTACGACGCCGGGGCCACCCCGGCCGGCCCCGGGGACAAGACCGCCGCCCTCGCGGCGATGGCCGCGATGGGCGAACACCTCGCGGACCTGCAGGAACGGCTGTACGCGGCCGGCACGGCGGGCGACCGCCGCAGACTGCTGCTGGTGCTCCAGGGCATGGACACCAGCGGCAAGGGCGGCACGGTCAAGCATGTGATCGGGCTGTTCAACCCGGTCGGCTGCCGGATCAAGGCGTTCAAGGCTCCGACCCCGGAGGAACAGGACCATCCCTTCCTGTGGCGGATCATGCGGGAGCTGCCGCGCTCCGGCGAGATCGGCATCTTCGACCGGTCGCACTACGAGGACGTCCTGATCGCACGGGTGCGTGACCTGGCACCTCGCGGCCGGATCCGCCGCCGCTACGACGAGATCAACCAGTTCGAGAAGTCGCTCGCCGAGGACGGCGTGACGGTGGTCAAGGTCTTTCTGCACATCTCGTACGAGGAGCAGCACCGTCGGCTGCTGGCACGGCTGGACAATCCCCACAAGCACTGGAAGTTCGACGCGGGCGACATCGAGGAGCGCGCGCTGTGGCCCGCGTACCAGAAGGCGTACGAGCTGGTGCTGGAGCACTGCTCGACTCCCGAGGCCCCGTGGTACGTCGTCCCGGCCGACCGCAAGTGGTACCGGAACTGGGCGGTCAGCCGACTGCTCCAGGAGCACCTGGAGGAGCTGGATCCGCAGTATCCGAAGGGTGACTTCGACGTGGAAGTGTCCAGGAGGCTGCTGCTGGAGGGGGTACCGAAGCGTTCGGAGTGAGCCGGTATTCCGGTGTCCGTATTCCCATGCCGATGCGGCGGGACGCGACTGGTCCCCGCGCCGCCGTCGCGACGCGGGGACCACCGGAGTGAAGCCTGTCGGCATCACCGAAGTGATGCGTCGGCGTCAGCGGCCACCACCGCCGTTGCCGCCACGGTCGCCGCCACCGCCGTTGCCACCGCCGTTGCCACCACGGTCGCCGCCACCGTTACCGCCACGGTCGCCGAAGTTCCCGCCACGGTCACCGTTGTCGCCACGGTCGCCGAAGTTGCCGCCACGGTCACGGTTGTCGCCACGGTCACCGAATCCCCGGTCACCGTTGTCGTAGTAGTAGCCGTAGTCGTCGTAGTAGCGGTATCCGCGGTCGCCGCGATATCCGTCGTCGTAGCAGTAGTAGGCGTAGTAAGGATCGAAGAAGCCGAAGCCGACCCAGTAGTAGTCGCAGTAGTAGTGCGACGGCTGGGACGTGCTGGGTGTGGCACTCGATATGCCGGCTCCGCCGAGGGTCAGAGCCAGAGCCGCGAACAGGCTGGCGAACAGCCTGAATATCATGGATGTCTTTGCCCGCATGGTGCTTTCCCTTCCCGGGGCATGGACGGGACTGAGAACCCTGCACGGCCGCGGTGGCGTCAGCACCGGTGTAAATACGATGCGTTCACGAAAGGACCCGGTACGTCGGCCTTGAAATGGCGGGAATTGCCACGGCCGGCTCACGCGCTGAACGCGCGGCATCGGGCCTGCCCGGGCTGCTCAGTCGAGCAGCCCCGCGGCGGGGCATCTGTCCGTCGGACAACCGACAACATGGTGGTCGTCGATCGGGATCTTGAGATTGCTCGCCTTTACCTTTTCATAAGGCAAAAAGGCGATCGTTTCCACCAATCTGGCTCCAAAGTAGGCATATCGACATAGGAAAGTCAAACGTGGTACAACCTGCTGCCCTCTCGCCAAAATCGATGCCAGCCAGAGTTGATGCCCGCGGGGACGGGGGCGCCGCACGGCGCGAGCCCCGGACCGGGCTCCGGTCCGGGGCTCCGGTCCCGGTCGCCGACCGATCCGCGTCAGCCGGTCCGGTCACCGGTCCGCGAACGGCAGCGCGGAGATCACCCTGCCGAGCGCGGGCGGTGGCGCCGGGTCGCCGGTCACGACCTCGCGGCCGCCGTAGATGATCGCGTACACCCGTCCGTCAGGGACCGGATCTCCCATCGAGATCCGTGGGAGTCGCGGGAAGTCCGCGTCCGAAAGTGCCTTGCGGAGCGTCGCGAGTTCGGCCGGTGTCAACCGGCCCGACTCATCGGGCTTGCCGCGCCCCAGGCGGGTGTACGAGCCGTCGCCGCGGACGATGACGCTTTCGTGACTGCCGTCGATACCGCCGGTCATGGTCGCGGCGACCAGTCGTTCGTCCTTGTCGGTGGGCGCGGGGGCGGGGACGGCGGTGGGCGCGTCCGGCGGGGACGGCGAAGGGGACGGACGGGGCGAGGGCGAAGACGGGGAGGCGGTGGCCGGCGCGCTGCTCGCCGTGCTGTCCGGCGCGCCTTTCGCCGCGCCGCTCCCGTCGCACCCCGACAGCAGCAGAGCCGCGGCCAGCAGCCCCGCGACACCCGTGATCCGTCTCATGTTCCCCACCCGTTTCTCCGGAACGCACCCACGGCGCACGCCGCTTCAGCGTCGAGGATGCCCGAGCGCGCGTTCGGACGGGAGAGGCCGCGCGTGGGCCCCGGGCATCCGCCGATGCCCGGGGCCCACCGCTGCGTGTGTCAGCCGATCTCGGCGCCGACCGCGGCCAGTGCGGTCGTCACCGGCTGGAAGAACGTCTCACCGCCCGAAGTGCAGTCCCCGCTCCCGCCCGAGGTGAGGCCGACCGCGTCCCCTTCCCTGGTGAACAGGGCTCCGCCGCTGTCGCCCGGCTCCGCGCAGACGTTGGTCTGGATGAGCCCCGTGACCGTGCCCTCCGGGTAGTTCACGGTGGCGTTCAGGCCGGTGACCTGGCCGCCGTTCAGGCCGGTGGTGCTGCCCATGCGGAAGACCTCCTGGCCGACGGCCGCGTCGGCCGCCTGCCCGATCTCCACGAGCTGTCCGTTGCCGACATCGACGGCGCTCGGAGCCTCGGTGCCCGGATCGTCGTACGTGACGAGCGCGAAATCGCCCTCGCCGGGGAAGACGGCCTCCTGGACCGTACCGATGGGCGCGCCGTTCTGGTCCTCCGACCACTGCTCGGCGGCGACGCCGCAGTGGCCCGCGGTGAGGAATCCGGGCTGACCGTCCTGCGTCGTCACGTTGAAGCCGAGCGAGCAGCGCGAGCCGCCGCCGAAGATGGCGTCCCCGCCCTCGATGAAGGGCTTGAACTCGCCCGCGGACTTCTGGATCCGGGCCACGCCGTCACCCAGGGACTCGACCGCCGATTCGAGTCTGTCCCAGCGCCCGCCGGTGACCGTGCGGTCGGCGGTGACCAGGATCTGGTTCGTCCTCGGGTCGACGGCCCAGGCGGTCCCCGGAACGCTCGCGTCGCGGGACAGCGACTGCGTCGCGGACTTCAGGGTGCTCGCGCTGTTCTGCACGCTGCGGGCCACCGCACCGGCCCGCTCGACCTGGCCGCTCACGTTGTCGTTGTCGCCCACGACATTGACGACGAGCTGCTTCTTCGCCGCGTCGTAGTACGCCCCGCCGTAGGACTCGCCGAGCTGCTCGCCCAGCTGCTGGACGAGCTTCGCGGCGGACGCCGCGCTCATCTTCCTGGGGGCGTCCGGCTCGTCCCCCGACCCGGACTGCGAAGCGTTGGCATTCGGCAGCAGCACGGCCGCTGCGGCAATGCCCACCGCCCCGGCTCCGGCGAGAATCGCCTTCCGCTTGGGTATGCGCCTGTGACTCAACTCTTTGCCTCCTGCGGGGGGTACGGACTCCGGTCGCCGAAGGAGACCGGGGGACGCGTCCGGCCCTTCATACGGATGGCGCACCTGGTTTTGCTCATCGCATCCGCAAGGAAATCTTCTTGACGGACCGTCAGGGCGAGGCGTACCCGGCATCAGCGGATGATCGTATACTTTCCGCGAGTGAGCATTTTTGTACGGAGATTGACTGCACTGGCGGCGATCGGGGCGGCGCTGACCGGGTGCACCGTCGGCGGAGCGGGGGACGGCGCCGCCGCACCCGCCGCGGTCGCTCCGTCCGCACCTGCCGCGGCCCCCGAGCCCGCCGCTCCCTCCGAGCCCGTCGCTCCCGCCGGACCCGCCCAACCCGCCGCGCCGGCGAAGCCGCCCACCCTGGCTCCGGGACCGGACGGACTGACCCGCGTCTTCGAACGGGCCCCGACCAGGTCAGCCACCGGGTCCGCAGCCGGCTCAACCGCCGGGTCCGCAGCCGCCGGCAAGACGGTCGCCCTCACCTTCGACGCCGACATGACGGCCGACCAGGGCCCGAGAGCGGCGCGCGGTGAGCGTTTCGACAACCCCCGGCTGATCGCCTCACTGCGCCGTCTCAAGGTCCCGTCCACCGTCTTCATGACCGGCCGCTGGGCCGAGCAGTATCCCGACCAGGCGCGGGCCATCGGCAACGATCCGCTCTTCGAGATCGCCAACCACTCCTACAGCCACTACGCCTTCGCCTCCCCGTGTTACGGGCTGCCGATGGTCGGCAAGGAGCAGATGGCCGCCGATGTCCGACGGGCATTCGCGGCATTCCGCACGGCGGGCGCGCGCAATGTCGTGCCCTACTTCCGCTTCCCCGGCGGCTGTTACGACGAGCGCGCGCTGCGCGCACTGGCCCCGGCCGAGGTCACGGCCGTGCAGTGGGACGTGGTGAGCGGCGACGCCTTCGCGAAGGACCCGGAGGCGGTAGTGGAGCAGGTCCTGTCAGGAGTGAAGCCGGGTTCGCTGGTCGTGATGCACTGCACCCGCCGCGCGGCGCCGGTCACCGAGGAGGCGGTCCGGCGGATCGTCCCGGAGCTGCGTCGGCGCGGCTACCGCTTCGTCAAGGTCTCCGAGCTGATGGCAGGCGCGGGCGGCGCGCCGTAGGCGGCTGCCCTGTGGATCTTGCCGCGCGCGACCTGATCCACCGGACATTCCCTAGCCCGAGCAGGCCCTGCGCTCGGCCTCGCGCCATTCGCAGACCGGGCACAGGGTCGCGCCCTTGACCGACTCGGGGTACTCCGTCGGCTCTCCGCACAGCACGCAGTCCGCGAACGGGCCGTCCGCTTGGGCGGGCGTGGCCTGCGGCGCGGCGGCCGAGGGCTCGCAGTACGGGGTTGCTTCGTCCATACGGACGAGACTAGGGCCTGTCCCCCGGCATCCCGTGTCTCCGCGTCGTCACACCCGTCGTCACCCGTCATCTCACCGTCACCCGTCCCCGCCGTCTCCCGTCTCCCCGTCACCCGTCACCCGTCACCCGTCACCCGTCACCGCCGTCGCGCCGGTGGCTCAGCAGGCAGGTCAGGGCGACCGCCGCGGCCGCGACCAGCACCGCCCCCGCGAGCGGAGCCACCGGATGGTGCACGGCCCCGGTGCGGGAGCCGGTGACCAGGCCGGTGACAGCCGCCTGCGCCGGGGAGCCGGCCAGGACCAGGGCGAGCAGCGAGGCCGACGCGGTGGCCGCGATCGACCAGCCGCGGCCGTGCAGCACCGGCCGGGTGCACAGCGCCCCGACCGCCGCGCCGGTCAGCACACACACCGCGGCGGCGAGCAGCCCGGCGGCGGTCGCGGGCAGGAGGGGGACGGCGACGCGGTTGTCGCCGCTCATCGGTTTGCTGATCAGCGCGACGACGACGGTGCCGGCGATGCCCAGGAGGGCCGCCCAGCCCGCGGCCGTGGCCAGCGTGGCGAGGTGGACCCGTGGCGGGCCGGCCGCCGCTGCCACGATGTTCCGGGCGGCGGCGGGCTCCTGGTTGGCGCAGACCCGGACCAGGCAGGCGGTGACGGGCAACAGCCCGGCGGCGGCGTACCCGAGCGAGTCCAGCACGGGCTGCCCGGACTGCACACCGACGGCGAGGAAGGCCGCGTACAGCAGGACGGGCGCCAGCCAGCGCTGCGAGCGCACCAGCAGGGCGGACTGGTAGCGGATGAGCGCACTCATGAGTCCCCCTCGCGGGCCCCGGCGTCCGGACCGGCCGGCACGGGGGCCACGGACCGTACGTGCCACGGCGGGCGGGCCGTCAGCAGTGCCCGCAGCGCCGCGTCCGAGTGGGTGTCCGGCACCTCCAGGACGGCGATGCCGTGTGTGCCCGCACGGTCCGCGCCCTCATCGCCACCCGCGCCCGTGCCCGCACCGTCCGAGCCCGCACCGCGCGTGCGCGACACCGGCAGCCCGGCGGGCAGTGCCGCTCCCGGCGGGCCCGACACGACGATGCGGACCGCTCCTGCCGCCACAGGTGAGGGCGTGACCGGCGCCGGCACCAGCCCCGTGCCCTCGACGCGATGCCCCACGTCGACCGCGCCCGCCAGCCGCCGCGGATCGTGGTCGACGAAGACGACCGTCGCTCCGGCGGCGACGCGCTGCGCGACGGCCAGGTCGAGTTCGGCGCGGGCCCCGGTGTCGAGACCTGTCCAGGCCTCGTCGAGGACCAGCAGCTCCGGCTCGGCGATCAGCGCCTGGGCCACGGCGACCTTCTGGCTGGTGCCCTTGGACAGTTCGGTCAGCGGCGTACGCGCATGACCCGAGGCTCCGAAACGCTCCAGCCACTCACGCGCGCCGCGCTCCGCCGCACCGCGGCCGAGGCCATGGACACGGCCGACGTGGACGAGATAGCCGGTCGCGGTGAACGGCAGCGCGGCCGGGAACCGTTCGGGCACGTACGCCGTGCGCGGCCGTCCCGTGATGCGTCCCTCGGTCGGCGCGTCGATCCCGGCGAGCAGCCGCAGCAGGGTGGATTTTCCACTGCCGTTGCCGCCCTCGACCCGGACCAGCGTCCCCGCGGCCAGGTCGAGGCCGACTCCGCGCAGCACCCACGGGCCGCCCAGGCCGTAACGGCGGCCCACTCCTCGCAGTTTCAGTTCGCCGACGCCTTCTGCTGGGTCAGCTCGCTCGGCCTGACGATCACGAATCCCTCGCCCTGCAGCATCAGCTGGACCGCCTCGCCCGAGCCGCCGCGGAGCATCGAGCCGATGGACTGCGAGCGGTGCAGCGACGTGTTCAGCTGGGCGCTCCAGCCGACGACCGCGTCGGTGTCCACGTACACGGGCTGCTGCGCGGTGACGGGGATCACCAGCGGGTTGCCCTCACACATCACCCCGAGCTTGCCGTAGCCGGTGAAGACGCTGTTGAACAGGCCGCCTCCGGTCATTCCGGCGCCTTTCACGGTCTTGATCTCGTACGCGAGCGTCGGGTCGAAGCAGAGGACGTTGCGGCCGTTGATGGTGAGCGCGTCGCCGTGGTCGATGTCGACGATGAAACAGTTCGCGGCCTCGTGCGCGAACCAGGCCTCGCCCTGGCCGCGTACGGCCATCAGCGGCAGACCCTCGCCGGTGACGGCGCGCTTGAGCATGCCGCCTATGCCCTGGCCCTTCCGCTCGAACTGGAGGTTTCCGCGATAGGCGATCATCGCCCCCTGTCGCGCGAACATCTCCCCGTTGACGGCGTACTTGATCGATTTGGCGTTCTGCAGGCTCATTCCGGGTGCGGAAGCCTGCTGCGCCATGTTCTCGCTGGCAAAGAGATCGCTCTTCATGCGGAGCATCGTCGCCCGGAGCCTTTCGTTCCGCCAACAACCGCCCCCAACCGACGGCCGGGCCGCTGGCAGACTGAGCGGGTGAACAGCACCGACAGTCCCTTCCGGCAGGAGCGCACCACGCGCGACGAGGCTCCGCAGTACGTCCTTCCGCTCGTGGTCCGGATCGAGAAGACCGCTCCGCCGTCCCGTACCGACGCGCTGGAGGCCGCGGCCCGCGCGGTTCTGGTCATCCTCTCGGACGAGCGCTCGCTCGGTGACGGGGAATGGGCGCAGGCGATGCGGGACTGGCAGGACGCCCGGATCCGCAAGGTGGTGCGGCGGGCGCGCGGTGCGGAGTGGCGGCGGGCCTCGGCGCTCCCCGGTATCACGGTGACGGGAGAGACCGCCGAGGTACGGGTGTTTCCGCCGGTGCCGCTGGACGGCTGGCCCAAGGAGCTGGTGAAACTGCAGGTGTCGGGGACGGAGCTGCAGGATCCGCAGGACACGGCGGACCCGGCCGGCGACATCGACCCCCGCCAGGCCCTGATCTGGCTCAACCCCGATCTGCACATGTCGACCGGCAAGGAGATGGCGCAGGTCGGGCACGGGGCGCAACTGCTGTGGTGGGACATGGACGACGCCGAGCGCAAGGCGTGGCGCGAGGCCGGATTCCCGCTGGCCGTACGGACCGCGCATCCCGGCCGCTGGGCCGAACTGGCCACGAGCGGTCTGCCGACGGTACGGGACGCGGGCTTCACGGAGATCGCGCCGGGCTCGGTCACGGTCGTGGCCGGTCCTCCAGAGCGCGGCTGAGGAGAACTGAACAGAACCGGGCCCTGTTACGTACCTTCCAGTACTGCCAAGTAGGTTGAACCGCCGGTTCGGTTGCCGGTTGATTCTGCGACACGCATAACGGCTCGGGAGGCACATTTGTTGCGGCGTATCAACGGGACAGCGCTCATCATCGCGGCGCTGGTCGCCACTGTCGGCGCGCTCGCGTTCCCCGTGTGGTCCTACGCCGACCGCTCCGGAACCGGGCAGGCGAACCTCAACGCCTCGTCCGTGGCAACGCAGTGGGGCCCGCTGTCGGCGACCGACCGCGACTTCCTGGTGAAGGTCCGGCTGGCCGGACTGTGGGAGCTGCCGGCCGGCCAGCAGGCGATCGAACGCGCGCCGAGCAAGGCCATCAAGGACGCCGGGGACCACCTCATCGTCGGCCACACGGACCTCGACCAGCGGGCCCGTGATGTGGCGGCGAAGCTCGGCGTGGAACTGCCGAACCAGCCCAACGAGCAGCAGCAGGGCTGGCTGCGCGAGCTGTCGGCGGCGACCGGGAAGGAGTACGAGTACAAGTTCGCGAACCTGCTGCGCAACGCGCACGGCAAGGTCTTCGCGCTGATCGCCCAGGTCCGGCACACCACCCGCAACACGTTGATACGCCAGCTGGCGAGCGACGCGAACCAGACCGTCCTGGACCACATCACCATGCTCGAAGGCACCGGCATGGTGGACTTCGACGCGATCGCCAACGAGGCCGCGGGCGGCGCGACGGCCAGCCCCTCGGGCCCGCCGCCCCCGAACGGCAACCTGCCGCCCGCGCCGTCCCCGGTGGCTCCGACGGGCCAGGACCAGTCGTTCACGTCCCGGCCGTCGACGCAGCCCGGACCGCCGACCGCGGTCAACACCGACCGCCCCGCGCCGGGGGCGGGAGGCTGACGGCCAGGGCCGGGCAGGCCCTTGGGCCTGTGGAACCTCAAATCAAGCTCTGAACGTCCCCTCCTCCGGATTCGGCAGGGTCCGGCGGGGCCATGACCACTGCACATGCAGAGGAGGGGACCCATGAAGAGGCTCGACCGGCCCAACGGGCTCGACCGGCCCAACACGCTCGGCAGGCTCGGCACCGGTATCGGCTGGCGACCGGAGATCGCGGACGCCGTGGAGCGACTGCCCGGCGTCGACTGGGTCGAGGTCGTCGCGGAGAACGTCTGCCCCGGCCACCTTCCCGCTTCCCTCGTACGGCTCCTGGAGCGCGGTGTCACCGTCGTCCCGCACGGTGTCTCCCTCGGGATCGGCGGGGCCGACCGGCCCGACGAGAAGCGGCTGGCGGACCTGGCGGAGCGTGCCGAGGCACTCGGATCGCCGCTCGTCACCGAGCACATCGCCTTCGTCCGGGCCGGTGGCCCCCTCACCGCGACGCCGCGCCTGGAGGCCGGGCATCTGCTGCCCGTGCCGCGCACCCGCGACGCCCTGGACGTGCTCTGCGAGAACGTACGCATCGCCCAGGACTCCCTGCCGGTGCCGCTCGCGCTGGAGAACATCGCGGCGCTGGTCTCCTGGCCCGGGGAGGAGCTGACGGAGGGCCAGTTCCTGGCGGAGCTGGTCGAGCGGACCGGCGTACGGCTGCTCATCGATGTCGCCAATCTCCACACGAATCACATCAACCGGGGCGAGGACCCGGTGAAGGCCCTCGACGAGCTGCCCGTCGAGGCGATCGCGTACGTCCATGTGGCAGGTGGTGTCGAGCGCGACGGCGTCTGGCACGACACGCACGCGCACCCGGTCTCCCGGCCGGTCCTCGACATCCTTGCGGAGCTGCGTTCCCGGACGGACCCGCCGGGCGTGCTGCTGGAGCGCGACGACGACTTCCCGCCGGCGGCGGAGCTGGAGACGGAACTGGAGACGATCCGGGCGACGGTGGCCGCCGCCGCACCGGGTGACGGTGCGCGAGGCGATGACCGAGGCGAGACACGGGGCGCCGCAGAGCGGGAGGCCGACCTCCTGTCCGCGCAGGCCGAGTCCGCGCAGGCGGACCACGAGCAGACGGACCACGAGCAGGCCGACCACGAGCAGGCCGAGCCGGCCGAGCAGGCCGAGCCGGCCGGCGCGCCCGCGCGGGAGCGGGTCGGGCTCGCCCAGGCCGCGTTGCTGTCCGCGCTGGTCGCCGGGACGCCCGCGCCGGAGGGCTTCGATCCGCGGCGGCTCCAGGTGCAGATCCGCGCGCTCGCCGCCAAGCGGGCCGATGTCGTGGCCAAGGTCGCGCCCGAGCTTCCGGAGATCCTCGGGAGCGGCTACCGGCCCGCGTTCCTGGCGTACGCCAAGTCCCGCCCCATGCGGGACGGCTACCGGCGGGACGCGCTGGACTTCGCCGAGCAGCTGCTGATCGCGGGCCGGCCGGAGGACCCGGCCGCCCGGCGGCGGCTCACCCACTGGTGGCAGGACCGGGCGGCGTCCCGCCCGCCCCGCCGTTCGGCCCGTTTCGTACGGGCGGCCCGCGCCGCACTCGTCCGGAGGTGACCCCGTGCTGATGAACGTACTCGCCGTGCTGGTGTATCTCGCCGTGGCCGCCTCCTCGGTGCTGCTGATCAAGGGTGTGGCGGGCACGCGCCGCGGCCCCGGCGGCCCCGTGCACGACCTGCTGGAGGTCGCGTTCCTGAACGGCGGGCCCGCACGTGTCGCCGACACCGCCCTCGCCGCGATGCAGGCGGACGGGCGCCTGGCGGTCGGCGGCCCGGGCATCGTCGCCGTCCAGCAGCCCGTCGCCCGCAACCATGTCGAGCGTGCCGTCCTGCTCGAACTCGCCGCGGCGCCGAGCGGCGCCCTGCACACGCTCCGGCTCGCCGTGATGCGCAACCCCGCGGTGCAGGAGATCGGCGACGGGCTCGCGGCACGCGGACTGATGGTTCCGGCGGGCGCGGGCCGCCCGTGGCGCGTCCGGGGCGGCTGGCAGGCGGCCGCGTCCTTCGTCATGCTGCCGCTCGCCATGGTCCTGACGATCGTGCAGTACGCGGCGCACGACGGGCTCGCGGACGCTCCCTTCCCGTTCATCGTGAAGGTGCTGCCGGCCTGCCTCGCGGGCCTGGTGATCGGGTTGGTCTGCGCCGCGCGCGCGGGCGGCAAGGTCACCCCCGCGGGCCGGCGGGCGGCCTGGGAGTACCGCGCAGCGCATGCGTACAGCGCGGACGTCGGCCACCGGGTGGCGCTGGGCGGGCTGCGCGCGCTGCCCGACCCGGTGTTCCAGGCGCAGCTCATGGCGGCGGCCCGGCTGGGGCGGACCGGTGGCCGGTCGGCCGGCCACAGCGGCAGTGGCAGTGGCAGCGGTTCGCCGGATGCGTACATCCCTGCCCAGGCCGTCGTGTGGTGCGCCACGTCGGGGCCCGGCTCCGGCGGGTCGGGCGGCGGGGGCTGCGGCGGCGCGAGCGGCAGCTCCTGCGGCGGGAGCAGCGGCTGCGGAAGCTCCTCGGGCGGGGGTTCAAGCTGCGGAGGCAGCTCGGGAGGCGGATCCAGCTGCGGTGGAGGCGGAGGTTCAAGCTGCGGTGGGGGCAGTTCCGGCTGACTTCCCGCAACCGCCCACGGGATCAGCACGGCGCCCAGTAGCGTGCGGGCCGCACGCAGGAGGCACCATGCGCACCCCCGCCCGCTCCACCCCGCTCGCCGGCACCGGAATGGTCGTCGTCGCCGTGACGGCGACCATCGCCGCGCTCGTGTTCCCCCTCTGGTCGTACGCGGACCGCGCCGGCACGCACCGGACGGCCGGCCCCACGGCCGATACCGTGCCGACCCGCTGGGGCCCGCTGTCCGCCGCCGACCGGGACTTCATCGTCCAGGTCAGACTCGCCGGGCTGTGGGCGCTCCCGGCCGGGCAGCAGGCCGTCGGCCGGGCGCCGAGCCGCGCCGTCACCGTGGCCGGCCGGCATCTCGTCGAAGGCCACACCTATCTCGACGCCCGGGTCCGCGAGGTCGCGTCCCGGCTCACCATGGAGCTGCCCAGCCAGCCCACGGACCGGCAGCGCGGCTGGCTGACCGAACTGACCGGTGCCCACGGCCAGGAGTACGCGGTCAGATTCACCAACACCCTGCGCCAGGCCCATGGCACCTTCTTCACGCTGATCGCCGAGGTCCGGCACACCACCCGCAACTCCCTGGTGCGCGCCCTCGCCGACGACGCCAACACGGCCGTCCTCGACCACATCGAATGCCTGGAGGCGACCGGACTCGTCGACTTCGACGCCATCGCCGCACAGGACGCGGGCACCGCCACAGCGAGCCCGACCGGTCCCCCGCCGCCGGTGCCCGGCAGGACCCCGCGGTCTGCCGTCCCGGTCACCCCGTCCCCGAAGCACCTGCGGCAGAAGCCTGCCGCCGCTGCCGCCCGCCGTGAGCAGGCCCCGCCCCGCCACCACGGGTCCATGACGCACGGTCGTCCGCATCCTGGAATTCCCATGGCGCGCAGGAGGTGATCTCGCGTAGAAATCCGCCATGTTCTGGGTCCTCTTCCTGCTGCTGGCGTGGGCCGCGGCGGGCATCAGCTGCGGCCGGCTCTGCGTTGCCGCCGCCGACGCCGCCCACGACGACCACGGCCAAGGCCCCGTTCCCGGCCCCGTTCCCGGCCCTGTTCCCGGCTCCGGCTCCGGCTCCGGCTCCGGCTCCGGCTCCGGCTCCGACGACAGCCCCGCCCCGGGCCACGGGCACGTCCGTGACCACGAGTTGAGCCTGTACGAAGCCGCTTTCCTGGCCGGCGGCCCGCACCGCGTGGCCGAGCTGACGATGGTCGCGATGCACCGCGGTCGGCGGCTGCTCCTCGCGCACACCGGCTGGGCCACCGTCGTCGACCCGGAGGGCGAGGACGATCTGGAACGCTCGGTGATCGGTGCGATCGGCCCGGACGGCCAGTGCCGGATAGCGGCGATACGGCACGCCACGGCCGCCGACGACGCCGTACGTGCCCTCTCCGACCGGCTCGTCACGGCCGGTCTCGCCGTACCCGAGACGGTCCGGGCGGGCCTGGCGGGCGCCGTGCGGGCCGTGTGGGGCGCGACCGCACTCACCCTGGCGCTCGCGGCCGCCTCGCTGCTGACGCTCCCTCAGGGCCAGGGCGAGAAGGGTCCCGTCGCGATGTGGTTCACGCTTCCGCTCGTGCTCACCCTGGGCTGTCTCGTGATCGCCCGCGTCGAGGTCCATCCGTACACCCGCTGGGCCTCCCCGGCCGGCCGACGGCTGCTGCGCGGGCTGCCCCCGCGACCCGACGGCGGGGAACGGGCCTTCCTCACCGCGGTGGCCGTGCACGGCGTCCGCGCGCTCGACGATCCGGCGCTGCGCGCCGCACTCGGCGACCGGCGGACGGCGCATAGGGGTCAATGACACGACACTCGAACAGAAGTGCTTTACAAAGTGCGTCGCTCTGCTGATCTTCGTGCCACTGGCGGTACGAAGGGGAACGCGATGAGAGCAGTAGCGCTGTACGGGGCCATCGGCTCCCTGGTCCTGTCGGCGCTCGCCTCAGCCCCGGCGGGCGGCGTCGAAGCGGGCACCACGCCGGAGGACGCGGGCACGGCCATCGCCGCCGCGCACGCGTGGACCACCGGAATCTCCTTCGGCGCCTGCCCGTCCGCCGAGGAGCTCCCCCGGCCCGTCGAGTGCGGCACGGTCGCCGTCCCGCTCGACTACGCAGATCCGGGGGGCCGTCGGATCCGGCTCACCGTCAGCCGGGTGAAGGCCACCGGCAAACCGGCCGAACGTCAGGGCGCGCTCGTCTACAACCCCGGCGGGCCCGGCGGTTCGGGCATGTACTTCCCTGAACTCGGCAGGACGCCGGAGTGGAAGCGGATCGCGGCGGCGTACGACATGGTCGGCTACGCCCCGCGCGGGGTGGGCCGTTCGGCCCCGCTGACCTGCCGGGACCCCCGGGTCTTCGCCAAGGCGCCCACGCCGGCTCCGGTCCGGCCGTCGGCCTCGTACAAACGGGAGCAGATCGCTCGGGCGAAGGCGTACGCCGAGGGCTGCGCCCGCAACGCGGGCCCGGCCCTGCGCCACTACCACTCGCTGAACAACGCCCGCGATCTGGAGGTGCTGCGGGCGGCGCTGCACGAGAAGCAGCTCACCTTCCTCGGCGCCTCCTACGGCACGTACGTGGGCGCCCTGCACGCCACCCTCTTTCCCCGGCACGTGCGCCGGATGGTCCTCGACTCCGCGGTCGATCCCGCGCCGGAGAAGATCTGGTACGTCAACAACCTGGAGCAGTCACTGGCCTTCGAGAGCCGGTGGGCGGACTTCCGCGCCTGGGTCGCCCGGCACCACGGAAGGTACGGCCTGGGGGCGACGCCCGAGGCGGTGCTGGACAGTTACGAGAAGGTCCGGGCGCGGCTCGCGTACGAGCCCGCGGGTGGCAGGGTCGGCCCCGGCGAGCTGCAGTCGGCGTACCTCCGGGCCGGCTACTTCGACCGCTACTGGCCGCGGCGCGCGCACGCGCTCTCGGAGTATCTGAAGGGCAATCCGCAGCCGCTGACCGCACAGGCCGCACCCGATCCGGACGAGGCCGTGGAGGACGAGAACGGCAACGCCGTCTACACGGCCGTCCAGTGCAACGACGCGTCCTGGCCGACGGACTGGAGGGTCTGGGACCGCGACAACACCGCGCTGGCACACCGGGCGCCGTTCGAGACCTGGGCGAATGCCTGGATGAATCTGCCGTGCGCGTACTGGCCGGCGCCCCGGCAGCGGCCGCTGGACCTCCGCACCGGCCCCGGCGAACTCCCGCCGCTGCTGATCCTGGCGGCGGAGCGGGACGCGGCGACGCCGTACGCCGGGTCGCAGAGGCTGCAGCAGCGGCTGGCCGGCTCCGTGCTGATCACCGAGAAGGGCTCCGGCTCACACGGCATCTCGGGCGGTGACAACGCCTGCGTCAACGGCCACATGGAGGCGTATCTGCTGACCGGCAGGACGCCGGTGGGGGGGGGGGGGGGGGGGGGGGGGGGGTGGGTGCGGGGGGGGGGAGGGGGGGGGGGTTGGGTGGGTAGCGGGTAGTAAGCCGGATCGTCTATCCTCTCGTCGTCTGTGGGCG
>NZ_JBWKDT010000032.1:86341-89964 GCF_056435785.1 Streptomyces sp. NPDC043870
CCGCTGTCACCCACCACGCGCAGCCGCGCCTCCTGACCTACGGCCCTCCGTTCCGCCCCCCCCCTCCCCCCCCGCACCCGCAGCCGGACCCGGTGTCGCTGGACCAGCGGGCGGTCGAGCGCAAGCTGCCGCCGGCTGTCTGATCTTCCGGGTCAAGGGGAGACGGGCCGCGTCAGCGGCCCGTCTCCAGGTCATGCGAGAAGCAGGTCATGCGAGAAGCAGGTCAGGCGAGCCCGGCCACCAGATCGGCGACGCTCTTCCTGCGCCCTGTGTAGAACGGGACCTCTTCGCGGACGTGCATCCGGGCCTCGGAGGCGCGCAGGTGGCGCATGAGGTCGACGATGCGGTACAGCTCGTCGGCCTCGAAGGCGAGGATCCACTCGTAGTCGCCGAGCGAGAACGAGGCGACCGTGTTCGCGCGCACGTCGGGGTAGCCCCGGGCCATCTTGCCGTGGTCGGCGAGCATCCGGCGGCGGTCCTCGTCGGGGAGCAGGTACCAGTCGTACGAGCGCACGAAGGGGTACACGGAGACGTAGTTCCGCGGCGTCTCGTCGGCGAGGAACGCCGGGATGTGCGCCTTGTTGAACTCGGCGGGGCGGTGCAGCGCCATGTTCGACCAGACCGGCTCCAGCGCGCGCCCGAGGCGGGTGCGGCGGAACAGGTTGTACGCCTCCTGAAGCTGGTCCGCGGTCTCCGCGTGCCACCAGATCATGAGGTCGGCGTCCGCGCGCAGGCCGGACACGTCGTACGTACCGCGAACGGTGACGTCCTTGGCCGCGAGCTGGTCGAACAGCTCCTGGACCTCGTCGGCGTAGCCGGCACGGTCCTGCGGCAGCACGTCGCGCAGCTTGAAGACTGACCACAGGGTGTAGCGGATGACCTCGTTGAGGTCCTTCGCCTTCTTACCGGCGTTCGGGATCTTTTCGGGCGCACTCATACAACTATTCTCGCCCGTCACGGACAGTGCCCTGCACCAGGGGGGCCGTGGCGATGATCTCGTCCGCCGCGCGCTGTCCGCTGCCGATGCACGCGGGGATGCCCACGCCGTCGTACGCCGCCCCGCAGACCCGCAGCCCGGGCAGCTTCGCCACGGCGTCCCGGACCCGCCCGACGCGGGCGAGATGGCCGACGGGGTACTGCGGCAGTCCGCCGATCCAGCGGGTGACCTCTGTCGCGACGGGGCGCGCGGTGAGGCCGGTCGCCTCGCCGAGGTCCTTCAGGGACACGGCGACGAGATCGGCGTCCTCGCGGTCCAGCTGGTCCTCCTCGCCGAAGCGGCCGACGCTGGTGCGGAGCAGGAAGAGGTCCGGGGCGCTGCGGGCCACCCAGTCCCACTTCTGGGCCGAGAAGGTGGACGCCTTGATCGTGCGGCCGTCGACGGGCGGCACGAGGAAGCCGGAGCCGGCGGGCAGCTGCCCGGCCAGGTCGGCCCGGCGGAACGCGAAGGTGATCAGCGCCATCGACGCGTACTCGACGGCGGCGAGCTCGGCGGCGGCGGCCGGGGACTCGTCGGCGAGCAGCGCGGAGGCGGACCAGGCGGGGGCCGCGAGGATCACACCGTCCGCGTCGAAGTGACGCTGGTCGGTGCGGACGCGCCACCCCTCGGTGGTACGGGTCAGGCCCAGTACCGGGGCCTCGGTGTGGATCTCCCCGCCGGCGGCGCGGACCGCGTCGGCGACCGCGAGCGGGAGGGTGCCGACGCCGCCTTCGATGCCCATGAAGACGGGTCCGGCCTGCTGCTGCTCCGCGGCCCGCCGCTGCACCTCGCGCACCGCGTCCAGCAGGGAGCCGTGCGCGGCCCTGGCCGCCTCGAAGAGGGCGGGGACGGCGGCACGCATGGAGATGCGGTAGGCGTCACCCGCGTACACGCCGCCGAGCAGCGGCTCGACGAGCCGGTCGACGACCTCGCGGCCGAGGCGCTCCGCGACGTACGCGCCGATGGCCACGTCGTCGCCGAGCTCGGCCGGGGGCAGGTCGCGCTCGTGACCGATCCGGTCGAGACCCTCCGCGGAGAGCAGTCCGGACAGGGCGTCCGGGCTGCCGGGCACCCCCATCACATGGCCCTTGGGCATGGGGCGCAGGGCGTCGCGTGTCCAGACGGAGGCGGTGGCGGTGGCCGGGGGCTGCAGCCGGTCTCCGAGGCCGACGGCCCGCGCGAGGGCGACCGCCTCCGGGCGGCGGGCGAGCATCGACTCGGCGCCCAGGTCGACGGGGCCGCCGGCGATCTCGCCGGCCTGGAGCTTGCCGCCGAGCCGGATGGTCGACTCCAGCAGGGTCACGCGTACCCCGGTGGTCAGCAGCCGGTGCGCGGCCGCGAGGCCCGCGATACCACCGCCGATGACGACGACATGGCCGGTGCCGGCGGCCGGGCGCTCTGAGATGGACAGCATGCCTCCACTCTCTCAAACGCCCGTCGGCGTCCCGTAACGAGTCCTGACCGTGACCGCTTCGGAACCGGAATACGGCAACCCGCGTACCTGCCTCGCGCGTCGAACCGGCACCAGCCACCACCATCCCTTGGGGGACCCGATATGCGTGCACGGCACAGGCTCGCGGCAGTGCTCCTGGCCGCCTCACTCGCTCTCGCCGGATGCGGCTCCGACGACACGGACACCGCCGCCCTTGACAGCAAGGCAGGCGGGGACGCGGCGGCGAAGGGCCCTGCCCCGGACTCCGGTTACGCGGGTGCCCAGCCGTCCGGAGGCAAGCAGCAGCAGCCGAAGGTTCCGGAGACCCACATCATCAGGACCGCCGAGCTGCGTGTGGAGGTGAAGGACGCGACGAAGGCGCTCGACTCGGTCCGCAGGACGGTCGAGAGTGCCGGCGGGCACGTCGCCGACGAGTCCACCGAGCGGGTCGACGACACGCATGTGACGTCCCGGGTGGTGCTGCGCGTGCCGCAGGACCGGTACACGGGGATTCTCGCGGACCTGGCGGGCAGCGGGAAGCTGCTGTCCCGTAAGGCGGACGCCAAGGACGTCACCGCGCAGGTGGTCGACGTGGAGAGCAGGATCGCGACACAGCGGGCGAGTGTGGCGCGGGTGCGGGCGCTGATGGACCAGGCGACGCAGCTGAGCGATGTGGTCACGCTGGAGGGCGAGCTGAGCAGGCGTCAGGCCGAGCTGGAGTCCCTCCTGGCCCAGCAGGCGTCGCTCAAGGACCGTACGACGATGGCGACGATCACGCTGGAGCTGTCCGAGGCGGAGAAGCCGAGGGAGCCGGAGGACGAGGACGACGCCGGCTTCCTGGACGCGCTGGAAGGCGGCTGGAACGCGCTGGTGACGACTCTGCGGTGGATCGGGCTGGTGCTGGGCGCGGTGGCGCCGTTCGCCGTGGTGTTCGCGGCGCTGTACGCGGTGTGGCGGTGGCTGGTCCGGCCGCGGCTGGCCGGGCGCACCGCCGCGGTCCCGGCGCCCCGGCAGGTCCCCGCGACGGGGCCGGACCGTGCGACGGAGCCGGACCCGGCGCCCGGGCAGGACTGAACGGCCGCTCCCACGTAGCGTGTTCCTCATGGAACGACTGGTGGTCATCGGCGGCGGGGGGGGGGGGGGGGGGGGGGGGGGGGGGGGGGGGCGGGGGGAGGGGGGGGGGGGGGTGGGGGGGGGGGGGGGGTGGGGGTCTCC
>NZ_JBWKDT010000033.1:0-81314 GCF_056435785.1 Streptomyces sp. NPDC043870
GACTCTGAAGGGCCAGAATCCTTCATCTCTCGCACAGCATCATTTCCAGAAGCTGTCCTACTACCAACTCCTATCCATGTTCAGGACACACCCGGTTACCAGACGCCGGCCGCGATCCGCCGCCGCGGCCGGGCCCGACTGACGGCCTGGCTGGCCAACCGCAATGTCCGAAGCGCCGACGCGGTCGCCGCGACCGCGCTGGAGGCTGCGCAGGCTCAGCAGACCGCGCTGCCTGGGGAGGACGTCGCCGCGCAGATCGTCGCCGACCTCGCGGCGCAGATCCTGGCCCTGGACGACCGGTTGAAACGGATCGACAAGCAGATCCGCGAGACATTCCGCAGCCACCCGCAGGCGGAGATCATCGAGTCCCTGCCCGGCATGGGCCCGATACTCGGGGCCGAATTCGTCGTCGCGGCAGGCGACCTGTCGGCCTACGCCGACGCCGGTCACCTGGCTTCGGCGGCCGGGCTGGTGCCGGTCCCGCGCGACTCCGGCCGCCGCACCGGCAACCTCCACCGCCCCAAGCGCTACAGCCGACGCCTCCGCCGCGTCTTCTATATGTCCGCCCAGACCAGCATCATCCGCGAAGGACCGAACCGGGACTTCTACCTCAAGAAGCGCGGCGAGGGCTGCAAGCACGTCCAGGCCGTCATCGCTCTGGCCCGCCGACGGGCGAGCGTGTTGTGGGCGCTGCTGCGTGACGGACGGGTCTTCACCGCCGCCCCACCGGTCACGCAAGCGGCTTGACTTCGTCATTGAGACTCCTGCCCAAAGCCGCTCCGCCGACCTTGATTCGCCTACACCGCCCTCAAGAGGGCGGCACCGCTGACTGAAGACGCCCCGGGGCGCTTTCCCTGTGGAGCGCAGCGCATGCTCGCGCTAGGGTTGTTACTAGATCATGCCGTGGGGTCCGAACGCCTCTCATCAGCAACCACAAGGGCGCCTGCACGGAAACGGAGAGATCCGGCATGGGTCAGCCGCACAAGAATGAAGAGCGCTTTTATCTCTATCCAGTTCAGCGTGTAGTGGCAGTCTTCCAGAGCGACGAACAGGCAGAGCGGGCCTGCCGAGACCTGGAGGCCGCGGGCGTCGATCTGTCCTGGGTGCACCTTCTGTGCGGGCCGGAGGGAGCACGCCTGTTGGATTCCCAAGGTTCTCGCCATGGGCTAGTTGCGCGACTTACACGTTTTTTGCAGCGTGGCGCCTACGAGGGAAAAGCGCTGAGCGTCCACCATGCTGCATTGCAGCGCGGGGGGTGTGTGTTGTACGTTCCAGCGCGCAACAGAAAGCGGGTACGCAAAGTGGTGGACGTCCTGCGTAAACACGGAGGGCGCGGGATTCTCCACTTCCGCAGGTGGGCTATCGAGGAGTTTCCCAACACTGCCGACGCCCCGTAGGCCATTTCGTAGCAGGCCAAGTCGTAGGCACCAAGACAGCCGTGGTCCTCGCAAGTACACAGTTGCAGCCTGCGAGACGGCCGTCACCAGCTTCCGATTGAACTTACAAGGCAGGTGTCAGCGACGGCCTACGTGCCAGATCCGTGCCAGAACGAGCGCTCAGTCACGGTCAGTCGGGGCCGGGGAGCGCGCAAACACCAGCTGGCAGGTGCAGCACCGCCACAGGATTGCTGACCTGGAACGACCAGTCGAAGGTCAGCGCCAGGCTTACCAAGCAGATGGCCTCGTTTCGAAACCGGCCGCTTTCGAGGGCGGGCAGCGCCACTACGCGATGCCGTCCTGCCAGGCGCGGGGCCAGTTCCCGGATGGCGGCGGCGGGCCCGGAATGCTCAGGTCGCGTCGTGCACAGGCATAGAACTCATCACGGGCTTGGCTCATCTGGCTCTCGGCATGGGTCCAGCCTTCTGAGCCTGTCCGCTGACCTCGCGCGTACAGCTCGTAGTTCCAGACCGTTTCGTGCCACGCGCGTGCAGCCTTCACCGTGTCGGCGTCGCCAATCAGCAGTACTGATTCCCACTCGGCTGCCCGTTTCGACTCGGCGTCTGCGAGCAACCGCATGCCGTCATCCAGATCGATCGGATCCAGAACAGTGCGGAAGCCGCGTGCCGCTCCCAGGCGTTGTGCGATGCGTATTTGAGTTTTGAGCGTGTTGGCGTAACCCGTGTATATCTGGAACCGCTTCTCGTCCCAGCGTTCCGCTCTGGCGCGACGCCACCGGTTGCGCTCGAGCAGGGCCGCCCCCGCGTACGAGCCTACGGAGCCCACCATCACACCGATCAGCACCGGCATCTGATCCAGAAAAGCCATCGGTCCCCCCGACCGCCGCCAACAACAATGCCCGCTCGACTCGCGAAGCATGCACATAGAGGTTGCCAGACGGCCGCGCGTCAGCTGCCGAGGGGGCAGGAGCGACAGTGCCGACCGGGCCGGGTGTCACTCCGGGCCGGCCGTGGCCTGAGACGACACCGCGTATCGCAGCAGCACCACAGCAGCCCAACGAGCACCCGTTTACCAATTGCATGATCATCCAGGGGGTGCCCCCCTCGCTGATGACGTCGTAGACCGTCACGATGTTGGAGTGATCACGAAACCGATGCGCGTGCCGTCGCGGCACAGCCTTGCCACCACGATCCAGTCACGGATCGCGGCTCCCACGCCCAGCGCCCCCGCAAACCCACAGACCAACACGCCCGTGTTCATCTCCACGCTTCCTCCGGAGGCTCACGCGACCTGCGGCGGCCGCCTCGGCACACCTTCCCTCCTCACACGACGCACGCGGCGGCCATTCGGTTCATGCCCCGCACTGCACCCCCCGACCCAGGACGTCCATGACCGCCGCCGGAATGTTCTTGCAGTCGAGGGCGTACGCCAACCCGCCCGGCGTACACCGACCTCTACGCCGAAGAACTCGGCCTCTCCGCGTGAGCAGCGTCGCGCAGCGCACCTAGCAGCGGGACAGGGTGCCGCTCTCCTTGGTGAGTTTGGTGCTGGAGGCCCAGCCTTCGGTGTTCGTCCCTTCGATACGGGCGTAGATCCACTTGTTGCCGTAGGCGTTGGTGATGTAGCAGTGGTAGTAGAGCTTCACCCCGGTCTTGACCACGGTCACGTACTGGCATTCCGCGTACGGCCCGGTGTAGAGGTGGGACGTCTCGGCCAGGTAGCCGTAGCCGTCGCTGCGGTTCTCGTGGGCCCAGCCGGTGCAGGCCGTCGACACCGGGGTGGGCTCCTTCACCGTCGGGCTGGGCTTGGTCTCTGGGGAGGCCGACGGGCTCTCGGCCGGCTTGTCGCCTTCCGCGCCGGGCTTCTTCGTGGGGCCCGGCTCCTCGTCCTCGTGACCGTCCGGCTCCTCCGAGGTCGACGCCTTCGAGGACGCGGTGAGAGAACCGGCGGGCGACGGGGTGCTGTTCCCGGTCGGCGAGGAACTGTCTGCGGGGGAGACGACGCCGGGCGGCGTCGCCTGTGCGCCGTCCGTGGTCCTGCCGCCCTGTTGGGACGTCAGGGCGTAGGTGATGCCGGCGCCTGCGGCGAGGAGCACGACGGCGGCCGCTGCCCCGACGACGGTGCGGTTGCCGCGGCGCCGTGCGCGACGGGCGGCCGTCCGGCTCGTCTCGGGAGCGGGGACTCCGGCGTGGCCCGCGACCGGCGCGCCGTTCTGCGGCAGCGTCGGCGGCAGGTCGGGCTGCGCGTAGCCGGCGTGCGGAGGCTGAGGCTGCGGGGCGGGCTGGGGGAACAGCGGGGGACCGAACCCGGGGGCCGGTGCGGCGGCGGCCGCAGCTTCGGGACCCACCGCGGGAGCGGGAGCGGGAGCGGGTGTCGGCGTCGGCGTCGGCGTCGGAGCGGCGGATGCGAGGTTCACCGTCCCGCCCGAGGCGACGCGCTCCAGCATGCCGCGCGCCTGTTCCGCGGTGGGCCGGTTCTCCGGCTCCTTCGCCATCAGCGCCTGGAGCACCGGCGCGAGCGGTCCCGCCCGGCGGGGCTCCGGCAGGGGCTCGGTGACGATCGCCGCCAACGTGGACCACGCGGACGTCCGGCGGAACGGTGAAGTGCCCTCCACGGCCGCGTACAGCGTCATGCCGAGCGACCAGATGTCCGACGCGGGACCAGGTTCCCTGCCCTGCGCGCGCTCCGGCGGCAAATAGTCGAGAGAGCCGACGAGTTGACCGCTCTGGGTCAGCTTGGCCATGGCGTCGTCGCCGGAAGCCTCCATGCTGGCGATGCCGAAATCGGTGAGCACGACCCGCCCACCGTGCTCCAGCAGCACGTTTCCGGGCTTGACGTCCCGGTGGAGTACACCGGCCCGGTGCGCGGCGTCGAGTGCGTCCATCAGCTTGGCGCCGATCCCCGCGGCCTCGTGCGGCTCCAGTGCGCCGCGCTCCATCAGCACGTCGTCGAGCGAGGGCCCGTCGACGAGTTCCATGACGATGACCGGGAGGCCCTGCTCCTCGGTCACGTCGTGCACGGTGACCACGCCGCTGTGCCGGATACGGGCGGCGGCCTGCGCCTCCCGCTGCATCCGGGTCCGTAGGTCGGCCAGTTCGGTTGCGGAGGCGTCGGTGAAGGCCCGCAGGACCTTGACGGCGACCTCTCGGTTCAGGAGTTCGTCCACCGCCCGGGCGACCACTCCCATGCCGCCGCGCCCGATCATGGAGGTCACCCGGTAACGCCCGCCGAGTACCTTGCCCGTCAGCTCTCCGCCATGCGCTTCCCCCGCGGTCAACGCACGCTCCGTTCCGCCGTTGTTCGTGAACCATCAACCCGAGTCCTCAAGGGTAGAGGCACGGGTGTGAGGGGAATGCGGCGGTCGTGCGCAGGTATGTGACTGCCCATCAGGGTTGTCACCCATGGCGGGCACGGCAGTCCCGGGCCGTGCGTCTCGGCCGCCGTCGGATGTCGGAGCCGGAACCCGAACCCAGCAGTGGAGACCGGCAATCGGTGGGGAGCCGAACCGCTCCTGGATTCGGCGGGTGCTGTCGCTGAGCCGGCCCCTATGTACAACCCCGGGCGCGCTGGTGGTGCATTGAGGCAGAATCTCGGGAGATCGAAGGCCTGACGGCAGGTAACAGTCCCGGCATGGCCACGGAGCACAGCAGGCGTGGGGACGGGGAATGGCCGAACCTGAAGTTCGGGGCTTGGCCGCGGGCCGCTATCAGCTGAACGAGCTGATCGGACGCGGAGCCATGGGGGCGGTATGGGCGGCCCAGGACGTGAAGCTGGGGCGTGCGGTCGCGGTCAAGGAGATCCGGGCACGCGTCGATCTCGACCCCGAAGAGTGGCGTCGACGGGCGGAGCGGGCGTTGCGGGAGGCCAGGGCCGCGGCACTGGTCCAGCACCGGAACGTGGTCGAGATTCACGACGTCGTCATGGACGACGACCGGCCGTGGATCATCATGGAACTCGTGACGGGACGTTCCCTCGCGGAGGAACTGACAATCGGTCGCGTGACGGTCGGCGATGCCGCTCGCATCGCCCGCGAGGCACTGGACGGGCTGATCGCGGCCCACGCGACCGGTGTGGTGCACCGCGATGTGAAACCGTCCAACCTTCTGCTGACCCGGCCTGACGGCCGTACCGTTCTGACCGACTTCGGCATCGCCGCGGTGGCCGGCGCAGACACCCTGACCGTGCCCGGCGCGATGATCGGCACACTCGACTACCTGTCGCCCGAGCGCGTACAGGGTCTGAGAGCCGTCCCCGCATGTGATCTGTGGTCCCTGGGAGCAACCCTCTACGAGATGGTCGAGGGACGCTCTCCGTTCCGCCGCAACAGCGAGTTCGCCACACTCCAGGCCGTGCTCGACGGCACGTACGACCCGCCCCGGAACGCCGGCCGCCTCAGCGAGGTCATCGAGGGCCTGCTCGTCAAGGACCCGGCGCAGCGGATCACGGCATCAATGGCCCGGTCCCTGCTGATTGCCGCCGAGCGCCCCGACGCGCCGTCGCCAGACGGACTCACACTCCGCGCAAAGGCGCCGGCCCATACCGCCACATCCGCTCGTGCCCACGGCGACCGGCGGCGATCCGAGCTCGGGACCGGCATGGCCTCCGAGGAACGCCGGCCCACCGCTCCTCCGGCCGACCGGCGCAGACCCGTCCGGCCCGAAGACACAGACCCGGCACAGGTTCCCGGTCGCGCCTCCCGCCGCTGGATCGCCCGTGCACTCATCGGCTCGACGGTCATCGCTCTCGCCGCCGCGGGTGTCTATGCCGTGCCTCCCCTGCTGGCCGAACGGTCCGCGACTCCCCCCAGCGGCAAAGCCGCACCGCCGGTTTCACCGACAGCCGCCCGCCCCGGGTTCCGCGCGATCAGCGATCCGGCCGGATTCACCGTGGAGATCGGCAAAGACTGGACCGGACCGTATGAGGACAAGCGCCGCATCTTCTACTACTCGGCAGACAAGGCCTATGGGCTCGGCGTCCATCTGAATCCGCCTGACGGCAAGGGGGACCCGTATGCCGAACTCTCGGCACAGGACAACGACGGCACCGGCACCTCGGCGGCCGGCGACTACCCGAAATACCGGCGAGTCCGCCTGGAGCGGCTCAGGCACAACGGCGCACCTGCCGCTGTCTGGGAGTTCACCTGGTACGACGCCACCTCAGGCGTTCGCCGTCGCTCGATCGATCTGCGATACACCAAGAACGGGCGTACTTACGACTTCTGGGTCGCCGGACCCGACAGCGCAGCCCCCAACATCCGAAGACACTTTGACGCGGCTCGGGAGAGTTTCTCCCCCACTCGGATAAAGCACGGATAGACGCGGGTGGTTCAACCGGAGCTGATGATCCCGGCCTGCCACGGAGTTGGACGGGCTTGGTGGTCAGACCTGCTCGGTGGGGCGTACGAGCAGTTCGGCGACGGCCACGTGCCGGGGGCGGGTGACGATGTAGCCGACGGTGTCGGCGATGTCCTGGCTCTGCAGCCGCTCGATGTCGCCGAGGGCGGCGACGATGTGCTGCTGGATGGCGGCCGGGTTGTGCGTGCGCAGTTCGGTGTCGACGCTGCCCGGCTCGATGACGGAGACGCGGACGTGCTGTCGTGCCAGTTCCTGACGCAGTGCCTCACTGAAGGCACCGACGCCGAACTTGGTGGCGCTGTACACGGCGGACATGGCGAAGGCGGTGCGGCCGGCGAGTGAGCCGATGTTGACGATGTCGGCGACCTGACGCGGCCCCTCGGCGGCGGCCTTGACCAGGTGAGGGACGGCCGCGTGGGCGGTGTACATCAGGCCCATGAGGTTGATGTCGATCATGCGCCGCCAGTCGTTCAGGTCCGCACCGGGGGCGGGCCCGAGCAGCATGAGGCCGGCGTTGTTGACCAGCGTGTCCAGGCGGCCCAGGTTCTCGACGGTCCGCTCGACCGCTTCCGCAGCGGCCTGGGATGTGGTGATGTCGGCGGGCACGACCAGGGCCTTGCCGCCGGCACCCGTGATCTCGGCGGCGAGGTCGGTGAGCCGGTCCTCGCGCCGGCCGGCCAGGGCCACGGAGGCGCCCTCGCGGGCCAGGTCCAGGGCGGTGGCGTGGCCGATACCGCTGGAGGCTCCGGTGACCAGGGCGACGGTTCCTTCAAGACGACGATTCATGGGTTCAAGCCTTTCGGTGAACGGCCACGCTGCTGCAGGCCGTACGGGACAGGGGAGGACGGCCCTATGGGTGGGGCCGTACGGGGGTGGAGGCCGCTCGAGGCAGTGCCGAGGGCACAATGGGGAAGTGAGCAGCACTGGGCAGAAGAGCACCGACGCCACGCGTCGAGAGACCAGGACCGAGGGAGAACTACCGCCCCGCGAACGCCTGGTCCGGGCCGCTTCGCGGCTGTTTTACTACGAGGGCGTCCGCGCGATCGGCGTGGAGCGGCTGATCGCCGAGGCCGGGGTGACGAAGGCGACCTTCTACCGGCACTTCGCCTCCAAGGACGACCTGGTCGTGGCCTACCTGCTGACCAAGGACGCCTACTACAAGCAGGTGGCCGAACCGCTGGCCGCCGCGCACCCGCCCGCGGAAGCGATCGACCTCATCTTCGAGGCGATCGCCGAGCACGCCCGCGAGCGCGGATTTCGTGGATCGCCGTTCATGAACGCGGCCGCCGAGTACCCGGACGCCGACCATCCTGTCCGTGGCCTGGTGGCGTCCCACCGGGACTGGATCCGCGCCCTTTTCCAGGATCTGCTCACCCGGCTCGGCCACGCCGACCCGGAGTCGGCCGCCGGTGCGCTGCTGATGCTGTACGACGGCGCGATGGCTGCCGGCTACCTGGACGACTCGACGGCCGCCCACAAGACCCTGCTGAACGCGGTCCGGCTCATCCGATCGGACGGCTGATCCCAGCAGGACCGGGCGAAACAGTGGCCCTCTGCGAGGCCCCGGCCAGGCCGGGGCGCGGGTTGCTTTCATAGAACTTATTGATCTCTCTTCGACGTGCGCCGGGGCCCACCAGCAGTTCTCTGCATGGAGGCGGTCCCGCCCGGAAGGCCGAGAGGCCATTCCACCAGAGGCAGGAAGACCGGTCGTTCTACCTAGCGACGGTAGCCTCGCCGGCGTTCGCGCGCCAGTGGTCGGCCCCGTTTGTGGCATCCCTCACCGGTCCGCAGCCGGCTCACGCCCGGCGGCCTCGTGCTCTCCGAGCGTGAGGAAGACGGCCGGCCCCGGTCACCCCGCGTGTCCTCCAGGGCGCGCCTCGCCGGTGTCCCGGGGCTCGCGGATCAACCGGTACGACTCGCCCGCCAGCCAGATCCGGTCCTCGTCGTCCACGTGGCAGCCGAGGCGTTCGGGCAGACCGCGCAGGTATGCGACGGCGGGACCGGTGAAACGGACCCTGCCGCCGCCGAGGTGGGTGATGCCTTCGGGCTCGTCGAGCGCGGTGAGCCAGGCGGCGTGGTCCCGGTGCAACACGGTGGTGTACGTGGCGTCGGAGCCGACTCCCCGTTCCAGGGCGTACAGGACGTCCCCGTAGCGGGCATGGCCGAGGACGGCGCGTACGGCCGCATCGATGCTCGCCAGGCCGGCGTCCACCTGGTCGCAGGCGAAGACGCGGCCGGGGCGGACCCGGGCGTACGCGAACCAGGCTCCCGCACGGGACGGCATGACGTAGCCGACCGGATAGCCGCCGGGGAGCCCGTCGTCCACGCATACGTACACGATCTCGGCGGCATCGCTCCGCTCCCGTGTGAGGAAGAGCATCCGCTGTTTCAGCAACGCCGTGAGAGACCGGTCGATGACAGTCACGTTCGTGCCCCTTCCTCGGGTCGGGGCGGCGGCCGTTCCCCCTTGGACGGCCGCCGCGTTTGCAAACCATTTCGGAAGGCGCTGCAATGCGGATGTAATTCTGATGATGCGCGGAGCGGGGCGGAGGCTCCGGGGTGGGCGCGGGATCTCGGCGAGGGCTACGGCTCGCGGTTCACAACACCAGTTGCTGTCCCCACTCACCGAACTCAGCTAAGACTGGCTGGAGATGGACATCCGGTTTCGCCTGGGCCGCGCCTACGTGGCGACAGCCGTGTCCGCGAGGCGCGCGAGCAGTTCCGGACCGTGCTCGACGTGCACGGCGCCCGTGCCCACCGCGCTGACGGGGCAACCCTCCCGGCGGCCGGTCAGGCCGCCGGGGTACGGCCCTCTTGCGAGGGCGTTGATCCTTTTCTGGCAGGATCGGCGGGAGATCGACGGTCCGGTCGTGCGGGCGAGCTGCCCCGGCCGGGCAACGGGACATTCAACGGGGAAAGTGAGAACGAGATGCGTACGTGGACTCGCGCCGTACCGGCGGCGGTGGGTGCTCTGGCCCTGACCCTGGCGCTGACCGGCTGCAACGACTCAGGTTCGGGGAAGAAGCGGGGCGGCTCCGGCTCCCAGGCGTCCGCGTCCGGTTCGGGCGCGTCCGACGAGAAGAAGACGTTCCGCCTGGGTGAGGCCAGCCCGGAGCAGGAAAGCGACATGAAGGCATCGTCGGGTGCCAAGTACACGGTCACGCCGACCAAGGTGCAGACCGGCACCAAGGCCGACATGGACAACTCCGGACTGAAGAAGGACAAGGAGGACGGCCCGCAGGTCCCCGTCTACGTCTGGTCGACGCTCACCCACAAGAGCGGCAAGGCCATGGAGATCGGCGACATGGACGGCGACCTGGCCGTCAGGACGAACACGGGCCAGCGCACCCGTGCCCTCATCGTCATCATGGGCGAGGCGAAGTGGCCCAACTGCCCGGCACCGGACTCGGGAAAGAAGCTGGCCGCGGGCCAGTCGGAGAAGATCTGCACCGCCTTCCTCATCCCGGAGGGCCAGAAGGCCGCCGCGGTGGAACTGACCCGGGGCTACTACAAGGAACCGCTGGAGTGGCCGGTCAAGAACTGACCGGCCTTCTCCGGACGCGAGCGAGGACGCGAGCGACAGCGGGGCCCGCCCAGAGAGGGCGGGCCCTGCCCCCGGGACCGCTGTTCGCGCGCGCCGACGGCGATGGCGCCGGCGCGGACGCGTTCGCCGCGGCCGTGACCGCTTCGGAGAAGTTCCGGTCGGGGTCGCTGTCGCTGAGGTGCACGGACAGGACCAGGAAGGTCCGCGCCGGCGCTGTTACAGAACCGTCTTCCTTCCACGTGCAACTCCTACGCCCCCTGCGCTGTCTACCAGGCGGAACTCGCACCACACGCGCATAAGGAGCCGACAGCCGTGGGGGACATTCGCCGACGAGGAGTCGTCGCACTCGGGATCACCGCGCTGGTGGCCCCGCTCACTCTGGCCATGGGGAGCACGACCGCTCAGGCGGCGTCGTGCACGACGCAGACCGGGCCGTACCAGAAGCAGGTCGAGAAGTTCCTCGGCCGCCCGGTGGACGGGAAGCAGTCGGCCGCCGACTGCAAGGCGATCCAGGCATTCCAGACGAAGCACTCGATCAGCCCGAACGCCGGGCTGGCGGGCCCCGTCACCTGGGGCGTCATGGATCTCATGAACAAACAGAAAGCAGTCGGGACGAACCCGAACAAGGCCGGCAAGTGCCCCACCAACAAGGGCCGCATCGCCTGCGTCGACCTGACGCTCCAGCTCAGCTGGATCCAGGACGGCACGAAGCTGGCGTACGGACCGGTCGCGGTACGTACCGGCCGTGACGGACACGAGACCCGCACCGGCCTGAAGAAGATCACTTGGCGCCACATCGACCACGTCTCCAGCCTGTACAACGTGCCGATGCCGTACAGCCAGTTCTTCGACGGCGGCCAGGCGTTCCACTCGGTCGGCATCAGTGTCTGGGCACCGCCCGGCTCGCACGGGTGCGTGAACATGACCAAGACCGACGCCGCCAAGTACTGGAGCCTGCTCCGCAACGGCGACGATGTCTTCGTCTACGGCCGCAAGCCCGGAACCTGAGACACCCCGCGGCCGGACAGGTCCCTTCCGGCGGGAAGGGACCGCGCGACACGGCTCACGCGGGACACGGCATCATGCGGCCGTCGCACGCGCCCACTTCTGGCTCTCGACCAGATCCCGGTAGTGGGCGCTGCTGTCCATCAGGTCGGTATGCGTGCCCATCCCCGCCACGGTCCCGTCCTTCAGCACGATGACGTGGTCCGCGTGCATCACCGTCGACAGACGGTGGGCCACGACGAGAACCGACCGGTCGCGGGCGAGGGTGTCGATCACCTCACGCAGCCGCAGCTCGTTGAGCGCGTCCAGCTGCGAGGTGGGTTCATCGAGCAGGATGACGTCGGCGGGGCTGAGCAGGGTCCGGGCCAGGGCGATGCGCTGCCGCTGACCGCCGGACACGTCGACATCGCGGCCGAGGACCGTGTCGAGCCCGTGCGGCAGTGCGCGCACCGCATCGGCCATGCCCACTCCGGTCAGCGCGGCCATCAGCGAGTCGTCGTCGCAATCCTCGTCCATGCGGCCCAGCAGGAGGTTCTCCCGGATCGTCCCCTCCAGCAGGGTGAAGGACTGGTCGACGTATCCGATCCGGGAGCGCAGTTCGTCGAGCGGCCAGTCGCGGACCTCTTGCCCGAGCACGGTGATGGAGCCGCTCGAAACGTCCACGAACCGTTCGACCAGGGTGAGGAGCGTGGACTTGCCCGCGCCCGAGTGACCCACCACGGCAGTCAGGCCCCGGCGCGGGACACGCAGGGACACCTCGTGCAGCACGGGCTCGGTGTCATGGCTGAAGGAGACCCGGTCGAACACCACGGCGTCGACGGCGGCGGAGGCGGAGGCGGCGTCGGAGGAAGCGGAGGCGGAGGAAGCGGAGGCGTCGGAGGCGGCGAAGGCCTCGGTCACGGCGGGCGCGGCGGTCACGGCGGGCGCGGCGGTCACGGCGGGCGCGGCGGTCACGGCGGGCGCGGCGGTCACGGCGGTCACGGCGGTCACGGCGGTCACGGCGGACGCGGCGGACGAGCCGCCGGCTTCGACAGGGGCGCTGAGCAGGTCCTCGAACCGGCCCTTCGCCGCGAGACCCGTCTGCAGGCGACCCAGCCCCATGACCGTGATCGTGATCGGTGTGACGAGCTGCAGCAGATAGAGCAAGAAGGCGATGAAGTCGGAGAGGCTGAGATCACCGCTCGCGATCCGCGCGCCGCCCGCGATCACGATTCCGGCGAGAGCGACCTCCTGCCCGAGCGACATGACGGGAACGACGGCCGACTGGAGACGCGCCGCGGAGACCATCTCGTCGGTGATGTGCTCGGCGTCGCGGGTCAGGGAGACGCTGGTGAACTTCTCGGCCCGGTGGGCCTTGATCGTCACCAGCGAGGAGAGCGCCATGGTGAAGCGCTGGGCGAGCGCGCCGGTGGCTATCTGGATCGACTCGTACCCCTTGCGGACCCGGCGCAGCAGCAGCCAGATGACGCTTCCCGCGAGAGCGAACACCGCAAGGGTCAACAGGACCAGCACCCAGTCCAGGAACGCCATGAGCGCGATCGTCGCGAGTGCCGTCACGACGGCCACCGGCACCTGCACCACACCTACGTCGATCACCGAACGCAGCAGCACCGCGTCGGAGGTGATCCGGGCCACCAGGTTTCCGGCGCCCGCCGTACGGACGGCCTTCAGGGGCATACGGAGGGTGTGTTCCATGACCCGGCCGCGCAGCCGCAGGATGAACCGCTCGCCCGAGCGCGCGAGAAGGTACCCGGAGGCCGCCGAGGCCAGCGCGCCGGCCAGCGCCAACGGCACCATCCAGGCGAGCCATTCGACGATGCCCTCTCGCCGGGTGAGGGCCTCGATGAGCTCCTTCACCAGCAGGGGCACCGCAAGTGTCGCTCCGGTCGCGGCCAGGCTCAGCACGGCCGCGAGGGAGATCTGCGCGATGTTGCCACGCAACAACTCGCGGATGAGGCTCAGTTGTCGAGGATGGCGCTGAGACGGCTTCCGCCCTGTCGGCACGGGAGACCCCTTCCGGTTCGAGTCGGTGCGGCGTGGCTCCGGTTCGGGGCGCCCCGGGGGAAGGCGCCCCGAACCGGACAGGGGTCAGCAGCCCTTGGCGAGCGTGTAGCCGGCGCTGAACGTGGCGGCGCCGCCGGCCGAAGCCAGGACGCTCTCGACCGACACGATCGTGACGGTGGTGGTCGGGCTGATGGCCGGGGCCTCGGCCGAGGCGGCCGCGCCGATCTCCGCGGAGTCGGTGTAGGCGGTGTAGCCGGAGATCAGCTGGTCGGCGGTGTTCATTATTCCTCCGTGAATATTCGGAACTGACGGGAACATTTCTCTCACGAAACAGGGCGGTCGCCCAGCCCGTTTCTTTGCCGTAAAACGCTCTGAACTGCGGCCGAGGAGCCCAAAAGAATTTTATTGGCTCAACCCTGGAGCGCTGATTCTTTGGCAACCGGAGCCACTCGCAGGCAAGGGCAAGGATCCGTATCCGGCCGCAATGCGAAGCAGCACGCTCTGCCGCTCACTCGGCCACCTATTCTGCACACGGATCGCGGTCATGCCCAGCTTTCCAGGAAATCGTCGCCGACCCCGTCCCCACCCACGATCACCCCGGAAAAGGCAGCCGGACGGTAGTGCCGATGGAGCACATCGGCCACCTGCGCCGGCGTCACGGTGCGAAGCCGTTCGGGGAAGTCCCGCAGCCATTCCGGGGCAAGCCCGTGTCCGAGTACACCGGCCAGGGTGGACGCCAGACCCGACTGGGAGGTCTGAGCTATGCACGTAATGCCGATCACGTATTCACACGCCGCACGGATCTCCTGGGCCGACGGCGGGTCCTCGCCCAGGCGAAGCAATTCGCCGCGTATTTCTCTCATCGTTCGTGATGCCGTCTCGGTGGCGGTGGCCGACTCGATGAAGACGACCTGGCGGCCCAGGAGGTCATCGATGGAGGACTCGATCTGGTACACGAGCCCCATGTCCTCCCGCAGACTGGTCACCAGCCGGGACGAGAAGAAGCCACCGAAGACACAATTGCCCAGGCTCAGAGCCGGAAAGCTGTCGTCGGTACGGGGCGGTGCCGGCGCGGCAAGAGTGATGTGGGCCTGTGTGCCCCGGTCCCGGTGTACGGCGCGCAGCCCCCTGCCCGTCATGGCCGGCGGAGGGCCGACGGAAAGAGGGGGTGCCGAGGCGCGCCAGGCGGCGAGTGTGCCGGCGGTGTCGACCGCGGCCGTCGGGTCGGCCGAGCCGACGATGACGAGAAACGCCTGCTCCGGCCTGACCACCGCGCTGTGCAGGGCGTGCACCTGCGTGGCGGTGACGGAGGCCACCGTGGCTTCGTCGGGCAGCAACGCCACTGCCCGGCCGGGGAAGGAGTGGGTCTGCAGGGCGTCGCGTGCGATGGCCGCGGGTTGTGTACGCATCACGCGGACCTGCTGGGCGACCCGGCGTACGGCGGCGTCGCAGACGGCGTCCGGGTAGGCGGGCATGGTCACCAGCTCGCCGAGCAGCGAGACAAGGCGTGCCAGGTGGCGTTCCGGGACGGAGCAGCTCACGGTGAGCCAGCTCCCCGTCCAGCCCGCTTCGACCGTGGCACCCCAGCGGCCCACGATGTCGTCCAGCCGCTCGGCGGTGTACCGGGCGGTGCTCCGGGCGAAGACGGCCGCCAGTACCGAGGCCGCGGCGGGGTCGGTCGCGTACGCGTGGAGGGGAATGAAGAGCCGGATCTCCGCCATCGGCACGGACGGCGCGTGCACGGTGACCACCCGCAGACCGTTGGCGAGCCGGGTGTCCACGAACGGCGGCAGCGGGAAGCGCTGGTCGCCGTCCAGATCGGGGAGAGTCCGGGCCGGGAGAGTCCGGGCCGGGAGAGTCCGGGCGTTCACCGTCCGGGTGTGGTGAATCGGCACCCTCTCGGTCCCGGCGTTCACCGTCCGGGCGTTGTTCGTCATGACGGGAGTCCGGAATCGGGAAGCAGGGCGAGCACCGCCCTGGAGTCGGAGGTCAGGGCCTTCGCGGCCCGGCTGACCTGATCCGGGTCCACCGCGCCCAGCAGTGCCGGTAGTTCGTCGACCAGTTCGGACCGTCCGTGGAGCAGCTCGAACGCGCCGAGGTGACGGGTCCTGACGAGGAGGTTGTCGTAGCTGCGGGCGACCGCGGTGAAGGAACGGGCCAGCGCGCGCTCCAGTTCGGCCTCGTCCGGCCCGTTCTCGGCAAGCCCGGTGAGTTCGAGCTCCACCTCACCGAGGATGTCGTCGAGGCCGGCTCCGGGCGCGTGGGTCACCACGAGCTGGAAGGTGTCGGGATCCTTGGCCTGGAGCGGCCCGAAGAATCCGCAGCCGGACCGGACCGACGAGGCCGGACCGGCGTCACGGACGAGCCTGCGCCGCAGTCGCGCGGTCTCGGTCCCCGTCAGTAGCACGGACAGCACCATGTGGGCCAGGTAGTCGGCGCGTTGGGACACCGGGTCTGGCATGCGGTACCCGATGGCGACGGCGGGCAGAGTGGCGTGTGCGTCACGGTGGGTGCCCCGGCGTTCCGTGACGGGCGGGGGCTCCCAGAGTTCCGGCGCGGAGGCCACGGGCCGAGCCGGCACCGTGCCGAAGTGACGCTGGATCATTTCCGTCGCCCGATGGGCGTCGAACGCTCCGGAAACGGTGAGAACGGCGTTCCCCGGCGCGTAGTGCCGGTGGTGGAAAGCGGCGCACTCGTCCAGTCCGGCTTTCTCCAGATCGCCGAAGTCGCCGTAGCCGTTGTGCGCGTTGGGAAAGGTCCGGTACAGGACGGAGGGGAGGACGGTCCAGGGGAACCCGCCGTACGGGCGGTTCGTCACATTGGCCCGCACCTCTTCCTTGACGACATTGAGTTGTGTGCGGAGGTGCTTCTCCGTGAGGGACAGAGCATGCATCCGGTCCGCTTCCAGGAACAGCACGCGCTCCAGCGACGCGGTGGGGCAGACCTGGTAGAAGTCGGTGTAGTCGTGATGCGTCGAGGCGCCGGACGTGCCGCCCGATGCCTGGACGTGGCGGAAGTGCTCGTTCGGGCCGACGTTCTCGCTGCCCTGGAACATCATGTGCTCGAAGAGGTGCGCGAAGCCGCTGCGGCCTTCGGGTTCGCTTCGGAACCCGACCCCGTAATGGACGGCCACGCCGACCGCGGGGGACATGGGGCGCGGATCGAGCACCACACGAAGGCCGTTGCCCAGAGTCAGTCTCCGCATGTTCCCCGTCCCCCTGAGAGTCTGCGCGTCGCGAAAGGTTGCCGAATGGGGTGCCGGTCCGACACCGACACGAGGTCGGCGTCGGACCGGAGCCGGGGACTGGTTCAGCAGCCCTTGCCGACCGTCACACCGACGCTCATGCTCACGCCGGCGCTGAGGGCGTAGGAGCCCTCGGTGATGGAGACGGCGATGGAGAGGGTGGCCGGGCTGATCTCCGGCGCCCCGTTCATCTGGCCCGCACCGATCTCCTCGGCGGTGGCGTAGGCGGTGTAACCAGCGATCAGGTGGTCCGCAGTGTTCACGAACAACTCCTTCAATGAGTGAGCAATTCGGCGGATCAACTCCGCCCATGAATATTTCTAACATGCACGGGAGAGCGCGAGCCAGAAATAAAGATTAGTGACTCAGAAATTCGATGGGCAAAGTTTGGATCGCGACGGCCGGCGTATGCCACGGCGCAAAAGAAAAGGGGTGAGGCCTTGGGCCTCACCCCTTCAGACAAACAGCCGCGGTCTCACAGCCCGTCGACGTACCGCTTCGCGATCAGCAGCGAGGTGAGCGGGTAGTCATCCCGGACCTGCTTTATCGCCGCGACGTCCCCGCGAGAACGCTGCACAGCACGGATCTTCTCCTCGTCGACCTGGCTGCAGAATCCCTCATAGGATCCGTACTGGTCCCAGAACGCCTGCTTCCGCTTACGCGTCGCCCGGTCGCCGGTGGCAATTCCGAGAGCGCCGGTAACTCCCGCCGCGATGGCTACGGAGATCCCCTCGATCACGTTGCTCCCTTTCTGTCGAAATAATGGCAGCTGGATGCGCCATCAATTTACCCGCTCATACACCGACACATGCCGAGGACTGATGGCCGTGTACGGCTGCTGGTGCCATCCGCTCCAGCGCTCCACCAGACGCAGGCCGGCCAGCTCGGCGAGAAGGTCGATCTCGAACGGGAAGGCGTACCGCAGCACATGGTGAGTGGTCTGCGGCGGACCGCCGTCAACGATGGTGTGCGTCGCCACCATGAGCTGTTGCGAACGGTCGACCGTCAGCGTATCGAGCATCACCGCGTGCTCGTTGAGGTACCGCATGGAGAAGTCGGGCTTCTGCATGACGTGGTACGGCGACGGATCAAAGGCTTCCAGGACGAACCGCCCGCCGGGCGCCAGCCGTTCGCACGCATTGCGCAGGCATGTGATCTGGCCCTCACGCGAGACGGCGACGAAGAACGTGTTCAGGACCAGGGTGACCAGATCGAACTGCTCGTCCATGCCGGCGATCGGCTGCGTGAAGTCCCCCAGTACGGCGTTGACCGCACCCTTGGGATCGCTCTCCTTGAGCCGCGCGAGCATCGCCTCGGAGCCGTCCACGCCGTGGACCTCATAGCCCCGTTCGGCCAGCGGCAGCGCGATCCGGCCGGTGCCGATGCCCAGTTCCAGCACCTTGGCACCGGGCTTCAGCATCCCGTCGAAGAAGTCCACGGCCGCCGTGGTGTCGAAGTCGATCGGGTACATCTGCTCGTAGACACTGGCCAGTTTCTCGTTGTAGTGGGCGTTCTGCGCGATCATGCTCTCTCCAGCTCGGTCAGCTCGTACACCTCGTCCGCGGCGACCCCCATGGCGGCATCGGGGGTGTCGATCAATTCGGCGAGGAGATCCAGGTATTGGGTCAGTTGCTCGGTCCAGCCGACGTATGCCGCGTAGTCGTGTGCGTGGGTGAACACGCGCAGCACCGCCGCGCGCGCCACGGCGTCCGCGTCCGGAAGGCCCGGACCGTACCCGCGCAGCAACGCGCGGGCAGCCGACGCACAGTGCGCCGCGGGCTCCGTGTGTTCGGGGCCGGCGAAGTGCAGCAGCCGGAACTCGGCCAGCTCCCCGAGCGGCCACCCCAGGTCGTAGGCGACGGGCCCGCGCGCCAGTTCCTCGCCCGCCATCAGGACGGCGCCGTGCGGCGAGCGCGCCGGTACCACCGCGCCCAGGCCGACCCCGCCGAGCAGGAGGACGTCGTCCGGCCGGCCCTGCTCCAGCTCGGCGCACCACTCCCGGACGCGGGCCGTCCGAACCCCGCCCAGCCGGCCGTCGGCCCGCTCGAACAGGATGTCCGCGCCTCCCGGGCCGCCGTGCCGGTCCAGCCAGCGTCCCAGGCGCCGTCCGCCACCCGCCCGCCCGGCCACCGGACCGGCCGGAACGCCCTCGTGCACCGGACGGAGCGCGGAACCGACCCCGTGCAGCAGGCGGGGCAAGGCAGCCCAGTGCTCCGGTGCGCTCGCCCGGGCGCCGAGCACATGGCCGAGGGAGAAGGCCGTGTCCACCGGATACCGGCGCTCCTCGCACCCGCCGCTGCCCAGCTCCACCGTCACTTCGGTGGCGGGCAGCGCGGCGACGGCCGCACGGACCGGTTCCGGTACCGCGGTGAAGGGCTCGCCGCGGTCCGGGCCGGGGCTGCGCGTCCACACGTAACTCTGCCCGCGCCGAAGGATCCTGGTGATCAGGAAGCCGGTACCGAAGTCTGCGACGACCGTGCCCTCCGCATCGGAGGTCCCTGCGGCCGGGGTCATGTGCCGGCCCGCGAGTGCTGCCGCAGCCGCTCCACCGCGGCCATCACGTCCGTGAGCGGAGCGTTCAGCGCGGCGTCGTGCCTGCCCGTGGTGGTGCTCACCCCCATGACGGGCGGAACCACCACCACATTGCGGCGCTCCCCGAGTGCCTCACGGTGCTTGGCGTACGCCACCGAGTCCAGCGCCCCGGGCGGCAGTGACGGCACCACGGCGACCGGCGCACGCGTGCACTGGAGAGCCAGCAGGACGGGGGTGTCCGCCAGGCCGGTGGCGAACCGCGAGACGAAGCTCATGGTGGCCGGGTTCACCACGACCGTGTCCGCCCACTCCGCGAGCTCCACGTGCCGGGCGGTGACGGTCGCCTCCGGCGGCCACTCGTCGACCAGCACCTCTCCGCGGCTGATGGGGGCCAGCGCCTGCTGTGTGACGAACCGTCGGGCGCTCCGGGTGAGGACCACCCGGACCTCCAGGTCCGGGTAGCTCAGGCCCAGCCAGTTCACCCAGAACGGTGTGTGTGCCGCACTGAGCGCACCCGTCACGACGTACAGGAGCCGTCGGCCGTAAAACGGCGGCAGGCCCTTGCCCTCGGGCGCGGCACCGGCGTCAGTCATCCTCCGCGACCGCCTCGAGGATCTCCCGCAGGTCCCGCATGCCGGCCTGCGTCCCCTCCGTCAGATACACGCCGCAGACGTTGATGATCACCTCGTCGACACCGCTCTCCCGGTGTGCGCGGATCACCTTCGCGATGTCCTCCACCGTCCCGGAGGCGAAAACCTGCGTGCGCAGAAGCTCTTCGGCGCCCTTGAGCGGGTCCCGGGGATCGGCCTGCACCCCGGCGCGCCGCAGCATGTCGGTGTAGTGCTCGGATCCGAGATGCGGTCCGGCCGCCGCGAACACGACGCGGCGCAGATTGCGTCCGGGCCGGGCGACCGCGCAGTGCACGACGCTCGCCACGCGCGGTGTGACGGTGCGCTCGGCCCGCCGTACGCCTTCCTCGATAGCCGGGATCAACTGCTCGGCGATGTACCAGTGGGGCGTCAGCCAGGTGATGGCGACATCGGCGACCTCACCCACGGTCCGGGCCATGCCGGGGCGCAGCACGCCCAGACCCACCTCGGCGGCGGGGGCCGGCACATGCAGCAGCCCCGTGGTGGCCGTGAAGTACTCGCCCCGGTGGGAGAGCACCTCGCTGTCGAGCAGTTTGCGCACCAGGGTGGCGTACTCGGCGATCATTCCCAGGGGGCGCTTGTACGGCTCCCCCATGAGGCTGGCCTGGAAGTTCCGTGCGCCCGGCCCGAAGCCGGCGACGTACGGGGCGCCCGACAGCGCACTGATCGAACGGGCCTCGACCGCGGCCTGGTACGGGTGCCGCAGCATCGTGAGTGCGACGCTGGTGCCCAGGGACACGCCGGGCACCCGGGCGGCGAAGGCGGCCAGTGCCTGGTGCGTCTCGATGCGCATGGACTGGCCCAGCCAGATCCGGCGCACTCCCAGGTCGCGCGCGAACGTGCCGAACTCCACCATCGGATCGAGAGTGTCGGGCTGGATCGGGAAGATCGTGGAAATGTGCTTCAGGGCGCTGCTCACTGTGCGGTCTCGCTCTTCTTCAGTCGGCTGCCGGATTCCCGACGGGTCATCCGGTGCAGGATCCGGGGCGCGATCAGGAATCCCATGACCGCCCACACGCCGACGATGAGATACACCTTGGACAGTTCCCAGCTGTTCCCCGGTTCGGCGGCCAGGGCCGAGTCCGGCATGAGCGCGGCCCGTACGCCCTGGGCGATCCACTTCAGCGGGAATCCCTGCACGACGTTCTGGGCGACTTCGGGAAGCACCGTGACCGGAAAGTAGATTCCCGAGAAGATCAGCAGGCCGAGCAGCGGGAGCATCACCATGCCGAGCGCTTCACGCGAGTTCGGCAGGAGGGCGCCGATCACCGCGCCTATGGGTGCGAGGGCCACCAGTCCGAGCGCCAGGACCGACACCAGGGTCAGCCAGTGCGCCGGGTCGCGCGGCAGTGAGGAGCCGAGCACCAGCACCCCGGCGAGCAGCATCAGGGCCGCGCCGCCCAGCGCGGTCACCACCATGACGAAGGTCTTCGCGACCAGGTAGGCGGGGATGCCTCCGGGCAGCGTCTTCATCCGCAGGAGCGTGCCGTCCTCGCGCTCCACGGCCAGGGTCTGTGTCAGGGTCAGCAGCCCGGCCTGCACGACCATCGTCGTGACACCGCCGGCGACCATCAACTCGGCCATCGGAACGGTGCTTCCGGGGATGTCGCCGTCCATGACCGAACCCAGGACGAGGAACATGAGGGGGGTGCTGAGCTGGGTGAACACCTCACGTGGGGTTCGCAGCAGCTGCATGAGCTCCAGGGAGCCCCGGCGCAGGCCGACGGTGAAACCGTGAGACATGATCACTTCACCTCCGCGATCATGCGCAGATAGATGTCCTCGAGAGTGGGCCGGTGCACCTCCAGGTCCGGGACCGGGGCCCCGAACGTGTTGTGCAACTCCCAAGCGAGCCGCGACGGGTCGTCGGTCTGCTGCTCCTGCCGGACGCCGTCCGCCGACCAGACCACCCGGGCCTGGGCGCGCGCCTGCTCGCCGAGCTCCTCCGCCGTGCCGAAGGCGGAGATCCGGCCGTCGATCAGGATGGCGATGCGATCGGCGAGCCGCTCCGCCTCGTGCAGGTCGTGCGTCGTGAGCACCATCGTCATGCCGTCCGTCTTCAACCGCTCCACCAGGTCGTGGAATTCACGCCGCACGACCGGGTCGAAACCCGTCGTCGGCTCGTCGAGGAACAGCAGCTCCGGGTCGCCGATGATCCCCAGGGCGACGTCCAGCCGTCGCCGCTGGCCGCCCGACAGGTTCGAGCACAGTTGGCCGGCCTGCTCGTCGAGCCGCAGGACCTCCAGCACCTCGGTCACATCACGGGGGCGCTCGTAGTACGAGGCGAAGTGGTGCAGGAGCTCACCGACCCGCCAGCGGGCGTGGTCACGCCAGGTCTGCAGGACGATGCCCAGCCGTCCGCGCCACTGTTCGTCCACGTCGTCCGGGTCTCTGCCGAGGACGGCGACCGAGCCGCTGGTGCGCCGCCGGAACCCTTCCAGGACCTCCACTGTGGTCGTCTTGCCGGCACCGTTGGGGCCCAGCAGGGCGAGTACCTCACCATGGTTCACCGTGAGGTCCACACCACGCAGGATCTCCTTCTTCCCGTACCGCATGGTGAGGCCGTCGACGGATATGGCGGGTGCACCCACCTCAGGCGGATTCCGAATCGGTCTCTCCCTTCTGTGCGTTGTCCTGTGCTCTGTGCTTCTGGAGTCTTCGGGTGTATGTACGGCGGGGAATGCCCAAGATGCGGCAGAACCTCGAGATGCTGACTCCTGTTTCGCTCCGAACTACCTCGAGGTCCGGGAAGGGACCCGCCGGTAGTCCCCCGTTCTTCGCCACGTCATCAGTTCCACATACGCTTCGCCCAGCGCTTGCTTGAGCTTTCGCACTTCCTCGCGGAGGAGTTCCTCACGGTGGGAAGCGGTGTGGCCGATCGCCTTGCCGGCCATCGCCGAACTGCCGCCTTCGAGGAACTGCCGGCGCCAGTTCGCGATGGACTGCTCGGAGACCTGGGCCTCTCGGGCCGCTTCGGCGACGGTCCGGTCCTTGGACAGGACGGAGATGACGATCCTTGCCTTCTCCTCGGAAGGGAGCGCGGGGGGACGGGCCATGACTCACACCCCTTCGAAGGCCGGGAACGCGGGAGAGCCGATGTTGCGGGCCGGCTGTCGTGGATCGGCGCCGGATTCCGTCATCGCCGCGGCGACGGCCTCGGCTGCGGAGCGGTGAGCGGGTGCGAGGACATGCCCGAGCAGTCCCTCGGCGACGGCGGCCGCACGGTGCTCACCGAAGCTCATGGCGGACTGACCGGGGCGGGTGCCCGCGGGCTCCCAGGCTGCGCTGAGACCGGGAGCCAGTTCGTACGTGAACGGGGAGGTGTCGCCGCCGAGGCCGTCGGCGGAGCTCACCGCCGCGCGGACCGCGTCGACGGCGTGCAGGGCCTCGGTGCCCAGGTAGACGACCAAGGCGTCCCGCCGGGGATACAGCAAGGGCGAGGAGCTGACCTTCGCCCGGTAGGCGACGCCGGTTCCTTCCAGCGCGGTCAGCACGGTGTTCCATACATCGGGGGCGTACGCGACATCCGTGATGTGGACGTACAGCCGCAGGAGGTTCTTGCCGGCCGGCCGCCCGGACGAGCCGTCGGCGAGGAAGAACCCGGGCGACAGCGCCGGCCGAGCGGCCGGGATCGTCACATCGACGACGGTCGCGTCATGCGGCTCGACGGCCGTGCACGCCTCTTCCGGAAGCCGTACCCGTACGCCCTCGAGCTCCACGACCGGCCCGCCGCCCTCGTGTCCGAGCAGACGGGCCCGGTAGGTCGTCGTCGTGTGCGGAGTGGCCGCCGTCAACCGCTGGTCGAGGTCCGCGTCGCGCAGCGTGCGGGGCATTCCGCCCTCGATCTCGGGGCGTCCGGCGTGCAGGCATTCGTAGATCAGTACCGCGAGCCGTTCCCGCAGGGCCGGCGCGGTCTCGGCCTCGACGCTTCGCGCCCCGATACGGGCGGAGAGACCGTCCGGCGCGATGTGGATGCCTTCGAGCGCGTGCGCCAGTCGGGCGTCGAGGACGTCCACGGTCGCGGCGCCCGGGTTCGTGTCGGCGGCGATGCTCATGCCTTCTCCTCCAGACCCAGCGTCGAGACGTACCGCTCCGGGGCCATCAGTGCGTTGCGGCCGATCCCCATGGCCGCGCGGGAGACGGCGGGCAGCCTGCTGCCCCGCATGGCCGTGGCCATGGCCCGGTCGATCATGTGCCAGCCGGCGTAGGCGGTGGCGCGTACCGCGAGCTCCGGATCGCCGCCCGGGCGGTTGGCGCGGTAGCCGGCCCAGAAGTCGGCGATGAGGGGGCGTATCCGGTCGATCTCGCGTACGCCACGGGAGACGATCTCCGCATGGCTCGGCTCGGCGCCCAGCGCGCTGCCGCCATCCTCCATGCTGCGGCCGGTCATGCCGGTGACGGCGCGGTACAGCCACTCGCCGGCGATCGCCCCCACGTCCCGGGCTCCGTCGGCGAGCCGGAACTCCTCACCGTCGGTGAGGTACAACCCGTCGTCGGCGAGGAGGAACTGATCGAGCCTCAGGTCGCAGTGGGCGGGCACCTTCGGTGCGTCCCGCTCGGTCCGCCGCAGAGCGGCCAGAGCCTCACCGAGAGGCGCGTCCCCCTGCAGGATGTTCCAGAGCGTCACCTCCGCGAACGTCAGGCCCATGAACCCCTGCAAAGGCAGGGCGCGGATCAGTTCGAGGTTCGGGAACGGAAAAGCGGAGTCGTCCGGCGGCGGTGTCGCGCCCTCGGTGGTGAGGCTGTGCAGGGCGCCGGTGGCACGTCCGGCCCGGCCGGCCAGCTCACCGTCGAGTTCGTCGCCTGCGGCCAGCTCGGACAGGGTCCGGCCTTCCTCGACCAGGGCGTGCACCAGAACCCGCGCGTCCTCGTCGTATCCGATGAGCTCCGGAGTCATCAGATCCGCGTGTCCGGCCTGCCCGATCAGCGAGGCGAACGTCCGGGAGCGACGGATACGGTTCAGCGCGTCCTCGGTCCCGCCGTCCGCCGCGACGTGCTTCACGAACACGCCGACTCCGGCCGAAGTCGTGCCCGCCCAGTTCTCGTTGCGCCCGAAGAGCGACTCCACATCCCCGGACCGGAGCTCGCCCAGCCCGAGGCCGGCGAGCAGCCGATTCACCTCCGGGACTGTTCCGAGCTCGACTGGCGCGAAGGCACTGCGTCCCAAGCGCACGGATCCCCCCACTTCATCACGGTCTTCACCGACGTGTTCCGATGCCTTGATCATGAACGATGCCGACGTCCTGACGCATCGGCCGATCGTCGGTTCAAGACCCCCCCAGTCGGCGGGGGTTCACCCCGATCCGGCCACCGGCAGCGATCACAAGCGGCCTTCCCGGTCGAGCCGCACGCCGGCTCGCGACACGGCCTCACCCGACCGAAGCGGAACGCCGGCGCCGGGGGCCCGGACGGAACGTGAGAAGACTCATGACCAGCTCAAATTTCTTGTGCAAAGTTGATCGGGGTCTCGATGAGAGGCAAGCTACGGCGTGAGACCACGCTGACCTCGTGCGTCTCGCTAGCAGGGGGAAAGCATGATCGACGTAGTGATCGCGCACGACCAAGTGCTCTTTCAAGCCGGGCTGCGCAGCGTTTTCGAGCACGAAGACGACATCGAGGTGGTGGGCGCCTGCCAGAGATCCACCGTGACCGAGACAGCTGCGCGGCTTCGCCCGCGGGTGGTCGTACTGGGAGATCATCCCTCCCGGACACGGACCCTGTCCTCGATCGAAGCTCTGCGCAGTCTCAACGACCCACCCGAAGTCGTCCTCCTGGCCGAGCGGCTGGACGACTCCCTCACCGCGGACGCACTCCTGAAGGGCGCCGCGGGAGTCCTGGAGCAGGACATCAGTCCGCAGATGCTCGTGAGCGCCGTACGCGTGGTGGCCACCGGCGGCCGGGTCCTGGCAGCACCGGCGTCCCGGACGGTGGTCGGTCTGCTCAGCCGTGGGGGAATCCCCCCGGCGGTCCGCGAGCGGGCTCGGACACTCACTCCACGCGAGGCCGAGGTCTGCACCCTGCTGGCGGCGGGGCTGTCCAACACCGAGATCGGCCGCCGCCTGCATCTGAGCCCGGCGACGGTGAAGGACCACACCAGTGCCATATATACGAAACTTGGCACGACCAACCGGGTACGCGCGGCGGTCCTGGCCCATCGCCTGGGAATGAGGACTCCGCTCGAGACCGCCGTGGCGAGCTGACGCTCCCGCCGTCGGGGGCACACCACAGCGAAGACCTCCAGCCGGTCACAGCCGGAGGTCTGACACACCGGCCGTCAGGGGCGGCAGTTCAGCCTCATCTGGGCCGCCGCATGGTGTGCTCCCACTCGCGCGGCGGCGCCCCAGTCACGGCCGCGGTCGAGGAGCTGGACCGCGAAGACCTTGTCGCCCTTGACGGGGTAGCTGCCGACCTGGACCAGGCTGCCTCGGTGGGCCGTCTGGACGACGCCGAAACCGGTGTAGCCGGAGGTCACGTCGGCCGGGTCGGCGAGGACGCGGTAGAGCGTCGGGTCGCCGGCCACATCGGTGGCGTGGTCGGTGCTGGGCACGAACACGGCGAGTGAGCACTGCCGGTAGCTCCGGTCGAGGTCCCAGCTCCAGATCGCCGTACCCCCGTGATCCTTGGTGGCGCTGCCCGACATGGGGACCGCGGTGAAGCTGCCGTCGCACGAGGAGTCGCGCTGCCCGCCGGAGCGGACGGTGTACCAGGCCGCGACGCCGTTCTCGAAGCGGCCCACTTCGCGGTAGCGGCCCGTCGTGCAGCCCGGGCCGGCCCACTGCTCGAATCCAGGAGCGGGCGACGTCGGGGACCCGGCCGGTGGCGATGTCGCGGACTCGTCCTCGTCCGGGAGCGACGTCGGGCCGACCCGCGTCGGCACACCCCCGCCCCCGATGGAATCCGCGCCGTCCGCCGAAGAGCGGCCGTCGTCGGCGTCGGAGCCGGTGAGCATCGCGGCCGCCGCGACGAAACAGCCCAGGACGACCACCGCTCCGGCAGCGAGCAGCCCCTTGCGGAACCGGGAGAGCAGGGAGATCCGGCCGACGACCGTCTCACGGGCGACCCACGACGGACCCGCACCCTTACTGCTACTGCCCTGCACCACGAATCCGCAGTCGGGACACCTCATGCCCGGCAGTGGGCTGTGCCTTTCACTGCCGCAACGATCGCACGCCATACCAGCTCACTATGCAGGAACCTCACACGTCACGGGGCGAGAACGCGTTCATGCCGTACAGTCCGCCCGGATCTGGGCGGCGGCGTGATGCGCGCCGTCGAGGTCCCCGGACCCCCAGTCCTGCCCGCGGTCCACGAGCTGGATAGTGAACTCCCCTTCCCGGAGCGGGAGATCGTTCACGATCACGACCCCGCCGCGCATCGACCGCTGGTCGATCTCGAAGGCCGCGAGGATGCTCCCCGAAGCTCCGGGGTCCGCCAGTACGTGGTAGCGCGTCGGATCACCCGCGACGTCCTCGTCGCGGGGGCTCCAGGGAATGTGCACCGCCGCGGAGCACCGCGTGTAGCCGGTGCCCGGGCGCCAGTTCCAGGTGACCGTGTTGCCGCGGTCCCGGTCGCGGTCGCCGGACATGGGGACGGCGATGAAGCGGCCGTCGCACGAATTCCCCTCGTGGCCCCCGGAGTCGACCTCGTACCAGCCGTAGCCGCCGTCCGAGAAGCGACCGTACGTGCGCACGCCGTTCGCGCAGCCGGGTCCTGCCCACTCGCTGAACCAGCGTCTTTCGGGCGACGGCCTGGGCGTACCGGACCGGGAAGGCTTCGGCTTCGGCTTCGGCTTCGGCTTCTGCTCGGACGTGGGCCTCGCCCTGGACGGTGTCGCGCTCGGCGACGGTGAGTCCTGCGGTACGAAGGTGGGGCCGACCCGGTCCGGCAGTCCGCCCAGCGCGACGCCGTCCACGGCCGGGTTCACGTCGTCGTCGACGCGGTCGTCGTCACCGTCCGCGGTCGCGAGGAGTGTGGCGCTCAGCATCAGTACGCAGAGGGAGAGCACAACTCCCGCGCCCATGAGCATCGTTCGTTCGAAGAGCGGTTCCTTGGCCGCCCGGCCGGGTGGCGCGGCATCGACGGTGCAGGTGTCCGACACCATTCCCGGCAGCGCGCCCCTGTGCGTGCCACCGCATTTGTCGCAGACCATGCGGGCCACTATGCAACGAGGTTCATACCGATCGGTAGGCATCAGCCGGTATCAACGCGGTATCAATGCGTGATCGTTCCGCCGAACGCCGTGCGGTTGACCTTGCCCCTGGGGCAGGGCACATGGTCCTCGGTGCCGGACGGAACTGCCGTCCGGTGACGGAGGATGGGCCCGTGCACGACGACTCCCTGCTCACCATCGGGGCCTTCGCCTCACGGGCGCGGCTCTCGCCGAAGGCCCTGCGCCTGTACGACCGGCTCGGTCTGCTCGCCCCCGCGTACGTCGACGAGGCGACGGGCTACCGCTGGTACCGCGAGGACCAGGTGGAGCGCGCCCGGCTCGTCGCGCTGCTGCGGCAGATCGACATGCCGCTGGCGCGCATCGCCGAGGTGGTGGAGCTGCCGGGCGCGGAGGGCGCGACGGCGCTGGCCGCGTACTGGGCCGAGGTGGAGGAGCGCCGGGCCGTACAGGGCGCCCTTGTGGCTCATCTCCGTGAACGGCTTTCGGGCAGGAGACCGATGATGTACGAGATCAAGACGATGGACGTACCCGAGCAGGCGGTGCTCGCGGAGCACAAGCACGTGCGGGAGGACGAGCTGCCGAGCTGGATTCCGGCGGCGCTCGGCCGCCTGGAGAAGGCAGCCGAGGAGTGCGGGGGCATCGCGGGGGCGCCGTACGTGGCGTACCACGCCGACGTGTCCCCGGACAGCGACGGCCCGGCAGAGGCCTGCGTCCCCGTCACCGACGCCCGCGCCGCGGAGGCCTGGGCGTCGGCGAACGGCCTCGGCGCCGTGCTGCGCGTCGAGCCCGCGGGCCGGCTCGCGTACACCCGCATCACCAAGGCGCAGGTGGCGTACCCGCAGATCATCTCGGCGTACGACGCGGTCGAGGCGTGGATCACCCGCGAGGGCCTGACGATCACGGGCCCCTGCCGCGAGGTGTACTTCGCGGACTGGGAGTCGGCGACCGCGACGGACGAGGTCTGCGACATCGCCTTCCCCATCGCCTGAACCCCCCCAACGGCCGGGGGTCCGGGCGCAACCGGCCCCCGGCCACGTGGCGGAGTGCCAACCCGGTCCCCGGGCGCGCCGTCAGCAACGTGCCCCCCCCCGGACAAGCGAGAAGCGGAAGGCCGGGCGCGACAGCGGCGACCAGCGGGACGTCGATCACCGTCTGGAAGGCCACTCCGGGCGGTGGCACCTCTTCTGCCGCCCCGAGGACTGCGATGTCGAGTTCGCCGGCCAGGGCGCACCCGGCTCCTCGGTGGCCGTGTCCCTGCTGTCCACCGGTCTGCTCGCCGGAGCCTTCGGCTACGGCGCCGCGCGGGGGCTGCCCAGCCGCCTCACTCCTCCGCGTCGCGCAGCTCCTCCGGGCACGGTGTCCCGCGCGGGAGCTGATACGGCGCTGCCAGGCGGTAGACGCCCGGGCGCGGGGCGAGGAGTTCCGTCCATTCGTCGCCCGCCGCGTCCTCTTCCGCCTTCATGAGGCAGCCGGACACGTTCACGAACGTCTTCGGCGCGTCGTCCTCCCGCAGCTTCGACGCCTCCGTCTCCTCCGGCTGCTCCACGCTCCGCCCCTCCCCGTCGACGAGGCCGAGCCACGGCGAGTACGGGATGCGGATCAGCACCCGGCCCGCCGTCTTCACATGGATCGTGAGCTCACCGGCGCCGGCCCGGTCCACCGTCGCCGGCGGATCGGCCAGCGGCATCGGGTTCCGGACGGCGAACAGCTGCCAGTTCGCGTCGGACCAGACCCGCTTCAGATACGGCTGGCCCTGTTCGATCAGCTCCGCCTCCTGCCCGCCGCCCGAGTCCGGTTTGCCCGTCGGCAGCACCACGTAGTGCACGGCCCAGCGGTCCAGCCATTCGCGGTAGTTGGCCGCGCTGAGGGTGTCGTCGTAGAAGAGCGGGTTGCGCTCCATGTCCGCCTGCCGGTTCCAGCCGCGGGCGAGATTGACGTACGGCGCGAGCGCCGACGCCTCCCGGTGGCTGCTGGCCGGGACGACCTCGACGCGGCCCTTCTCCGCGCCGACCTCCTGGAGCTCGTTCACCAGCGGCGCGAGTTCACGCGTCCAGGACGCGGCCGGGGCCGTACGGACGATGTCGTCGACGCTCTTGAAACCGATCCAGAAGTTGAGCCCGGCGAAGGTGAGGACCAGCGCGTACCACCTGCGGGAGCGCGGCACGGCGTACGGCAGCGCGGCCAGCAGCACCACGCCGGCGAACAGCATCGCGAGCCGCGAGACGTTCGACCCGATCTGTGAGTCGACGAGGAAGGTGAGGAGGGTACCGAGGGCGTACACCGCCGCGGCGGTGCGGACCGTCCGCCAGTCCTTCGGTACGAGGACGAGCACGAAGACCCCGAAGAGGAACGGCAGCGACGTCGACGCGAACGACATCGGCTGCGTACCCGAGAACGGGAACAGCCACGCCGACAGCGCCACGACCACCACCGGGGCGAGCCCGAGCGCGTACGCACCCGGCCGGCGCCGGTTCAGGAACAGCGCCGCCGCGACAACTCCGAGGAACAGCCCGGCAACCGGACTCGACGCGGTCGCGAGACCCGCGAGCGGCGCGGCGACGGCGGCCTTCGCCCACCGTTTGTAGCGCCACCGGTGCGGCCAGCAGAACACCGCCGCGACCGCCCCCAGCGCGAACATCATCCCCAGACCGAACGTGACCCGCCCGGACAGCGCATTGCACAGGAACGCGAACACCCCGGCCAGCGCGCAGGCCAGCGGGTTACGGACGGCACGGACGCGGGTGAGGATCAGCGCGGTCAGGGCGGCGGAGAGCGTGCCGACGACCATCATCGTCGTCCGCACGCCGAGGAGGGACATCAGATACGGGGACACCACGCTGTACGAGACGGGGTGCATGCCTCCGTACCAGGCGAGGTTGTACGCGGAGTCGGGGTGCCGGCCGACGAACTCGGCCCAGGCGTCCTGCGCGGCGATGTCACCGCCACTGTTGGCGAAGAAGAAGAACCAGAGGAGATGGAGGAACCCGGCGAGGACCGTCGCGACGAGGACAGGATGGCGGCTGAGGCGCGCCCAGAGAGCGGACGGAGCACGCTTGGGCTCCGTCGAGGAGTTCTCGGAGGCCGAGGAGGTCTCAGAGGCCGAGGAGGTCCCGGAAGTCGTGGATGTCTCGGAAGCCGCGGAACTCGTAGAAGTCTCGGAAGCCGAGGAGGCCTCGGAGCGGAATGCGGGCAGCCCTATTCGCGGCCTCGCTGTTCGCGGCCCCCTCGCGGCGATGCTCTCGTCCGCACGTGTCGGCTCGGCGGTGGTCACTGCGGCTCCCGTGGTTCGCTTCCCGTGCTCGAGGACGCCGTCCCGGCTTCCGCAAGTTGCCCCGGGGTCCGGATCCGGGGACGCTAGCACGGTGCCGATGCGGCGGACGGGGGCGCGAAAGATCGTGCCCCCGTCCGGCCGCCGATGTCAGCCCAGGCGGGTCAGCTTGGCGCCGAACCCGGGTTCCACGAGCTCGTCCTGCAGCGCCACCGGCACCGTCACCTGGCTTGCGCCCTGGCCCACGGTCAGCGAACCGACGACCGTGCCGGCCGCTGCGGCGTGCGGCAGCGCCTTGCCGCCGTTCGTCAGCTTCAGCTTCACCGTCAGGCCCGACCAGCCCACCGCCGCCACGTCCTTCGTGGCGACGACCGGCACCGAACCGCCCAGGCCGTCGTCGACCGTGCCGACGACCTGGCCCTTCTTGACGATCGTCGCGGACTTCAGCGCGTCCTGAGTGGCGAGCATGAGGTCCTTGCTCGCCTTGATCGCGGTGCCGAGGATCGGGACGTCGTGCTGAGCGAGCACGGCACCGACGATCAGCTGGTCCGTGTCGCCGACCATCTTGTGGGCGGCGAAGAGGAGGTTGCCGCCCGCCTTGGTGGTGCTGCCGGTCTTGATGCCCAGCGCGCCGTCGAACGGCGGCAGCTCGTTGTAGTTCCGCCATTCCGTGCCGGACGGGTCCGTCCACTTGGGCAGCTTGGTGATGTCCATCAGGGCCGGGATCTCGACCAGCTTCAGGCCGAGCTTGACCTGGTCCTCGGCGGTGCTGACCGTCGTCGCGTTCAGACCGGACGGGTCCGTGTACGTCGTGTTGGTCATGCCGAGCTCCTTGGCGGCGTCGTTCATCTTCTTGACGAACGCCTCCTCGGAGCCCGCGTCCCAGCGGGCCAGCTGGCGCGCGATGTTGTTGGCGGACGGGATCATGATGGCCGACAGTGCGGCCTTCAGGCTGATCTTGTCGCCCTTCTTGACGGTGTTGAGCGTCGACTCGTTGTCCGTCTTGTCGAGCTGTCCCTCGGACTCGCCCTTGGCGTCGATCTCGATCATCGGACCCTCTTCGCCCCGCTTCAGCGGGTGGTTCTTGAGGATCACGTACGCCGTCATCGACTTGGTCACGCTCGCGATGGGCACCGGCGTCTGCTCACCGGAGCTGCCCAGCGCACCGAGCCCGGACGCGGCCACGTAGGCCTGCCCCTTGGCGGGCCAGGGCAGCGTCGGGGCCGCGCCGTCGAAGGTGTACGTCGGCTTCGCCGTCAGCGACAGAGCGGGGGCCGGCAGCGGGCGTACGGCCTGCACGACCGCAAAGACGATCAGGAGCAGCACGACCAGCGGCGTCCAGATCTTGACCCGGCGGACCGCGGTACGGACCGGGGTCTGAGGCGGCGGCGGGGTGTTCGTCAGCTCGGCGAGCAGATCGAGCGGCGGCCTGGGCGGCAGCGGCTGCTGCTTGGTCCGCTCGGCCTCGGTGAGCGACGCGGGGGCGGCGGTCTCGGGGGACGCGGCGGCGGGGGACGCGGCGACGGGCCGTGCGTCGTCCCGGCGGAGCGGCACGAACTGGCTGGTCCGCTCGGCCTCGGGCTCGGGCGTGGACTTGGGCGCGGAGTTGGGCGACTTGGGCTCGGACTCGCGCTCCGGTGCCGGCTTCGGATTCGGCTTCGCGGGCGGCGGGGTGACCCTCAGCGCGGTGGTCTGCTCGGGCGCGGCGTCCGGCTTCGGCGTCGACTTCGCGGGCGGCGGGGTGACCTTCAGGGCGGTGGTCGGCTGATCCACGGCAGGCCGCGGCAGCGCCTTGAACACGGCGGTCGGCTGGTCGACGGGCCGGTCGACCGACTCATCTCCCCCATCGCCCTCGGCCGCCTCCTCAGCGGCCTTCTGCGACGCCTTCAGGGCAGGCTTGTCGTCCTGCTTGTCGTCCTGCTTGGCACCGGCCCAGCTGGGCACCCTGGCGTTGCCCTCGTCGGCGTCGTCGGCTTCGTCGGCGCCGTCATGGGGCTCGTCGGCGTCGTCGACCGCCTTGCGGGACGCGGGAGCCGCGGTCTCCTCCTCGGGACCGTCCGAGTCCGCGGCGTCGTCCTCGGGCTCGGCCGAGTCGTCTTCGGCAGCCTCTTCGGCCGGAGCCGAATCGTCTTCTTCAGCCTCAGCTTCAGCCTCGGGCTCAGGCTCGGCTTCGGCTTCGGCTTCGGCTTCGGCTTCGGCTTCGGCGGGAGCGTCATCGGCCTCGGCCGTCGCACCTTCCGCCTCGTCGGCGGCAGCGTTCGCCTCCGGCCCCTCCGGGCCGTCCGCGTCACCGGTGACAGCGTCGTCGCCGGAAGCGCCCTCACGGGGCGTCGCGTCCTCGGTGGACTCGGCCTTGCCCTCCGCCGTCTCCGCCGTCTCCGCCGCCTTCGTAGCCTCCGTGGAGACCCACGCCGCCACCGCCGCACGGAGCCGGGCATCGCCGGCCGGCGTGTCCTCCGCCGCGTCGCGCTCAGCCGCCGAAGCGGATTCGGAACCGGATTCGGAGCCAGTACCGGATTCGGAACCGGAACCAGTACCGGATTCGGAGCCGGAACCGGATTCGGGCTCCGGGGCGTCCCCGTCGCTGTCCGAAGACGACGGCTCCGCGGCCGACGTCTCCGAAACCGACGGCGGCGTCCTGAACACGGCCGTAGGCTGGTCTACCCGTCCCTCGGTGGGCGCCCCCGCCGAACGGGCCACGGCAAGCCGCGGATCACGTTCGCTCGGAGTCGTCTCCCCCGACGACTTCTGCTGCTCCGACTTGTCGGGGGACTCGCCCGCCACCGTGCCTCCTCCATGCGCCATGCTCGTGCACCGCCGAAGCGATGTCACCGCCGTCATCGCTGTCCGAACCATCTACCAGTGTCCTGTGTGAGCACTTGGCCCCCGTGCTAGACGAGAACGACATACCTGCCGGTTCCCGTACGAAGCACCCAGGCGCTCTCGACAGACCAATGTGAGAGGGGTCACCCTGTCATTCATCCACGCGGGGAGGCATGGATGGGCAGGAGCCGCAGAACTATTCCGGAGGAGCTTCTGCTGCTCGCTCTGGACCCGGCCACGGGTACCACAGCGCAGCCGCAGTCGCTCGACCTCGGCCTGGCCGGAGCACAGCTAGTGGAGCTGGCTCTGGCAGGACGGATAGCCCCAGACGGGGATCGTATCGCCGTGGTGATGCCACGGCCGACAGGAGATCCGACACTGGACTCCGCACTGGAGCTGTTGCGCAGACGCGGCAGCCCGGTTCGGGCCGTCCACTGGATCGGCGGGCCCCGGCTGGGGCTGCGCCAGACCTACCTTTCGCATCTGGAAAGGTGCGGCATGGTGCATGCCGTTGCCGGACAGATGTGCGGGGTGCTGCCGACGACTCGCTATCAGGCGACGGACACGGCGATCAGCCGGGAAATCAGGGCCCGGCTGGACAGTGCGATCCGCACCGGCGTACCGCCGGACCCGCGGACCGCGGCGCTCGCCGCGCTGGCCCACGCGGTCGGTCTCGGCAAGCACCTCTACCCCGGCAACGAGGGGCGGTCCTCCCGCTCCCGGCTCCGGGATCTGATCAGGCACGACCCCATGGGCGGTCTCGTGGCGCACGCCGTGATGGACGTCCAGAACGGTGCGGCCGCACAGCCCCGCCGTAACCCCGCAGCGGGCGGCCGCCAGTCGGCCGTACCGATGCAGCCGCGCCACGGGACCATGGCCCGCGTCGCCGCGCACTGAACAGCACCAAGCACCAAGCAGCACTGAGCAACACGAAGCAACCACACCGCCGCACCGCCGTCGTCCCCAGACCCGGTTCGGGAGCCGCACGAGTGCGCGGGGCAGTCGACACGACTGCCCCGCGCACTCACTTTGTCCCCCGCATTGTGCGCGCGTGTCGTCATTTCCCAGCGCGGCCAGCACCTTTGGTGGCAGTCTGCTGAGACGTAGATACGCACAGCAACAAAGCCGGAGGTGCAGTTCCCGTGGCGTCCAACGTCAACCCCACCGTCAGGCGCCGCCGTTTGGGTCAGGAGCTGCGCCGGCTCCGCGAACTCAAGGGCATGACCGCGGAGGAGGTGGCGGAGCGCCTGCTCGTCTCCCAGTCGAAGATCAGCCGACTGGAGAACGGCCGGCGGTCGATCAGCCAGCGCGATGTGCGCGACCTCTGCGGGGTGTACGAGGTCGAGGACCACCGGGTCGTCGACTCGCTCATGCAGATGGCCAAGGACTCCCGCCAGCAGGGCTGGTGGCATGCCTTCGGCGACATCCCGTACAGCGTCTACATCGGCCTGGAGACGGACGCGGCCAGTCTCCGCGTCTACGAGCCCCAGATCGTGCCCGGACTGCTCCAGACCCGGGAGTACGCGGAGGCGCTCATCACCGGCGCGCTGCCGGAGACCCCGGTCAGCGATGTGGAGAAGCGCGTCCAGGTCAGGATGCGCCGGCAGGAGCGGGTCGCCGCGCCCGAGAGTCCGCTGCGGCTGTGGGCCGTGGTCGACGAGGCCGCGCTGCGCCGGGTGGTGGGCAACAAGGAGCTGATGCGCGAACAGCTCGAGTACCTGGTGGAGCAGTCGCAGCTGCCCCATGTCACGGTCCAGGTGCTGCCGTTCAGCATGGGCGCCCATCCGGGCATCACCGGTCATTACGCCATCCTGGAGTTCCCCGACACCTCGGATTCGAGCGTCGTCTACATCGAGGGCGTCACCAGTGATCTTTACCTGGAGAAGGCGAATGACGTCCACAAATACACCGTGATGTACGAGCATTTGCGGGCCCAGGCACTGAATGTGGACCACACCCGGGAGTTCATCGAGGACATCGCCAAGACGTACGCGAAGTAACGTACGAACGCCCCTCGCGGGCCGTACAAACTCCACATGGGAGGCGCGAGGGCGCACAGTACACCTTCGCGACCTTTTCCCGGAAGAGCACATTGGAATATGCCATCCGGTCGAGTGAACGGACGTTCTCATCCGTCGAGCGTGCCAAGTAGCGTCGTGATCACGCCGTCAAGAACGTCGGCCGCACCGTCGAAACACGGAACCGGAGAAAGACATGGCTATTCACCAGGGCGCCACGGACACTTGGATCAAATCCTCCTATTCCGGCGGAAATGGCGCATGCGTCGAAGTCAAGTCCCCTGTCGTGCAGGCGATCGCCGTACGGGACTCCAAGGCTCCCGAGGGCCCGTCCATCACCTTCGTTCCCGGCTCGTGGACCGCGTTCGTGCACGGAGTGACCAAGGGTTCGCTCTAGAGGTTCCACCGGCAGGACGGATCTCGGTACCCACAGGCCCCCGGTACAGACCGGACCACGGTACTCACGGGATCCCAGGACAGACCGGATCCGGCGAGCAGCCGGATTCAACGAACAGAGCCCTCTCGACTGGTCCGCCGTCCCGGCCGAGGGGGCTCGGCCCTGTTCGGCCCTACTCCACCCACTCCGCCCCCTTCGGCCCCGCTCAGCCCCACGCGGCGCCGCTCAGCGCAGCTCGTCCACATAGCGGTCCGTGCCCGGCACGGTCGGAATGAACGGCGCCACCAGTTCGACCCTCCCGAGCTCCCCCGCGTCGAGATCCGCGAAGTGCTCGTCCCAGCACTCACGCGGATCCCGCTCCAGGAACCAGAGCAGCGTCAGCCGCGTGTCGACGCCCTCCACCTGCTTCACGTACGTCATCCGGTCCAGCGGCAGCGGTGTCGGCCGGAAGACCGTCACCATCGCCGCCGGGGAACCGGCGAGCCGCCTGGGCAACTCCCTCGACCGCAGCCGTACCAGCAGCTCGGCCCGCTGCTCCGGCCCCTCCGCGTCGATCACCTCGACGACCAGCCCCGCGTACGGATGGTCGAGTGCGTGATAGTCGCGAGGCCCCGCCGCCCCGTCCCGGTACACGGTCGCCGCATGGTCCTGGAAAGCGGTGAACACATGCGTACGGGCCTGATGGACGCGGCCGTCGCGGTTCAACCGCTTGTTGATGCCGACGGTCCACTTCATGTGGTCGTCGTAGCGGCCGTCGGTGATCCAGTAGGTGGAGATGTAGCAGCCGGCCGTCACCGGCTGGGCGACCGCCGACTTCTCGGGGTAGCGCAGGAGCTGCAGCTCACGGGTCGCCACCCAGCGCCGGCCGGCGTACATCCACGGCATGGCCATCGCGCCCGCGTAGTAGTGGTCGTCCTCGTACCAGCGGTTGTACGCGTACTCATGGCCGGGATGCGGTTCGACCATGGTGATCAGGGCATGGCCCGGGTGGACTCCATAGGGCCCGACGGCGGCCAGTTCCGCATACACCTCGGACCGGGTGTCCTCACTCACGACGCTCCCCTTCCCTCATCCGGCGGACAGACCTACTCTGACGCACCGTCAGATGAAGAACCAGAGCCGGGAGGCGCCGAGATGCTGCTGCAGGGGAAGACCGTCATCGTGTCCGGCGTCGGCGCCGGGCTCGGACACCAGATCGCCGCAACCGTCGTACGGGACGGGGGAAACGCCGTTCTCGGCGCCCGTACGGAGGCGAACCTCGCCAAGACCGCCGCCGAGATCGACCCCGAGGGCGCCCACACCGCCCACCGACCCACCGACATCACCGACGAGGCACAGTGCGAGGCCCTGGCGGCGCTCGCGGTGGAGAGGTTCGGGGGCATCGACGCGGTGGTCCATGTCGCAGCCTGGGACAGCTACTTCGGCGGCCTCGAAGACGCCGACTTCGCGACCTGGCAGGAGGTCGTCGACGTCAATCTGCTGGGGACACTGCGCATGACCCGCGCCTGCCTGCCCGCACTCAAGGAGCGGGGCGGCTCGGTCGTCATCATCGGCACACAGTCGGCGGTGGCCGCGCCGTCCCAGGTGCGGCAGGCGGCGTACGCGGCATCGAAGGGTGCGCTCACCTCCGCGATGTACTCGCTCGCACGCGAGCTGGGACCGCACCGGATCAGGGTCAACACCGTCCTGCCCGGCTGGATGTGGGGGCCGCCGGTCCAGGCGTACGTACAGTTCACCGCGCACACCGAGGGGGTCCCGGAGTCCGAGGTGCTCGGCCGGCTGACCGAGCGGATGGCGCTGCCGGAGCTGGCGACGGACGGGGACGTCGCGGAGGCCGTGACGTTCCTCGCCTCCGACCGGGCCAGGGCGATCACGGGCCAGTCGCTGCTGGTCAACGCGGGAGAACTGATGCGATAACTGATGCGATAGCGCACAGCGCTCGCCACCCGGGCCGCACCGGCGAACATCGCCGCGTGCGGCCCTTTTTCACTTTCCCGTTGATCACGAGTGTGAACCGAGGTCAATAATCCGAACAGTTTTACTTGCTCTTGACTCTTCGACGCGTTGTCGCAGCCGCTCAAATGGCCACACCATGAACGGCGTTCACAAGGCGGACCCCTGGAGGGGGACATGAACAGTCTCGACTGGACCGTGCTCATCGGCTACTTCGGCGTGATGGTCGCCATCGGTATCTGGTCCCACAAGCGTGTGGACGACGTCAGCGACTTCTTCACGGCCGGCGGCAAGATGCCGTGGTGGCTGTCGGGCATCTCGCACCACATGTCCGGCTACAGCGCTGTCATGTTCACGGGTTACGCAGCCATCGCCTATACGTACGGCGTGACGTCGTACGTCACCTGGTCCTTCCCCATCGCCGTCGGTATCGCCATCGGCTCCCGGCTCTTCGCCCCACGCCTCAACCGGGTCCGTTCACGCCTGCACGTCGCCTCACCGCTCGAATACCTCAAGAGCCGCTACAACCTGCCCACCCAGCAGGCCCTCGCCTGGTCCGGCGTGCTCCTGAAGATCGTCGACGTCGGCGCCAAGTGGGCGGCCATCGCCACCCTGCTCTCCGTCTTCACCGGCGTCTCGCTCAACATGGGCATCCTGATCACCGGTGCGGTCACCGCCGTCTACTGCACAGTCGGCGGCCTGTGGGCGGACGCACTCACCGAACTGGGTCAGTTCATCATCCAGTTCGTGGCCGGCATCGCGATGCTGATCGCCGTCATGGCCGAGCTCGGCGGCTTCAGCAGCCTCTGGAACGTCTGGGACGAGCCGGTGATGTCCGGCCACACCGAGCCGCTGGCGGGCCCGTACATGATGGTCTTCCTGATCGCGTACCTCTTCATCAAGACCTTCGAGTACAACGGCGGGATGTGGAACCAGGCCCAGCGCTACATGGCCACCGATTCGGCCAGGTCCGCCGAGCGCTCCGGACGGCTGTCCGCCCTGCTCTGGCTGATCTGGCCGCTGGTGCTGTTCTTCCCGATGTGGGTGGCGCCGGTGATCCTGGCGGACGAGAAGAACGTCGTCCCGGCCGACTCGTACGCCATCATGGCCGAACAGCTGCTGCCGCACGGCCTGCTGGGCCTGGTCGTCGTGGGCTTTTTCTCCCACACGATGGCAATGTGCTCCTCCGACGCCAACGCGATCGCGGCGGTCGTCACCCGCGACATCATGCCCGCCGTCTCCCGCAAGGTCCGGGAGTGGGACACGCGCGCCGGACTGCTCGCGGCCCGCTGGTCGACGCTCCTCTTCCTCGGCCTGTCGATGGCCATCGCGACCCAGGTCAACTCGGACTTCTTCGGTGACATCATCACCGTCGTCATCAAGTGGGTCGCGGGTCTGATGGGCCCGATCGCGATCCCGCTGATGCTCGGCATGCTCCCGTGGTTCCGCAGGAGCGGCCCGACGGCGGCGCTGCTGAGCTGGGGCCTGGGCCTGGTGACGTTCTGGCTGGTGAACTACCCGATCAGCTGGAACGTCGAGGGCGGCGTCCCGCTGCAGTACCAGGTCTCGATCCCGCTCGCGGTCTCGCTGCTGCTCTTCGTCCTGATCGGCTACGTGAAGCCGGAGGACACCCCGGAGCGGGACGGAATCCTCGCGCAGCTCAACCCGGGCGGGGACGGGGAGGGCGCGGCAGCCGTCCCGCAGCCGGCCACGGCCGGCGACACGGTGACGCAGCCGGCCGCGAAGGAGTAGCCGGCTCGGTGATCAGGGGTGGGCGGGGCCGGTACGGGCCCGCCCACCCTCTCTGTCTTGGTGGCGTTTCTGTCTTTGGTGGCGTTGGTGACGTTCCGTCTTCGGTGACGTTCCGCGGTTCAGCCGCGCGGGTAGCGCTGCAGCCAGCCCTGGGCCGAGACCGCCGGGCCGTGGAGGGCGGGGCCCTGGGTCATCTCCATCGCGAAGTCGTCGGCGAGTTCGAGGATGGTGGGGCGGCCCTCCAGCTCCGCGAGCCAGGCGGGCGGCAGGGCCGTTTCACCGTGGAGGGCTCCCAGGAGGGCGCCGCAGACGGTGCCGGTGGTCTGCGAAGGGCCGTCGTGGTTGACGGCGAGGCGCAGGCCGTGGCGGATGTCCTCGCTGACGAGGGTGGCGTAGACGGCGACGGCGAGGGCGTCCTCGGCGTTGTTCGGGTCGCCGAGGGCGGCGATACGGGCGGGGCTCGGGATGCCCTGGCGTACGGCGCCTAGGGCCTGCTTCAGGGCGTCGGTGACGGGCTGGTGGCCGGGGCGGGGCGTGAGCAGGGCGAGGGCGCGCTGGACCGAGCCGTCGACGGTCTCGCCGCGGGCCAGGCCGTGCACGATGACGGCGAGGGCGCCGGCCGAGAGATACGCGGTGGGGTGGCCGTGGGTCTGCGTCGCGCACTCGACGGCGAGCTGGCAGACCAGCTGCGGCTCCCAGCCCACGAGCAGTCCGAACGGCGCGGAACGGACGAGGGCCCCGGCGTCGCGCGCGGTGGGGTTCTTGGGCTTGTCGAGGGTGCCGAGCGTCTCGTCGCCGAGTCCGGTGAGACAGGCGGGGGCCGGGTCGCGGCGGGCGTACAGCCATTCCTCGCGGGCCAGCCAGCCGTTGTCCTTGCGGCGCTCGTCGGGCCCCCAGTCGCGCTGGGTGGCCGCCCAGCGCAGATGGGCGCGGTGCACATCGGTCGGGGGATGCCAGGCGCCGGTGTCGCGGCGCACCTGGGCGCGTATCAGCCCGTCGACGGTGAAGAGGGTCAGCTGGGTGGCGGCGGTGACGGCGCCGCGGCGGCCGTACGCGGGGACGAAGTCGGTGACACCCTCGGGGCCGTGACCGGTGCGTATCTCCTCGACCGTGAGCTCCGCGATTCCGGCGCCGAGCGCGTCGCCGATGGCCGCACCGAGCAGACAGCCGCGCACCCGGGCGCGGAAGTCCTGCTGTTCGGCACGGCCCCAGACGGCTGTGGCTGCTGTCGTCACGCGGTGTCCCCTCCCCTCTCGTGCGCAGCACTTTAATCGACCGCATGAGATCGGTTCATGGGCGGAATCAAGCCGGAACGGCTTGTGAAACGGTATGTGACCCGTCGCCCTTCAGGCCGGTTTTGATCACTGTTCATGATGGATCTCCCGGTGCGACGTGCGGGCCCGCAGGAACCGCCGGATGAAGACGGGCCGGCCGTGAGCGGTACCCGGGCGGCCATCGGTGCGGCCGTCGGTAGGGGCCGAACGGGGGAAAACGGCCGGGCGAGCAGGTCCTGCGAGGCGCCGGACGAGAAGGGTCCACTAAGGGTTTCGGCATGTCTGTTCTCCCTTCCTCCGCGGCCCAGGGCCTGAAGCCGCGCACCGACCAGGACCCCGACGACGTCGACGGCACACGCGGCACGGAGGTCGCCGACGGCACGGGCGGCACCGGCAGCACCGGCGCGGACCAGGACCGTGCGCCGGAGGCCGCGCAACGCCCGGAGAAGCCGGCCCCGGCCCCGGCGTCGCCCGGCGTATGGATGTGGCCGGCGCTGGCCACCCTCGCCGCGGCGATGTACGGAATCGGCCGGCCGCAGATGTGGGGCGACGAGCTGACCAGCTGGGACGTGGCCTCCCGCAGCACCGGTCAACTTCTGGCGACAGTCCAGCATGTGGACGCGGTGCTCGGTGCGTACTACCTCCTCCTGCACGGGTGGATGGGTGTCTTCGGGGACTCCGCCGCGGCCGTGCGCCTGCCCTCGGCCCTGGCCATGGCCGGTGCCGCCGCCTGCGTGGCACTGATCGGGCAGCGGCTGTTCGGCCGCCTCGCCGGGCTGGCGGGCGGCCTGCTGTTCGCCCTGATCCCCGCGGTCAGCCGGTACGGGCAGGAGGCCCGCCCGTACGCCCTGGTGGTCTGCGCCGTCGCACTGGCCACCCTGCTGCTGCTGCGTGCCCTGGACCGCCCGGCGAACCGGTGGCGCTGGGCGGGCTACGCCCTGTCCCTGGCGGTCGTCGGGCTGCTGCACCTGCTGGCACTGACCGTGGTGGCCGGGCACCTGGCCGCGGTGGCCTGGCGGGCCCGTTCCGAGCGCCGGGTGCTGTTCGGCTTCTCCGCCGCGGCACTGGCCGGGGTGGCCTGTGCGGCACCCGTGCTGCTGCTGGGCAGAGCGCAGGCCGGACGGCAGATCTCGTGGATCCCCGAACCCGACGCCTGGGGTCTGCTCACGGTGTGGCCTCAGCTGTACGTGTCCGGCCTGCTGGCCGGGGCGATGATGATCCCTGCCGTGATCGCGTGGCGGGAGGACCGTGCCGCCGCCCTGTTCGGCACCGCGGTGGCGGTGCTGCCCCCGCTGGTGCTCTGGGCCGTCTCGCACGGGGACGTCTCGTACTTCTACCCCCGGTACCTGCTGTTCGTCCTCCCGGCCTGGGCCGTGCTGGCCGGGGCGGGACTCGCCGCGGCACGATCCCGGAAGCTGATCGCGGCGGCCCTGGTGGTACTCGCGCTGCTCACGCTTCCCGATCAGAAGCCGCTCCGGGAGGCGAACGGGCACTCCTGGCAGGGCCTGGACTACGAGGGAGCGGCACGGACCATCGAGAAGTTCCACGTCGCAGGTGACGCGGTGGTCTACGACCGGGCGGAGGAGCGCATGCTCGGCGTCGGCATCGGCTTCTACCTGTCCCGCGAGCTGAAGATGCGCGATGTCTTCCTCGCCGAATCGGCCGCCGACCGCCATGACCTGTCGTCGGCCGACTGCCCGGTTCCGGCCCGGTGCGTGGGGAACGAACGCCGCGTCTGGGTGGTGGCGCTCGGGACCGCCTGGGATCCGCTGCAGGCGCTGCCCGACGCCCAGGCGCAGGCCCTGCGGGCGCACTACAAGGTGAGCGGAACCGAGCGGCTGAAGGGGCTGACCGTGGCACTTCTGAGGCGCACGGGCTGAGCGAAGGGACCGGTGCGCGTCCCTCGGCGCAGCCCGCGGACCGGTCGGGGTCTTGGGCGAGCGCAGCGACTGACCGGCGTCTCGGCCGAGCGCGCGGACCGGCTCGGCAGACCGGTCCGCGCACCAGCTCGGCCCGCGGGCCGGTCCGGCTCCCGCTCAGCCCGTGGACCGGCTGCGCACCCGCTCAGTACGCGGAAGGCCGCGCACCTGCTCAATACACAGACCGGCCGCGCACCCGCTCAGTCCGTCAGCACCGGCAGCAGTTCCGGCAGGTGTCCGTCGGAAGCGGCCGCGGCCGCCACGCGCTCCTCCGGCACCTCCCCGTACAGCGTCGTACGCGGCTTCGCCGGCCGCCCCGCCGCCTCCGCGATCGCAACCAGGTCCTGGATCGAGCGGTACGAGCCGTAACTGGACCCCGCCATCCGGGAGATGGTCTCCTCCATCAGCGTGCCGCCCAGATCGTTCGCACCGGAGCGCAGCATCTCCGCCGCACCGTCCGCCCCCAGTTTCACCCAGCTGGTCTGGATGTTGGGAATGTGCGGATGCAACAGGAGCCGGGCCATCGCCGTCACCGCACGGTTGTCGCGGGTGGTCGGCCCGGGCCGGGCGATCCCGGCCAGGTAGACCGGTGCGTTGGTGTGGATGAAGGGCAGGGTCACGAACTCGGTGAAGCCCTGCCGCCCGGCCTCCAGCGCGGCCTGCTGAATCCTGGCGAGCGTACGGAAGTGGCCGAGCCAGTGCCGGGGCTGGTCCACATGCCCGTACATCATCGTCGACGAGGAGCGGATGCCCAGCTCGTGCGCGGTGGTGATGACCTCGATCCAGGTAGCGGTGGGCAGCTTGCCCTTCGTCAGGACCCAGCGCACCTCGTCGTCGAGGATCTCCGCGGCCGTCCCGGGGATGGAGTCGAGCCCCGCCTCCTTCGCGGCCGTCAGCCACTCGCGGATCGACATCCCCGTCCGCGTCGCGCCGTTGACGACCTCCATCGGCGAGAACGCGTGCACGTGCATGCCCGGGACCCGCTCCTTCACGGCCCGTGCGATATCGAAGTAGGCCGTGCCGGGCAGGTCCGGGTGGATGCCTCCCTGCATGCACACCTCGACCGCGCCGACGTCCCACGCCTGCTGCGCCCGGTCGGCGACCTGGTCCAGGGAGAGGGTGTACGCGTCGGCGTCCGTGCGCCGTTGGGCGAAGGCGCAGAAGCGGCAGCCGGTGTAGCAGACGTTCGTGAAGTTGATGTTCCGGGTGACGATGTACGTGACGTCGTCGCCGACGGCCGACCGGCGTACGTCGTCGGCGATCCGGGTGAGCGCGTCCAGCGCCGGTCCTTCGGCGTGCAGGAGCGCCAGCGCCTCGTCGTCGGTGAGCCGGGTGGGATCGTCGGCGGCGGTCGCCAGGGCCTGTCGTACGTCCGTGTCGATCCGCTGGGGCACCATGCCGGGCGCGGCGGCCTCGCGCAGGGCCTCCCAGTCGCCGTACACCTCGTCGAAGTCGTCCCTGCGGTCGCTCGTACGCCCGTCGGTGTCGATGGTGCGGTGCAGATCGGTGCGTCCGGCGGCCGTGAACGCCTCCTCCGGCTCCTGCCAGGGCCGCCCCTGCACGGGCGCGTCCTCGTCCGCCAGGCCGGTCTCCGGGTCGGCGAGCGCCCGTACGTGCGGGAGCAGCCGCGGGTCCAGCCATGGCTCGCCGCGCTGCACGAACTCCGGGTACACACACAGTCGTTCACGCAGCTCGAAACCCGCCGCCGCGGACTTCTCGGCGAGAGCGTCGATCTGTGGCCACGGCCGCTCGGGGTTGACGTGGTCGATCGTGAGCGGCGACACCCCGCCCCAGTCGTCGATCCCGGCCGCGATGAGCCGCCCGTACTCGTCGTCGACGAGATTCGGCGGCGCCTGCAGACAGCCCGACGGCCCCATGATGTGCCGGGCGACGGCCACGGTGGCGACCAGGTCGTCCAGCTCGGCGTCCGGCATGCCGCGCATCGCCGTGTCCGGCTTGGCGCGGAAGTTCTGGATGATCAGCTCCTGGATGCCGTGGTACGCCCGGGAGATCCGGCGCAGCGCGAACAGCGACTCCGCCCGCTCCTCGTACGTCTCCCCGATCCCGATCAGCAGCCCGCTGGTGAACGGCACGGAACTGCGCCCGGCGTCCTCCAGCACCCGCAGCCGCACGGCCGGCTCCTTGTCCGGCGACCCGTGGTGCGGCCCGCCGGGCTCGGACCAGAGGCGGGTGGCCGTGGTCTCCAGCATCATGCCCATCGACGGGGCGACCGGCTTGAGCCGCTGGAAGTCGGTCCAGGTCATGACCCCGGGGTTGAGGTGCGGCAGCAGCCCGGTCTCCTCCAGGATGCGGATCGCCATGGCCCGTACGTACGCGATCGTGTCGTCGTACCCCTCGGCCTCCAGCCACTCCCGCGCCTCCGGCCAGCGGTCCTCGGGCTTGTCGCCGAGCGTGATCAGCGCTTCCTTGCAGCCCAGTTCGGCCCCGCGCCGCGCGATGTCCAGTACCTCGTCCGGCGACATGAACATCCCGTGCCCGGCACGCCGCAGCTTCCCGGGCACGGTGGCGAAGGTGCAGTAGTGGCACTTGTCCCGGCACAGCCGGGTGAGCGGAATGAACACGCTCTTCGAGTACGTGATGACCCCGGGCCGGCCCGCCGCCGCCAGCCCGGCGTCCCGCACCCGGGCCGCCGACGCGCACAGGTCCTCCAGGTCGCCCCCGCGCGCCTGCAGCAGCACGGCGGTTTCACCGACATCGAGCGCGACCCCGTCGCGGGCCCGCTTGAGGGCGCGGCGCATGGCGTTCTCGGTGGGTCGTGCCGGCCGTCCGTCCGGTCGTCCGGGTGAGCCTGCGGGCTGGTGAGCGGCGTGGTGATCCGTCATGCAGTGAGCATACGAGCGCGCGCCGACAGGCAAGGGCACAGCCCGGACGTACGCCTCGAACCACTCGTCCGCCACTGCCCGGCGCAGAGCCCGGGCTGCGTGAACCTCGGCCACGCGCGCCCACAGGGCTCCTCGGCCAGGGCGCACGTCGGTCAGGGCGCACGCGGTCAGGACGTACGCGGTCAGGGCGCTCGCGCAGGACGTACGCCCTGCGCGAGCGCCGAAAGCCTCGTCACACGAGCCCAAATTGGTCACATATGGTCAGAATTGCTCGTTGCTTTCGAAAAGGACCCCATGGCAGCATCCAGAGCGTGACTGACAACGGGGATGCCGCGTCGAGGCCTGACCAGCCTTCCAGACTCGCCGAGTTGGCCGATTGGACCGTACCTGAGGCGACACCTGCCTCAGCGGCAGCTCCTGCATCGAACGCCCACGCCCCAACGGCGCCGCGCGCCGAGCCGGACGACGCACTGACAGCCGCACGGCGCGAGTTTGCACGGTTGCTCGGCGAATTCCGGCGTACCGCCGTCCTGGTGCCGTTCGATGCGCACGGGAGTCTCTGGACCGCCGACCAGAACGGTGTCCGGTGGATCTGCGCATTCTCGAACGAGGAGTCATTGGCGCGATTCGCCCGGGCCCAGGGAGACACTCGGCGCGAGTGGAAGTACCGGACGATCCTGGGCGCGCGCCTGCTGGACGTGATGGTGCCCATGCTGCCGGGACCGGGCGGCGTGGCGCTGGACGCCGGCAGCGAGGACGGGATGCTGTTCCCGCCGGTCAAGGGCATCGTGCCCGACGCGGTGGCAGTTGACCTCGGAGAACGCGAAGAAGCGGGGGGAACCGAATGAGCGGGAAGGATCCTGACCTTCAGGCGCCGCCGGAGGCGCTCGCCCACATCGTGAAGGGCATCAATCTGGCCCATTCCGAGCTCAAGGACCTCGGCATGATCGGCGAAGCGACCGCGGGCCGAGGGTTCGCGGAGCTGGCTCTGTCCGGACTGGAGCTCGGGCACGGCGGACTGGCGGACCAGTTCCAGACGTTCTGCGACCGCTGGGAGTGGGGCGTCCGGGCGCTGACGCTGAAGGGGAACGGATTCGCGCAGGCCGTGGGCCTCTCGGCCGGATCGTTCGCCGAACAGGAGCAGTACGTCAAGGACTCCATCAAGATCGGCGTCAACTCGCTCAACGGCAACCCGCACTTGAGCGAGGACGAGGTCAAGGCCAAGAGCTGGGACGAGATCAGCACCCAGTCCTGGTTCGACAACGCGGACTGGAGCGCCGAGTCGATGTCCGAGGCACACGGAGAGGTCAAACAGACCTGGAAGAACACCAGCTACGACGTCATGGACAGTCAGCTGGACGACCTGGAGCGCAAGGGCCTCATCGACTCGGAGGTACGTGAGGCCACGGACGCGAAGATGCGCGAGGTGCTGGATCCGTCGCAGGAGACGATCGCGCAGGCCGAAGAGCCTCGGTGGGGGGAGGAGCGCGACTGATGGCGTCTCTGGACGATCTCGGCAAGGCGCTCGACAAGGGCATCGACATTGTCGACCAGGGAATCGACAAGGCCAAGGAGAAAGCCGGGGAGGGAATCGACTGGGCAACCGACAAGGTCGGCGACGGGCTGGACAAGGTCGGTGCCCACGACTGGGCGGACAGCGTCGAGGACTGGGGTGACGAGACCGCGTCCTCGCTCGGCGCCGACGTCGGCGAACAGCAGCTCGGCCAGACCGAGGAAGCAAACGAGCTGATACACGGCAACCCGGGGAAGATCGCCTCGTCGGTGAAGAACCTGCGGGACTTCCAGAAGGCGTTCGATCTCGTCGGTGCCGGGATGAAGAAGCTCGACTCCGGTCACTGGAAGGGCGAGGCGGCCGACGCGTTCCGGAAGAAAGCCTCGACGCTGCCCACCGACTGGCTGCACGCCGCCGACGCGTTCGAGGACGCGGCGAAGGCCCTGGAGACGTACTCCACGGCAGTCGTCAGCGCTCAGGGCAAGGCGAGGGAAGCGATCGCCCTCTACAAGGAGGGCAACAAGGACTCCCAGACGGCCGCCGACGCCTACAACAAGAAGGTCGACGCCTACAACGCCGCCCGCAACAGCGACAACCCGCCGCCCAGGCCGGGTCCCTTCACCGATCCCGGCAAGGCCAAGCGCGAACGGGCGCAGGAGATCCTCAAGGAGGCCCGCCGGCATCGCAACGAGGCCGCCGACACCGCGAAGACCGCCATCAACGCGGCCCTGGCCCATGCCCCCGAGGAACCCACCGGCCGGGAGAAGGCCAAGCTCGAACTACTGGACTTCGGCCTGGCCCAGGGCGTCGAGATGACCCACCTGACCGGTGGCGTCGTGAAGGGCGCGGCGGGCCTGGTCAACTTCGTCCGCTCGATCGCCCCGGTCGACCCCTACAACCTGGCCCACCCGGCCGAGTACTACAAGGGGGTCAACACGACCCTGGCCGGGCTGGCGTCCACTGTCGCGAATCCGGACCGTGCGCTGAAGAACGCGTGGGAGGCCGCGAAGGGCGACCCGTCCGAGTTCATCGGGCGGCTCATACCGGAGATCTTTGGCACGAAGGGCACCGGGCTCGCCAGGGGTGGCCTACGCGCCGGTATGAAGGGCCTCCCCGACAAGCCGCCGACCAAGGCTCGCGAGGGACAGACCAAGGACCCTGACGGCAAGGGCAAGCAGGAGTGTGAGACGAAGTGTGACGGAGACCCCGTCGACATCGCGACCGGACGAATGCTCCTGCCACAGACGGACATCGCTCTGCCCGGTTCTCTGCCTCTGGTGTTCCGGCGCACCTTCGATTCCTCGTACCGCGCGGGTGGCTGGTTCGGCCCGACCTGGTCCAGCACCGTGGATCAGCGCCTGGAGATCGACGCGGAAGGCGTCGTCCTCAGCTGCGACGAGGGCAGCCTGATGGCCTATCCGCATCCCGCCCCCGGCGTGCCCGTCATGCCCACGCACGGGCGGCGCTGGCCCCTGGACCGGGTGGACGGCGGCTACACGGTCACCGACCCGGAGACCGGCCGGGTCTGGCACTTCGCCGACCACACGGACGAGCTGGCCCTCCTGGCTCAGATCGACGACCGCAATGGCCGCTGGATCACCTTCGAACACGACGACGCCGGCGCCCCGACGTCGATCGTCCACCACGGCGGCTACCACCTGAAGCTCACGACTCACGAGGGCAGGGTCACCGCCCTGCATCTCGCGGGCGCGGCGGCGGACGGCTCGGACCAGGAGATCACGCGATACGGCTACACCGACGGCCATCTCTCCGAAGTCACCAACTCGTCAGGCCGTCCATTGCGCTTCGGCTGCGACGAGCACGGTCGCATCACGTCCTGGACCGACACCAACGGCAGTCACTACGACTACGTCTACGACGATCTCGACCGCTGCGTGTACCAGTCCGGTACGAACGGCCACATCGAATCCCGGTTCACGTGGGACGACACCGACCCGGACACCGGCCTGCGGATGACCTCCATGACCGACGGCCTCGGCCACACCAAGCGCTTCGTGGTCAACGAGCGCTCGCAGGTCGTGGCGGAGATCGACGCGAACGGCGAAGTCACTCGGTTCGAGTACGACCGCTACAACCGGTTGCTGGCCGTCGCCGACCCGCTCGGCCACGTCACCAGCACCACGTACGACGAGCAGGGGCACCCGACCGCGGTGGTCCGTCCGGACGGCCGGGAAGTGTCGGCGGAGTACGACGGCCTCGGGCTCCCGGTGCGCATCCGGGGCGCGGACGGCCAAATGACGCGCCAGACGTTCGACGACCGCGGCAACCGCACGTCGGTCACCGACGCGTCGGGTGCGACGACGCGGTTCTCGTACGACGAAGCGGGTCATCTGACGACGGTGACGGACGCGTTGGGCCACGCCAATGCCGTGCGCTGCGACAGAGCCGGCCTTCCCGTCGAGATCAGCGATCCGCTCGGTGCGACGACCAGGTACCAGCGGGACGCGTTCGGCCGCCCCATCGCCATCACGGACCCCCTCGGCGCGGTCACCCGCCTCGAATGGACCACCGAGGGCAAGCTCGCACGACGTGTCGAGCCGGACGGCAGTGCGCAGTCGTGGACGTACGACGGCGAGGGCAACTGCACCAGCCACACCGACGCCATGGGCGGTGTCTCCACGTACGAGTACACCGACTTCGACCTGCTCGTGGCCCGGACCGGGCCGGACGGCGTGCGGTACGAGTTCGCCCACGACACGAACCTGCGTCTGACCCGGGTCACAAATCCGCAGGAACTGACCTGGGACTACGAGTACGACGCGGCGGGTCGGCTCATATCGGAGACCGACTTCGACGGCCGGACCCTGACGTACGCGTACGACGCGGCCGGGCGGCTGGCTTCCCGGACGAACGGTCTCGGCCAGAGGGTGCGGTTCGAGCACAACGCGCTGGGCCAGATCACCCGCAAGGACGCCGAGGGCTCCGTCATCACGTACGAGTACGACATCTTCGACGAACTCGCGCTCGCGGCGAACCCGGACGCGACGCTGACCCGGCTCCGCGACCGCTACGGGCGGCTCAGGTCCGAGACGGTGAACGGCCGGAAGCTTGCCTTCGAGTACGACGGCCTGGGCCGACGGACGGGCAGGACGACACCGGGCGGGGCCGTCAGCACCTGGTCGTACGACGCGGCGGGCCGCCGCACGGAGCTGACGACGTCGGGCCGTACGCTCACTTTCGAGCGCGACGCCGCAGGCCAGGAGCTCGCACGTCACATCGGCGAGACGGTCACGCTCACGCACGCCTTCGACGCGATGGGCCGCCTCACCGACCAGCACGTCACTGGTGCGGACCGCAGCCTTCAGCGCCGTGGTTACACCTACCGCGCGGACGGCAACCTCGTCGGCGTCGACGACCAGCTCTCGGGCGCCCGCCGCTTCGACCTGGACGCGGCGGGGCGCGTCACTGCGGTCCACGCGGCGAACTGGACTGAGCGATACGCGTACGACGAGGCAGGCAACCAAACCGAGGCGTCCTGGCCTACGTCCCACCCGGGCCAGGAGGCCACCGGAAGTCGCGCCTACACCGGCACGCTCATCACCCGCGCTGGCAACGTCCGCTACGAACACGACGCCCAGGGCCGCGTCGTGTTGCGGCAGAAGACGCGTCTGTCGCGCAAGCCGGACACCTGGCGGTACGAGTGGGACGCAGAGGACCGGCTCAAGTCGGTGACCACCCCGGACGGCACGGTGTGGCGCTACCAGTACGACGCGCTGGGCCGCCGAATCGCGAAACAACGCCTCGCCGACGACGGCCACGCGGTCGTCGAACAGGTCACCTTCGCATGGGACGGCGCGACCCTGTGCGAGCAAACCACCGAGTCCGTCGACCTGCCCAACCCCGTCTCCCTGGCGTGGGACTACGACGGCCTCCATCCCCTGGCCCAGACGGAACGCATCCTTTCGGCGGACGCCCCGCAGGAGGCGATCGACGAACGCTTCTTCGCCATCGTCACGGATTTGGTGGGCAGCCCGAACGAACTCATCGACGAGTCGGGCGGCCTGGCGTGGCGCACGCGGAGCACGCTGTGGGGTACGACGACGTGGGCGACGTCGAGCACGGCGTACACGCCGCTGCGGTTCCCGGGGCAGTACTTCGACCCGGAGACGGGTCTGCACTACAACTTCTACCGGCACTACGACCCCGAGACGGCGCGCTACCTCAGTTCCGATCCCCTTGGGCTCGGCGCGGGCCCCAACCCCTCAAGCTACGTTCACAATCCCTTCGCCTGGGCAGACCCGCTCGGCCTGACGCCATGTCCTCCCAAGGGAGAGCGTTCCAACCCCTTCAAAAACCGGCAGGATGCCGAGCGCGCGGCATTTGAAGCTGCCGGAGTACCCTACGGAACTACCCCCGACTCGCAATGGGTGGTCACCGGCGATAAGCGAATGAAGCATATGCCAGGATATGTCTACGCAAAGGATGAAACCCACTGGGGTAACTTCCGCCAGTTCGAGACCGAAAATGGATCTCGCGTAGTCGTCGAGCACACTCACGATCCGGCAGGTCGGCACTTCCACGCCGGGGGACCGAAGGGAAAGACCCTAGAGGAACAGACTCGCTCCTTCGTGAATTTCGGCTGGGATAATTCCGTGGAAGGCTATCCAAAAATGGAGCGCTATCGGGCGATCGACAAACCCGGCGGCGATCACCACTTCTTCTACGAGGGAGAATGAGCAATGCCTCAAGAGCAGGCACTATTGGAGAAAGTCCAGAACAGTCGCCTCAACTCTTTCGGACTCGCGAAATGCGTCGGCGGAATTACGGTCGACAGAGCCTGGCGCATGGTCGCCAACTTCGAAGTGGAGCCGTCCGCAACCGCCCCTTTGAAGGGCGAACGAACAGCAGAAGAAGTCAACCTACTCTGGAGGCAATTGGCGCAGGAGTCAGGAATCTTTACCGATAATGGCAAATTTCTCGTCACGGCCGTCACGACCGGAAGCAGCGAACTAGGCTGGGTGGAGGTCCAGTTGACGCCCGAGACAGACATCTCCCGCCTCAGGGATGACCAAGGCAGAATCGAATTCATTGCACGGTCCCACAGCGGACACCACATTTGCGGGGTAACCGCAGAAGAGTACGACTATTGGATCGTGTCGCTACCGGTATACGACTGAGCCCCTCGGAACTGATTCCCTTTCCGAATCGCTATACTGTAGACCGGATATGGTACATAATCCAAGGGCAGTAGAGCCTTCCTTAGTGACACATGGCACCGAAAGCCCGGAAGCAGAGTTCCAGCGACTTCGCCGACACACTGAGGCCCCGCAGTACGCGAAACACCTGAGCTCGGTGATTTCTTCCGCCGTTCACCTGGGCACGACTGTTGATTTGGTGGGAGAACGATGACCGCGACTGAGCTCGACTGGTTCAAGAGTAGCTACAGCGACGGCGAAGGCGGCGACTGTGTCGAAGTCGCCTATGACTGGCGCAAGTCCAGCTACAGCAGCGGCGAGGGCGGCGCCTGCATCGAGGTCGCCGCCTGCCCCACCACCATCCACGTCCGCGACTCCAAGAACCTCACCGGCCCGCAGCTCACGTTCTCTCCCGCCAACTGGGCCGCCTTCGTCTCGTACGCGCAGCGCGGCGCATGAGGTCAGCAGTAACCCAGCATCCCCGGCGAGTCGCTGTCCACGGTGACGATGCCCGGCGGATACTGCCGCGGGCTGCGAGGGTTGTAGGGGCAGCACAGCAACGGTGAAAATCGAAGTAGGGGATGAGCAGCGTGGCCGTACTCGTCTTGTCCGGACTCCTCGCGCTCGCCGTGGGAGGCTGCGTCTGTGTCGTATGGGCGGCGCGGGGCGGCCCGCGCTGGGTGCGTGGGGTGGCCGCCGTAACCCTGGCGGCGGGTGGGCTGATGCGCCGGTCGGGCAGTACGGGTGGCGGGAGTCGAAGCTTGGGCCAACGCGGCGACTCGGACGGTTAGGGAGACTGTGGCACAAGTGGGGGACAACGACATTGAAGCGCTGCTGAACCACTTTCTCACCGGCCTGCGCGAGACGCTGCCACTGGTTGCCCTGTGGGCGCACGGCTCGCTGGCGCTGGGAGACTTCCAGCCCGGCCGCAGCGATCTCGACATCGTGGCGGTCATCGAGTCCGGCGTGACCGACGCCCAGCGGCATCGGCTCAAGCGGCTCCATCGGGCCCTGGCTGAGGAATTCCCGGCGGCCGCCAAGCTGCACTGCTCTTACGTGGTGCGCGAGCAGCTGCCGGATCCGGGCGTCCGCCATCTCACGTGGGCTCATCAAGAGCTGCTGACCCGGCCGGTCACTCCGGTCAGTCGCCGTGAACTCCACACGGGGGACCCTGTCCTCTTCGGCTCTTCACCCACCGAGCTTCTCCCCCAGGCCAGTGACGAGGAGCTCTCCGCCTTCATCCGGGCCGACCTGGAAGGCTTCTGGCTGCCCGCCACGTCGAAACCGACCCTCTGGCTCCGGGACATCTGGGTCGACCTCGGCCTGCTGACCGTGGCCCGGGCGACCGTCACCCTGGACGACGGGCGCCTCATCACCAAGGGCGAAGCCCTCGATGTCCTCCGAGCCATGGGCGCTCCACCCTCCGTCGTCGCCGACATCCACGCACGACGCTACGGCTCCACCGCCTCGCACCCTCTCCACCGCCGCCTTCTTCGCGCGCACCGGGCCCGCACCTTCACCCGCATGACCATCAAGCGCACCTTGGCGCCGCGTTGACGTAGGAACGATCAGCCCCTACTCGCGTGGGGAGGCGTCGGTGACTGACGGCCGCACCTACGGTGATCGCCGACTTGGTAGGTCCTCGGCCATGGATCCGAACGCCTACCACTTACGTCATGGAGCACCCACCTCAGATTTACCCCATCCGCCCGGTTTTGGCCCCATCGACTTTTCCGCGACCCGGTACACCAGAACCCGGTGCGCCACGGCGCCAAGTAGTCAAAGAACCCAGGGAAAGAACCTTCCCAACCCCTCCCCCAGCCCCCTCACCCGCCAAGCTCACTCACACGGGTGATCTGTTCCAACCCAGCTGGCGTATGCCATTTCGCGGTGCAGGCTCGGCTTCGACAACCGCACACATGCAACGGCCCCCGGCCGGGACTGGCATCCCGATCGAGGGCCTGACCACCGAGGAAGAAACAGGCTTCCCGATGACTGATCCGCAGCTTAACGCGCCTCGGTGCGCACCGCCGCCCGTTCACCGGCCCGGCATCCAGCACTTCAACGTCCGTCACGCAGAACGCTTCGTCGTGGTCGGAAACCACCTCGCCCAGCACACCGAGCTGTCGCTCACCGCGATCGGGCTGGCGGTCCACATCCAGTCGCTGCCTGCCGGTGCGAGGATCTCGATCAAGCGCCTCGCTGAGCGCTTTCCCGAGGGCGAGATCAGGATCGGCGCCGCTCTGCGGGAGCTGGAGGAACACGGTTACCTCGCGCGCATCCAGGTGCGACTGCCTTCCGGCACGGTGATCACGTTGACGCTCTCGTACAACAATCCGTCGGCGATGCGAGCCGAGCCCGAGCCACAGACAGAGCGCGCCCCGGAGCCGGAACCGACCCCAGCGCCGCCGCCACCCGAGCCGGAGGCCGCGCCCTCCACGCCCGCCGCCTCGCTCCTCGCCGGGCTGCGGCGCGACGACACCCGCCTGATCCTCGCCGAGCGGGACGTACTCCGACTCGCCCCGGCCGTCGACGCCTGGCTTGAACGCGGCATCGTCCCCGACGCGGTACGCCGTACCCTCACCGCCGACCTTCCCGCGGGCTGGATCCCCCATCCGGCCGGGCTCCTCGCCTACCGGCTCTCCGCGTTCCTGCCGCCACCGCTCCCCGCAGAGCCCGCACCGCCACCGCGCTCCGACCCGCTCCAGAACTGCGACGGCTGCGACCGGGCTTTCCGCGCGCCGGAGCCGGGCCTCTGCCGCGGCTGCGACATCTTGGCGGTCTCGTCAGACCTCGCCGCGTGACGCGAGGTCGCGAGGCCGCGAGGTCGTCGGTTCAGGGCTGCCGGGCAGCTCTCAGCGGGCGCGGCTGGTGAGCGCCTCATACCCGACCTAGGACAGTGGCTCACCGCCAAGGCCCGTCCGGCCGATGCCGCGAGGCGAGAACGTTATCGGTCCCATCCAGCCCTGGCGGATGAGGGCGATCTGGGACGGCAGCGGTGACACCGGATCGAGGGCCCTCCCACGTGACCAGTTCTCGAAGAGTCCCTCGGTCGTCTCGACAGCGGACACCACCATGGTCACCTTCAGCCCCCCGTCGCTCCAGGTGTTCCACAGGGCCCAGCCCTCAGACCTGGGCTCGACGCCGATCCGCGCGCACACCTCCTCGTACCCTTCCTCCACCCCGGCCGGCATGACCCCGGGCTTCAGCACTGAGGCTCCGACGAGTCGGACCAGTGGCCGGTCCTCCTCCAGACAGCCATCGCCCTCGAAGTGGTAATGACGCAGAGCCCGAGCAAGCGCGTTCACGCTGCGCTGCAACGGTGTCGAATCTTCCGGGTCTGCCTGGAACGAGAGCCATCCTTCGTTGGATGCCTCCACTCTGACGCGGCCGGCGAGGCGCTCAATCTCCTGGAGGTAGTCCAGTTCGCTGAGTTGGGGTGAGACCATGGCCCGAAGTTTCGCACTTTGTCGCCTGGCGCCGACACAGATTATCGAGGCGGCATACTGTGGGCGGATCTGTGCGCGCGGGCGCGGGAACTAGGGCGCGCCATTGTGTCCTGACCGCGAACCGCGCCCGGGCAGGTCCGGGTGGCGGCCGCGGTCAGGCGCCGCGTCAGCGCCTGACTGAAGCACACTGCCACCGGGCCCGGTAGCGCGTCACACGTACCGCCCGTACTCGTCCAGCACCCCCAGCACCTCCTCCCCCGCCGGCGGAAGCTGCAGCACCACCTCCTCCACCCCCAGCTCCGCGTAGTGCGCCAGCTTCCCCGGCGTCGGCAGGACCGCGTACGGCACGATCTGCAGCGCACCCGGGTCCCTGCCCGCTGCCGACCAGGCCTCCCGCAGCACCGGCAGGGACTCCGTCAGGCCGCGCCCGCCGATCGGCATCCAGCCGTCCGCGTACTCGGCGATGTGGGCGAAGAGCTTCGGGCCCGCCGCGCCGCCGACCAGAGTGCGCGGGGCGCCGCCCGTCACCGGCTTCGGGTACGCGTACGACGCGCGCACCGACCCGAAGTCGCCTTTGTAGGCGGTGGGTTCGGGGGCCCAGAGCGCGCGCATCAGGCGCATCCGGTCGCGGGTCAGCTCGCGGCGCGTGGACCATTCCACGCCGTGGTCCTCGGCCTCCTCCTTGTTCCAGCCGAAGCCGACGCCGAGGGTGAAGCGGCCGCCGCTCACGAAGTCCAGGGTCGCGATCTGCTTGGCGAGGGCGATCGGGTCGTGCTCGGCGAGGAGAGTGACGCCCGTGCCGAGGCCGAGCCGCGTCGTGACGGCCGCCGCCTGGCCCAGGGCGACGAAGGGGTCAAGGGTGCGGCCGTACTCGGGCGGGAGGTCGCCGCCGGCGGGGTACGGGGTCGCGCGCTCGACCGGGATGTGGGTGTGCTCGGGGAGATACAGCCCGGCGAAGCCGCGTTCCTCCATCTCACGGGCCAGCCGTACCGGCGTGATCGTCTCGTCCGTGAGGAAGATCGTGGTCGAGATCCGCATGCGCGTCTCCCTGCGTCGTCAGCATTGGTGGCGGGGCCAAGGTAAGCCGAACGGTCGCGGATTCCGAGAGCCCGGTAACGCAACGCCCCCGACATTTGCCAATTCCCTGCTCTTGCAACGTGGTTCACCGCCGAGTACCAGGTTGGTCAGGCACCACTCCTGTCCCTCTCACCACCCCTGGGGAGCCGACGGCATGTGCAACGACCACGACTCGACCATCAGCAGACGCGCACTGTTCGTGACGGGAGCCGCCGCCGCGCTTACGTTGAGCAGCGTGAGCTTCGCCGAGGCAGCAGAGCATGGGAGCACCACCACCAAGGTCGTGAGCGGCACCCTGCCGCCCGGCTCACCCGACTTCGTGTACCTGCCGGTCGAGATCCCCCGCGGCGTCTCGGAGATCAGGGTGGCGTACGCGTACGAGAAGCCGCCTGTCCCCGCCGGTACCCAGGGCAACGCCCTCGACATCGGGATCTTCGACGAGCGCGGCACGGCGCTCGGCGGCGAAGGCTTCCGCGGCTGGTCGGGCGGGGCGCGCAGCGAGTTCTTCATCCGGGGCGACGAGGCGACGCCCGGGTACATTCCCGGGCCGATCCGCGCGGGCACCTGGTACATCGCACTCGGCCCTTACACGGTCGCGCCGCAGGGACTCCCGTACACGGTCACGATCACGCTCACGTACGGGACGTCCACGAAGACCCCCAGTCCCGTGTACCCGCCCGAGCGGGCCAAGGGGCGTGGCCGGGCCTGGTACCGGGGTGACTGCCATCTGCACTCCTGGTACTCCGACGGCCGCCGCACCCCTGGCGAGATCGCCGCCCTCGCCCGTGCCGCGGGGCTCGACTTCATCAACAGCAGCGAGCACAACACGCATGCGGCGCACGGCGCGTGGGCGAGTGCGGCCGGGGACGACCTGCTGGTGCTCCTCGGCGAGGAGGTCACGACGCGCAACGGGCACGTCGTCGCGATCGGCACCGATCCCGGCACGTTCGTGGACTGGCGCTACCGGGCCCGCGACAACCGCTTCGGCCACTACGTCCGCGAGATCCGGCGGGCCGGCGGCCTGGTCGTTCCGGCGCACCCGCACGCGACCTGTATCGGCTGCAACTGGAAGTTCGGTTTCGGCGAGGCGGACGCGATCGAGGTGTGGAACGGGCCCTACACCCCCGACGACGAGGTGTCGCTCATGGACTGGGACAGCACGCTGGTGGCCTCGGAACGCTCCGGCCGCCGCTGGACCCCCGCCATGGGCAGCAGCGACGCGCACCGCGATCCGGACGCGGTCGGCACCCCGCAGACCGTCGTCCTCGCCGACGACCTGACCCGCGAGGCGATCCTCGACGGCATCCGCGCCGGGCGCAGTTACGTCACGGAGTCCCGTGACGTGTCGGTGTCGTTCGGCGCGACGGGCGGACGCGGCCACCACGCGGACATCGGCCAACGGCTCCGCACCGGTGCCGACGAACCGGTCACGGTGCGCCTCGAGGTCCGCGCCGCCCCGGGCTGCACGGCCCGCTTCGTCACCGACCAGGGCGTGCTCCACACCGCCGCGCTCCCGCAGTCGGGCACGGGCACGGTGGAGTGGCGTACGACGGCGGCGCACGCGGCGTACGTACGCGCGGAAGTACGGCACCCGGCCGTCGTGCCCCAATTCCCCGGCCCGCTCGCCGCGTTCACGAACCCGATTTTCCTGGGGTAAGCGTTTTCTCCCGCAGGCCTTTCGGAACATGAATCCTGGATATCCCCGGATTCAACCTCTGGCCGATAATGGCGGACGGGACGCCACTCAAGGAAACCGATCGTTGACAGCCGAGCCGGGCGGGGTGAAATGCTGGCGCCGGCTCCACCACCGTCATTCGATCTATTTCACGGAGGTATTGTGCCCATACGCCCGCGGTTAGCCGTCCTGGCCGTCATGCTCGCCACCGTCGTGGCCCTCACCGGGTCCGCGACTGCATCCGCTGTCGCCACCCCCTCCTCAGCCGAGTCGACCACCGCACAGCCCCCGAGGGTCAGGCCCGACCTGAACGGCCTGCGCATCAAGGACGTCAGCGGCCCGGCGATCTACCTCATCCTGGACGGAAAGCGCAGGCACATCCCGAACCCGGAAACGTACAACAACCTGTTCCGCGACTGGAACGGAATTCAGCACGTCGTCGACGCCGCCGCAATCGACAACAGCGGCCCGCTCTCCGACGGCGCATTCCTGGGCAAGGCCCCGAACTCCCCCGAGGTCTATCTCGTGAGCAATGGCGTCAAGCGCTGGATCACCAGCCCGGCGGCCATGGACAAGTACCACTTCGCGTGGAACAGGATCGTCAGCATCTCCCCGGTGGCCCTGCACGCGATTCCCACGGGCGCCTCGATCTCCTGATCAACTCTCGAGTCTCCCCTGTCTCATCAGCCTCATCTGTCTCCCCTGGAAACGCGGCCCGTCGCCCTTCACCCCCCGGCGGGCCGCGCCGGCGGATTCCGGCACACGAGCGGCGCCCGGGGCCACACGGTTTCCGGTGCAGGGTCGGCGTCCGCGGAACGGGGCTTGCCGGTCAGGCCTGGGCGCCGGACCGGAAGGTGCGCCGGTAGGCGGCCGGTGAGGTGCCGAGCAGCGACCGCATGTGCTGGCGCAGGGAGTTTCCCGTGCCGAATCCGGCCCGGTGGGCGACCAAGTCGATGGACAGATCGCTGGACTCCAGCAGATGACGGGCGAGTTCGAGGCGCTGGGCAGTGAGCCAGCGGCCCGGCGTCATCCCCACCTCGTCGCGGAAGCGGCGCGTGAACGTGCGCAGGCTCATCCGGGCGTGGGTGGCCAACTCCCCGAGCGTCAGCGGCTCCTGGAGGCGCTCCAGCGCCCACTCCCGGGTGGCGGCCGTGGTCGTCGAGGCAGGTTCTGGCACGGGCCGCTCGATGAACTGGGCCTGGCCACCGTCCCGCCACGGCGGTACGACGCAACGCCGGGCGACGTGGTTGGCCACCGTCGCGCCGTGGTCGCGGCGTACGAGATGCAGGCACAGATCGACGCCCGCGGCGATGCCCGCCGAGGTCAGCACGTCGCCGTCGTCCACGAAGAGCACGTCCTCGTCGACCTTGATCCGGGGGAACGCGCGCTGGAACTCGCGCGCCGTCTGCCAGTGCGTCGTCGCGGGCCGGCCGTCGAGCAGCCCGGCGGCGGCGAGGACGTAGGAGCCCGTGCAGATGGACACCATCCGGGCCCCGGGGCGGATCCTGTCGAGTGCGGCGGCCAGGGCTCCGGGAAGCGGCCCGCCCTCCGCGAGGTAGCCGATGGCGTAGGAGGGCGCGACGATCACCGTGTCCGCGGTTTCGAGCGCCTCCGGTCCGTGGCTGACGGCGACGGCGAACCCCGCGTCGCTGTCCACCGGCTGCCCGTCGATCGTGCAGACGACGACCTCGTAGAGCGGCCGCCCCTCGTCGTCGAGGGCGCTCCCGAAGACCCGGGACGGGATGCCCAGCTCGAACGGGGGCACGCCGTCGAGCGCGAGCACTGCCACTCGGTGCACGGCGGGCGCGGCGCCTTCCGGCGCCTTGGAGGGTGCCGGTGCCGGTGCCTGTGTCGGTGCCTTCGCCGATGTCTTCGCCTGCGCCTTCGTCGGCGCGGGCACCGGTGACGCGAAGGAAGTGGCCATGGCCAGATTCTGTCACATGATGGCCAAACTGCCAGCACTGCGATCGTCCGTTCCGGCGCACTCTGGTGGCTGCTCACCAGAGAGGACATGATCAATGAGCAACACGATGCGTGCCGTCAGCCCCCGTGAATGGGGCTCCCCCGACGTCCTGGTCCCGGTCGAGATCGACCGCCCCGAGCCGGGTCTGAACGAGATCCTGGTCCGGGTGCACGCCGCGGGCGTCAACCCCGCCGACTGGAAGACCCGTGCCACGGGTGCCCTCATCACGTGGGGCGACATCCCGATCCTGGGCTGGGACGTGTCCGGCGTCGTCGAGGCGGTCGGCCCCGGGGTGACGCTGTACCGGCCCGGCGACGAGGTGTTCGGCATGCCGCGATTCCCGCACCAGGCGGGTGCGTACGCCGAGTACGTGACCGCCCCCGCCCGGCAGTTCGTCCGCAAGCCGGCCGGCATCGACCATGCACAGGCCGCCGCGCTGCCGCTGGCCGCGCTCACCGCCTGGCAGTCCCTGGTCGAGACGGCGGGGCTGCGCGCCGGGCAGCGCGTGCTGATCCACGCGGCGGCCGGCGGCGTGGGCCACCTGGCCGTCCAGATCGCCAAGGCGCACGGGGCCTACGTCATCGGGACGGCGAGCGCAGGGAAGCACGACTTCCTGAAGGAGCTCGGCGCGGACGAGCTGATCGACTACCGGACGGCCGACTTCACGGAGCAGGTGCGGGACGTGGACATCGTCCTCGACACCATGGGCGGGGAGTACGGAGCACGGTCCCTGGAGGTCCTGCGGCGCGGCGGCCACCTGGTCACGCTGACGTCGCCGGACGACCTGCCGCCCGCCGACCGGGCCGAGGCGCTCGGCGTGCGCACCGGGTGGACCCTCGTCGAGCCGGACCGTGCGGGCCTGCAGGCGATCGTCCGCCTCGTCGAGGAGGGGAAGCTCCGGGCCCACGTCGACACGGTCCTGCCGCTGGAGGAGGCGGCGAAGGCGCACGCGTACGGCGAGCAGGGCCGCACGCAGGGCAAGATCGTCCTCCGGGTCGAGTAGCCGTGTGACAGGATCATGCGCATGACGAACGTATTCGCGTGGAAGGGCGGCCACCGCCCCGTCCGATGAAGTGGCTGGACGAGGCGGTCGCCGACGGCACGACGTCGACGGGCGGCCACCCGTCCCGTACAGCGGTGCTCGAGGCGGTGCGCGAGGACCGCACCGGGCCCGTCGCACGTCGGCTGCTCCAGCTCACCGGCGCGGAACCCGCGTCCGTACGCCGTGAGGCACTCGATGTGCTGCGCAGCCTCATACATGGAGCTGATGCCTGGGAGGCGGCGGCGCAGGCGGCGCACGCCCGGCTGGCGGACGAGGACGAGGGGGTACGGCGGCGGGCCGCCGATGTGCTCGTGTGGTCGGGGCGGGCCGATCTCGCGCTCGTTGCGCTGCGGGAGCTGACGGACCCGGTGGTGCGAACTGCTCTCGCCGGCCGGGTGCTCCCCGAGGCCGCCGAGCAGCTGCGCGACGACCCCCTTGCCGGGGTCCGCTTCCTGGCCCACCTCTCGCTGCTGGGAGATGCGCGGTCCGCGCAGTGGCCGGCGCTCGACGCGGCGCTGCTGGCCGATGCCGAGGAGGCCGCCCCGTACGTACCGTGCATCGGCGAGCGCTGGGCGGGCGCGCTGTACCGGCTCGACCGCGAGGCGCAGACGTACGCGCTGGCCCGGCATCTTCTCGGCAGGGGCCGGCCGATCGCCCTCCAGCAGGTGGGTGTCCAACTGGCGCGGCGGGCCTGCCAGGACTGGCGTGCCGCGCCCGTCGAGCTGTTGCCGCATCTCGTGCCGCACATCGCCCTGCCCGGCGGGGGCGACGCGGTGCGCACCGCGTTGATCTCGCAGGCGGCGGTACGTGAGCACGCGGCCCTGATCGCCGGGGCCGAGGTCACCCCGCCCCCGAGGCGTCACCGGTGGACTCGCGGCAGCTCCCGGAGCTACGACAGCCGCGCTGCCGCCGAGCACCTCGCCACCCGGCCCATCGGCGCCGCCCGCCTGAGCAGAGCACCCGAGATCTTCGGCCCGCTGTTGGACGCGGGCCCCCTGACGTTCCGTCAGGCAGCTCAGTTGTACAACCTCACCTTCTCCTGGCCCAATGCGATGCAGGCGTCGTGCGCGCCTTTGTGGTTCCGGCACGCGGGAGCGTCGTCGCTTCCCCGGCTGCTGGGCCTGCTGGTGCGGCAGCTGGACGACCAGGCTCACGGCGAGGCCTTCATGGAGGGTCTCGCGGAGCTGGGCCGCCATGCCCTGCCTGTCGTACCGGATCTGGACCGCATCATCGACCGTCGCAAGCGGATCCCCGTCAACGAGCCCTCCCGGGACGCGGAGATGGCCACGGACGAACTCCTCCTGGCCGCGGCCGTACGCGCGCGCCGCCGCATCCTGGAGGACGCGTCATCGGCAGACTGACGGCGGCAGTCCGCCGGGCCCGACCGCGAGTGGCAGCGTGCGCGGAGAACCGACGGAGGTCCGCGAAGAGACGAGGCTACGCTGACCGGGGCACCCCTTGGAGGACACCGTGAGCAGCATGACCCCGGACGAGATCGCGCGGATGCAGGAAGTCGTCGCGCACCTCGCTGAATATGCCGAGCACCTGGAAAAGGGCTGGAAGGTGGAGACCACGGACGGGCAGGTGAGCTTCGTCATGATGAGTCCCAACCTCCCCCATGGCACCAACGTCCGTGCCTTCCGTGAGCAGATCGAGGGGCAGACGCCTGCCATCGACACCCTCAGTGACACGGACGTGTACGACCCCGACACCGGTCTGAAGAAAGTGCCCGACCTGGTGGCCTACGTCCCCGAGGACATCGACCCGCAAGCCGAAGCAATCGACCCCCGCGCCGTGCTCCTCGTCGTCGAGATCGTCTCCAAGAGCAACCCGAAGAACGACCTCGTCGACAAGCTGGAGGACTACCCGCGGATGGGTATTCCCCTCTACGTCGTGGTGGACCCCCGCAACGGCACCATCGCCGTCCACTCCGCGCCCAAGGACGGCCCCGACGGCCTCAAGTACCGCTCGTCCATCCCGTATGCATTCGGCGACACCGTCCCCGCCGGGCAGTGGGCGTTCGACACCAGGGGGCTCGTCCGTTACCGCTGAACCCCGGTGAAGTCCGCTGAACCCCGGTGAAGTCCGGAAAGGCCCGGGCCCGGCCCCCGGGGGGTGGGGGCCGGGCCCGGACGTTTCAGCCGGAGACGGAGGGCGCGGTCAGTCCTCGACGACCAGGGACGGGGTCTCCTTCGTCAGGACCTCGCCCCGGAAGAACGCCGGGCTGCGGCGCCGCATGACCAGCATGATCACGACGCCCAGGAGCAGCAGGCCGACGCCGATCACGAAGACCGAGCCGACGCCGAAGACCGCGGAGCCGGAGCCGTAGGCCGGGTCCCACATGTCGTACAGCGTCTTGCCGAAGACCGCGGTGAGCATGAGGCCCCCGAGCGCCGGCAGGACGCCCTTGAAGAGCGCGTCCCTGGCGGAGTTCGTCAGCTCGCCCCGGAAGTACCAGACGCAGGCGAAGGCGGTCAGCGCGTAGTAGAAGCAGATCATGAGGCCGAGCGCGTAGATCGTGTCGACCAGGACGTTCTCGCTGACCAGGGTCATGACCGTGTAGAACGCGCCGGTGGCGACGCCCGCGACGACCGTGGCCTTGCCGGGGACCTTGAAGCGGGAGTGGACCTTCGCGAAGGACGCGGGGAGGGCCTCGTACGCGGACATCGCGAGCACCGTGCGGGCGACCGGGATGAACGTCGTCTGGAGGCTGGCGGCGGCCGAGGCCAGGACGGCGACGAAGAGCGCGATGCCGAGGACCGGTCCCATCACGGGGCCGGCCAGCGCGGCGAAGACGTTGTCGGAGGTCTCCGGGTTGGCGAGGCCGAGACCCTTGTCTCCCGAGCCCACGGCCATCTGCGCGGCGACACCGGTGGCGAGGTACGAACCGACCAGGACGACCATCGCGACGAGCGCGGCACGGCCGGGGGTCCTGGCGGAGCCGGTGGTCTCCTCGTTCGTGGACAGACAGGCGTCCCAGCCCCAGTACATGAAGATCGACAGGGAGAGACCGGCGGTGAAGGCCACGAAGGACTGGACCGCGAAGGGGTTCATCCAGGACCAGGAGAAGCTGACGCCGGTGTCGAGGGCACCGCTGCCGGCCTTCTGGAGGGCCATCGCCACGAACACCGCGAGGACGACGAGCTGGAGGCCGACGAGGGCGTACTGCACGCCCTTCGTGGCGGTCATGCCGCGGTAGCTGATCGCGGTGGCGACGGCGATCAGGGTGAGGCAGGTGAGGATGTGGACGGCCTTGTTGTCGTCCAGGGCGGCGATCGACCCGCTGCCCGAGATCTCACCGGCCAGCAGCCAGAAGTAGGAGGTCGCGACACCCGCGAGGTTGGACAGCACGATGATCGTCGCGATGACCAGGCCCCAGCCGCACATCCAGCCGATCCGCGGGCCGAAGGCCTTCACGGTCCAGGTGAAGGAGGTGCCGCAGTCCGGCATGACCTTGTTGAGCTCGCGGTACGCGAAGGCGACCAGGAGCATCGGCAGGAAGCCGGCCAGGAAGACGGCGGGCATCTGCAGCCCGACCTCGCCGGCCGTCGAGCCGAGTGTGGAAGTCAGGCAGTACACGGGGGCGACCGTCGAGATACCGATGACGGCACTGCCCATGAGGCCGACGGAATTGCCGCCGAGTCCCTTGGTGCGAACGCCCCCTTCGGTGCGAACGTCTCCTTCGGTGCGAACGCCCCCTTCAGAGCGCCCCCGTACCGTGTCTCCGACCTGGGGCCGCGTCTCCAGCTGAGTCATGGAGAGGACGTTAAGTGCTGCGGTTCCCGTATCCGGAGGCTTGAAGTCCGACGACCTCCCCTTGGATGCATCCCATCGAGATCCCATTCGATCGCCGAATGAAAGGCCAATCGGGATCAGACCGATGCATTTATAGGTGCAAGGGGAAACCTTCCGGATTGCGAAAACCGCAGCTGTGCCCGTTATGCCCTTTTGGAAATTTTCCAGTGGTTCATGTCTCAGTCACCAAGAGCTCGGTCACCAGGGGCTCAGCCGCCCGGCCACACGATCGCCTGCGTCTCGCTGTACGCGTGCAGGGCGTACGAACCCACGTCCCGCCCCACCCCGCTCTTCTTGAACCCCCCGAACGGCGCCTCCATGTTCCGGCCGATCGTGTTGATCCCGACCCCGCCGGCCTGCAGCCGCCGCGCCACCCGGAAGGCCCGCGCGGCGTCCCCGGACCAGACGTAGTCGATCAGTCCGTAGTCGCTGTCGTTGGCGAGCGCGACGCCCTCCTCCTCGTCCTCGAAGGGGACCACGACCACCACCGGGCCGAAGATCTCCTCCCGCACGACACGCATCTCGTTGGTGCAGTCCGCGAAGAGCGTCGGAGCGACGTAGAAGCCGCGCGCGAAGTCCGGGCCGGAGGGGCGCTCGCCGCCCGCCACCAGCCGCGCGCCCTCCTTCTTCCCCAGCTCGATGTAGGACTCGATCCGGTCGCGGTGGGCCGCCGAGATCACGGGGCCGACGACCGTGCCCCGCGCCGCCGGGTCGCCGACCTTCATGAAGCCGAGGTAGGCCGTCAGCTTCTCGATCAGCCGGTCGTACACCGCACGCTGGGCGAGGACGCGGGTCGGCGCGGTGCAGATCTGGCCGCTGTAGAAAGCGAACGTCGTGCCGATACCCATCACCGCGGAGTCGAGGTCGGCGTCGTCGAAGACGAGCGCCGCGCCCTTCCCGCCCAGCTCCATCAGCTGCCGCTTCATGCCGCGGCCGCACACCTCGCCGATGCGCTGACCGACGGCCGTGGAGCCGGTGAAGCTGACCATGTCGACGTCCGGCGAGTCGACGGCCGCCTCCCCCACCTCCGTACGGGTTCCGGAGACGACGTTCACCACACCCGGCGGCGCGCCCGCCTCCGCGAGCGCCTCCGCCATCCGGTAGACGGAGAGCGGATCCTGCGGCGCGGGCTTCACCACGACCGTGTTGCCCATGGCGAGGGCGGGCGCGACCTTGCCCGCCGGGTTCGCCCACGGGTTGTTGTACGAGGTGATGCAGGTGACCACGCCGACCGGGCGGCGGGCGGCGAGCGCACCGAAGATCCCCGCCTTCCCCATCGGGCCCGCCTCGTTGATCTGCGGGGGCAGGCCCTGTTCGACGGGCTCCAGCGCGCCCTTCGCGTACCGGCGGAACCGCGACACCCCGACCGCGACCTGCATGCCGCGGGCCGTGCCCGTCGTCGCCCCCGTCTCGGCGCGGGCGAGATCCGCGTACGTCTCGAACTCGCGCTGGATCACATCCGCCGCCCGGTCCAGGATCGCCGCCCGCTCCTCGGGGGCCGTCCCGGACCAGGACTCGAAGGCGTCCCGGGCGGCGGCCGCGGCCTCGTACGCCTGGTCCCGGCTCGCCTCGGGCGCCAGACCGACGGGCTCCTCCGTCGCCGGGTCGATCACCTCGTAGTGGCCGAGGCCGGGCTCGACCCACTCCCCTCCTATGTACAGCCGCTGCGGCTTGCTCACCCCGTACTCGCTGTCGCTCACCTCGTGCTCACCGTCCTGGTGTCACGGCCCGACCGCAGCACCCGGCCCGGGACCGCCCCCGTCACCTCGTCGTCGCGGATGGTCTCCACGCCGTTGACGCGCACGGACACGATGCCGACCGCCCGCGAGTCCAGCCGCGGGCTGTCCCCCGGCAGGTCGTGGACGAGGGTCGCCGGGCCCGCGTCGATCCGCTCCGGGTCGAAGAGGACCAGGTCGGCGTGGAAGCCCTCCACGATCCGGCCGCGTTCGCGCAGACCGAAGAGCTGCGCCGGGTCGTCGGTGAGCATCTTCACCGCCTCCTCCAGCGAGGCCAGCTTCCGCCCGCGCAGACAGTCGCCGATGAAGCGGGTGGTGTACGGCGCCCCGCACATCCGGTCCAGGTGCGCGCCCGCGTCGGAGCCGCCGAGCATGACGTCCTCGTGCCGCCAGGTCTCGGCGCGCAGCGCCCAGCTCGCGGGGTCGTTGTCGGTGGGCATGGGCCACAGGACCGTACGCAAGTCGTCGTTGGCGCAGATCTCGACGAGGCACTGGAAGGCGTCCTGGCCGCGTTCGGCGGCGATGTCGTTCACGACCCGGCCGCTCAGGCCCTCGTTCTCCTTGCTGTACGTGTCGCCGATGACGTACCGGCCGAAGTTGGCGAGGCGGCGGAAGACTCCGGCCTCCTTGGAGTCGGCGCGGCGCAGCATCCCGGCCCGGACGTCGGGGTCGCGGAGCTTCTCGATCCGCTCCGGGAAGGGGAGGGAGAGGATCTCGCCCCAGCCGGGGATGAGGTTGAGCGCGCAGAAGGTGCCCAGCGACATGTTCATGGGGGTGAGGATCGGCATGGTCAGCGCGACGATCCGGCCGCCGGCCTTACGGGCGCGTTCGCTCGGGACGAGCTGGCGGGGGACGCGCTCGGGTACGGCGGCGTCGATCGTGAGGACGTTCCAGTTGAGGGGCCGTCCCGCGACGGCGCTCATCTCCACGAAGAGGTCGATCTCGTCGTCGCTGAACTGGTCGAGGCAGCCCGCGACGATGGCTTCGAGCTGGGTTCCCTCGTGCTCCGCGACGGCGCGGGAGAGGGCGAGCAGTTCGGCGGGATCGGCGTGCCGGGAGGCGACGGGCTTCCCGTCACCGTCGGAATGGGTGGACGACTGGGTGGTGGACAGACCCCAGGCGCCGGCGTCCACGGCGTCGTGGAACAGCCGCAGCATGTCGTCGAGTTGGGCGGCGGTGGGTTTGCCGCCGACCGCGTCCGGGCCCATGACGTGCCGGCGGAGCGCGCAGTGGCCCACCATGAAGCCCGCGTTCACGGCGATACGGCCGTCGAGGGCGTCGAGGTACTCGCCGAAGGTGTGCCAGTTCCAGGGCGCGCCCTCTTCGAGCGCGACCAGGGACATGCCCTCGACCTTGGACATCATGCGGCGCGTGTAGTCGGCGTCCTCGGGACGGTCGGGGTTGAGCGGGGCGAGGGTGAATCCGCAGTTGCCGCCCGCGACGGTCGTCACTCCGTGGTTCAAGGAGGGGGTGGCGTACGGGTCCCAGAAGAGCTGCGCGTCGTAGTGGGTGTGCGGGTCGACGAACCCGGGCGCGAGGACGAGGCCGTGCGCGTCCTCGCTGGTCCGGGCCCCTTCGGTGATGGTGCCCGGCTCGGCGATGACAGCGATGCGGCCGTCGCGGAGGCCGACGTCGGCGGGGTAGGCGGGGGCGCCGGTGCCGTCGACGACGGTCGCGCGCGTGATGAGGTGGTCGAGCATGGTGGGCGTCCCTTTCGCGTGCGGCGGGTATGTCTGCGCCCCGGCCAGGGGCCGTCGTGGCCGGCCGCAGCCACGGCGATGCCTCCGACCGGGGCCGGCGCGGGTGGCGGTCCGGGAAGACGCCGCCCGCGGTCTGTGTGTATCCCCCCGTACGGCCTTCGGCCGTGTCCTCAGTCGCCGGACGGGCTGGATTTCGGGGGTCGGCCCGGAAAAGCAGCCCCGGCGGGGGTCGGGGGGCGTGGGCCCCCGGTCATGCCGCGTCGCGGAAGCGGGTCGTCCGGTGGACCGGGTCCGTGTCGATCTTGGGGATCACGTGCTCGCCGATGAGCTTGACCGTCTGGAGCGTGTCCTCCTTCGAGATGCCGATCGGCAGTCCGAACGACAGCTGGTCCGCTCCCGCCTGCTCCCACCGCTTGCACTGCGCGAGCACCTCGTCCGGATCGCCGCAGATCAGCAGTTCCTCGGCGATGAGGAGTTCGATGAGCTCCTCGTTGAACTCCGGCAGCGTCTCCGGCCAGACCGGGAAGCCCTCGGGCCGCGGGAAGGTGTCGTGGTAGCGGAAGACCAGCGACTGGAGGTAGTGCAGGCCGCCGCCCGCCGCGATCCGCACGGCCTCCTCGTGCGTGGGCGCGCAGATCGCCGTCGAGGTGACCATGACGTTGTCGTTCACGTAGTCACCGATCGGCTCGGCGTCGCCGATCGCCCCCTTGTACTGGTCCAGCACCCACTCCATGTCGGAGACCTTCTGGACGCTGAAGCCCAGCACCCCGAGCCCCTTCCTGGCGGCCATGGCGTACGAGGGCGGGGAGCCCGCCGCGTACCACATCGCCGGGTGGGACTTCCCGTACGGCTTCGGCAGCACCTTCCGCGGCGGCAGCGACCAGTGCTTCCCCTGGAAGCCGACGTACTCCTCCTGGAGCCACATCTTGGGGAACTCGGCGATGGTCTCTTCCCAGATCTCCTTGGTGTAGTTCATGTCGGTGACGCCGGGGATGAACCCCAGGATCTCGTGCGAGCCGGCTCCGCGCCCCGAACCGAACTCATGGCGTCCTTCGCTCAGATGGTCGAGCATGGCCACCTTCTCGGCGACCTTCACGGGGTGGTTGACCTGCGCCAGCGGGTTGAAGATCCCCGAACCCAGGTGGATCCGCTCGGTGGCGTGTGCGAGATAGCCGAGGAAGACGTCGTTCGCCGAGAGGTGCGAGTACTCCTCCAGGAAGTGGTGCTCGGAGGCCCAGGCGTACTTGAAGCCGGACTTGTCCGCCTGGATGACGTACTCGGTCTCCTCCATCAGTGCCTTGTGCTCGGCGAGCGGGTCGGTCTCGGCGCGCTTGCCGACGTAACCCTGTACGAAGAGCCCGAATTCCATGGGGGTCCCACCACCGTCCCTACGTTTCTGACGTATCGTCAGATCTGAATGCGTCGACTGTTCCACCGTGCGTCCGGGGCGTCAATAGAGCCGCCCGAGCTGATCTGACGATGCGTCAGAGGGTCGTCAGAGAACGCTGACCCCGGCCAGCCAGCCTCCGTCGATGACGAACGGCTGGCCCGTGATGTACGAGGAGTCCTCGCAGGACAGGAAGAGCGCCAGCCGTGCCACCTCCTCCGGCTGCCCGACCCGCCCGAGGGGCACCAGCTTCTGGTACAGCTCGTCGAGTGCCTCCGGGTCCGCGCCCCCGGGGTTGCTCATCGGGGTGTCCACGGCTCCCGGGCAGACGGCGTTGACCCGGATCTTCTTCCCGGCGAGCTCCATCGCGGCCACCCGGGTCAGGCCGAGGATGGCGTGCTTGGTCGCCGCGTAGGCGCCGACGTAGGACATGCCGGTGAGCGCCGTGTACGAGGCCGTGTTGACGATCGTGCCGCCGCCGGCCGCCTCGATCTCGGGCGCGACGGTCTTGATGCCCAGGAACGCACCGACCTGGTTGACCTGGATGATCTGCTGGAACTCCTCCAGGGGCGTGCTCACCAGCTCGTTGAAGCGGAGGATGCCCGCGTTGTTGACCAGGCCGTCGATGCGGCCGAAGGCGTTCCTGGCGGCGGCGACGGCGGCGGCCCAGTCCGCCTCCTGGCCGACGTCCAGGTGTACGTACGCGGCCGCGCCCTCGCCGAGTTCCTTGGCGAGCGCCTCGCCCTGGTCGTCCAGGACGTCCGCGAGGACGACCTTCGCGCCTTCCGCGGCGAAGAGCCGGGCCTCCTGCTCGCCCTGGCCGCGCGCGGCGCCCGTGATGAGGACGACCCGTCCGTCCAGCTTCCCCATGCCACTCTCCTCAGTTCAGGTGTGGTGCGACGTCGGCGGCGAAGGCCGCCATCTGGTCGGTGAGTTCACTGCGGCTCCGGCTGCGGAACCGCACCTGGATCTGGTCCACGCCCATCGCGCCGTACGCGCGCAGCGACTCGGCGAGCGCGTCCGGTTTGCCGGTGAGGGTCCGCCGGCCGACCTCCCAGGCGGCGTCGCCGACGTACAGCGGCTCGGTGATCGCGCCGATCTCGATGGGGTCCGTGATCCCCGCCTCCGCGCGAAGTTCCCTGAGCTTCGCGATCTGCGCGGGGAGACGGTCACGCGGATCGCCCTGCGGCAGCCAGCCGTCGCCCTTGAGGGCGGCGCGGCGCACGGCGGCGGGAGAGGAGCCGCCGATCCAGACCGGCACCGGGGCCTGGGCGGGCCGGGGCCGCTGCCCGAGCCCTTCGAAGGCGAACCGCTCCCCGGCGAACCGCGGGAACTCCTCGGGCCCGAGCGCCGCCCTGAGCGCGTCGATCGTCTCGTCGAGCACGGCCCCGCGCCGCTCGAAGTCCACCCCGAGCACCTCGAACTCCTCCTGTACGTGCCCGGCGCCGACGCCGAGGACCAGACGGCCGGCGGAGAGATGGTCGAGCGTCGCGTACTGCTTTGCGGTGAGGAGGGGATGGCGAAGTCCGACGACGGCGACATGGCTGAGGAGGCGTACGCGCTCGGTGACGGCGGCGAGGAACGAGAGCGTGGCGACGGGGTCGTACCAGACGGTCGACATGGCGGCGGCGAGCCGGCGCGGGATCGCGACGTGGTCGCAGCTCGCGATGTAGGCGAAGCCGGTGCGGTCGGCGGTGCGGGCGATCTCGGCGAGGTCGAGGGGACCTGCGGAGGTTTCCCAGGACTCGGCGTACATGGTGCTCTGCGACTGGACCGGGAGCTGCATCCCGTACACCACCATGATCGATCCCCTTGATCTGACGATCCGTCATATCCGATGGGCCACCATGGTCTTGGCTGACGCTCCATCAGACAAGGGGTGTGCGGGCGTCCGGCCCCGCAATCACGAGCGCAGTACCGGCCACTGCCGGCTACCGGGACGGCAACGGTCCGTTCGGGGCATGGGCCGTGAAGGCGAAGATCGCGCCCAACTCCTGGGTGGACAGCGGTGATCTGAAGGGCTCCGACTATGCGGCACTGGTGCTGGACCCGCACCCGACGCACGGCAACCTGCAGGACAGGGTGGGCGCCTTCGGCTATGTCTTTGCCTCGAACGTCACCGACTACGGAGAACGGGGCCCTGGTTCCGGGCCCCGTTCCTCTCAGGCGTGGTCCCGCCAGGCCGGCGGATCAGCTCGGCTCCGCGTACTTCGCCCGCTCCGACGTCCAGGCGTCCATGATCTCCTGGGTCGTCATCCGGTCCGCTCCGGCGGGGAGCTTCCGGCCGGACTTCGCGAGTTCGGCCTCCCACAGGCGCAGGTAGTCGGCACGGCTCTTCTTCGGCTCGGAACGCACGGAAACCCCGGTGTCCGGTGTCGCGAGGTACTGGACGGCTACGGCGGCGCCGCCGGCGAGTGCAGTACCGGCGAGGAACGCCACGACGGCCACGGTGCGGCGAGTGGGCATGGGAGGGGGTCCTTGTCTGTCGTGCGAGCGGCGGAGCAGGTGATGCCAACGGGCCCCGGGGGGTACGGAACCAGTTTCCCGTGCTTTCACGCTATCGCGGCAGTGTCATGCACACGTCCACTGCGCCCCCACTTCTGGGTGACTGCGGGGGCTGCCCCCTGCTCCGGAGTCCCGGCGGTTTTCAAGCCCCCACCGGGACATCCGCCGGCCGGTCGGATGGTCCATCCGGGCGTGCGGAGGTGTCCGGCACTGATGCAGTGCACACATATGGCATACGCGGGAAACGCCGGGACGGCTGTCTCCCACCCGTCCCACATGCGCGTCAGCAGCGACCGTCGTCCTGGAGCTGGAGTAGCAGCGATGCCCGAAACCGGCGAAGTAACCACCTGCCCGTTCGACTTCAGCGATGGCCTGGAGTTCGACCCCTCGCTCGCGGAGCTGATGGCCCGCGAGAACATCACCCGGATCAGGCTGCCGTACGGCGACGCCCACGCCTGGCTGGTCACCGGGTTCGACGGGGTACGGAAGGTGACCACCGATCACCGGTTCAGCCGGGCGGAGATCATGGGGCACGACTATCCGCGGCTGACGCCGGAGCCGATCGTTTCCCCGGAGTCGATCAACGTGATGGACCCGCCGCGCAGCAGCCGACTGCGGCAGCTGGCCTCGCAGGCCTTCACCCCACGGCACGTGGAACCGATGCGGATGGCGATCGTACGGCTCGTGGACACGCTGCTCGACGAGATGGCCGCGGCGGGGCCGCCAGCGGATCTGGTGCGCCATCTCTCGGACCAGCTGCCCCAGCACACCATCTGCGAGCTGCTCGGGATCCCCCTGGCCGACCGGCCCCGGATGCAGGAGTACGCCCATCAGCTGCTTTCCACCGGCCCGGACAGCCGGCAGACCGCGGCGACCGCCAAGGCGGAGCTGCGGGCGTACTTCGGCCGGCTGGTCGACGAGCGGCGGCGCGCCCCCGGGGATGACCTGATCAGCGCGCTGGCCGCGGCCAAGGACGGCGACGACGCGCTCGACGACCAGGAACTGGCGGTCATGGCGCTGACGCTGATGCTCAGCGGGCACGACACCGCCACCTGCCAGATCAGCAACATCTCCTACCTCCTCCTGACCCGCCCCGAGCTGATGCAGCGGCTCAGGAACCGGCCGGAGACCCTGTCCGCCGTCCTGGACGAGCTGCTCCGCTTCATCCCCTTCCGCAAGGGGGTCGGCATTCCCCGGGTGGCTCTGGAGGACGTGGAGATCGACGGGGTACGGATCCGGACGGGCGACTTCGTCCATGTGTCGTATCTGACGGCGAACCGCGATCCGAAGCGCTTCCCGGACCCCGACGCCATCGACCCGGACCGGCCCGGCCTGCCGCACATGACCTTCGGCTGGGGCGGACACCGGTGCATCGCCGCGCCGCTGGCGATCGCGGAACTGGAGGTGGCGATCGGACGGCTGGTGGAGCGGTTCCCGGGACTGCGGCTGGCCGTGCCCGCGGAGGAAGTGCGCTGGGACACCGAGACCATCCGGCGCTTCCCGATCGAGCTGCCCGTGGCCTGGTAGTCCGCCTGCGACGGACGGCCCGGCGGGACCGGCCGACGGGATCCGCCGGGCACCCCCTGGGGGGCCTGTCCTGGAGGCCTGTCCTGGAGGCCTGTCCTGGGATCTTGCCGGGCTCGATCCGGGCTGATCCCGGAGACAGGCCTGTCCCGGCAGCGCGTGCGCCGTCTACCCCAGCAGCGCGTACACCGTGGAGGCGCGGGCCGCGGGCTCGGTCGCGCCCTCTGCCGTCATCGTGATGTCCGCGAACGCCATCCGCCTGCCCAGCTTCGAGATCCGCGCGTCGATGAGTACGTCCGCGCCGGTCACCGCGCGCTGGAAGGTGGTCGACTGCTGGACCGTCGTCATCGGGACGAAGGCGCCGCGGGCCGAGGACACGGCGATCACGGTCGCGGTGTCGGCCGCGGCCATCAGCGCCTGGCCGGACAGGGCGCCGCCCTCGCGGGCGAGCCGGTCCGACCAGGGGAGGCGCAGGACGGTGTGGAGGTCGCCCGTTTCCACGACGGAGAGGCCCAGCTCCAGCACCCAGGGGGCGAAGTTGTCGGCGAGGATCTTGTCGGCGTCGGCCGGCGTAAGCGTCATGTGCCGATGGTGGGGGCGCCCGTGCCTCGATGTCCACGACATGTGCGCATTGGCCGCGGCCTGTGTTCGGTGCCGGCCCGGCGCCGCCGCGGTACGGAGCCTTCGCCACGAGGTACGGGGCCGGGCCCGTGGCCTCCTCACCCGGTTACGCCCCCTGAGAACCGCTTCGGCACGTCCGCGGCAGAGCGCCTCGCGGTACCACCGCGCATGGCGATTGCCTTGCCGTCAGTCGTCGCCGCGCGGCGCCTCGTCCGGGACGACAGAGACGATGGCGATCGTCTGCGGTGGCGGCTGAGGAGTGTAGACATACGCGACAGCAAGGCCAGGCATTCCCTCGCGGCCTTCGACTCGCGTCTTGTAGACCTCTGCGTTTCCCTGCATCCGGACAAGGACGCCGATGCGCGGGGCGCGCTCCAGCTCACGCCGGAGAGCTTCGACCGCGTCCTCGGCGGCCGTCCCGTACGTCTTTACTCGCTGCTGCGCGCGATTCGTGACCACGGCGATGATGTCCGTGGTGCCGCTCACCGAGACGTCTCCTCATCGCCTGCCTTGAGCCGCCGCGTAAGGTCGACACCTTCTGCCAGAGCCGCCTCGAAATCGGGATCGGAGTGCAGCAGGACGCGGCCGCGATAGTCGCGGATCACTTCCGCGACCGCCCGCAGGTCCGTCTCGGTGGAGATGTTGAGGGCGTGGTCGAGGTCCTTCTCGAAATTCTCCCGGTCGCCGGGAAAGCCACGCCCCTGGCGCAGGGCAGCCCTCACGTCGCCGATGGTGTGCAGTGAGGGGAGTGCGCCCGGCGGGGCGTGCCGGTCGGGCTGAGTACTCATCGTGGCGCGTCCTTTCTGCTGGGACCGACGCTACTCGTCTCATGGGGGGCCTGCGCATGCTTGTGGAGCAGTGCCCCCGAGAAGTGCGAACCGCTCACGTCTCGCTCGGCCACGCCACGCTCTCCACCCACGAGACGCAGTGGCAGCTCCTCGCACGGGTGAGTGCCAGCCGTCGACTGGCTAGATCGCCGCGCGTCAAGGCCGTCGCACGCCGCGGCCCCTCACCGGGGGCCGCGGCTCGGTCGCGTCACGCCCCCGCCCACAGCCCCTCGGACGTCAGCCCCAGCAGCTCGATCGCGTTCCCGCGCACGATCCGGTCCACCACATCCGGCGCCAGATGCCCCATCTGGGCCTCGCCGACCTCCCGCGACTTGGGCCAGGTGGAGTCCGAGTGCGGATAGTCCGTCTCGTACAGGACGTTGCCGACACCGATCGCGTCCAGGTTCCTCAGCCCGAAGGCGTCGTCGAAGAAGCAGCCGTAGACATGCTCGGCGAACAGCTCGGAGGGGGGTCGCAGGACCTTGTCCGCGACGCCGCCCCAGCCGCGGTTCTCCTCCCACACCACGTCCGCGCGCTCCAGGATGTACGGGATCCAGCCGATCTGGCCCTCCGCGTACATGATCCTCAGGTTGGGGAAGCGCTCGAACTTGCCGCTCATCAGCCAGTCGACCATCGAGAAGCAGCAGTTGGCGAAGGTGATGGTCGAGCCGACGGCCGGCGGGGCGTCCGCGGAGGTCGAGGGCATCCTGGACGAGGATCCGATGTGCATGGCGACGACCGTGCCGGTCTCGTCGCACGCCGCGAGGAACGGGTCCCATGCGTCGGTGTGGATGGACGGGAGTCCCAGATGCGGGGGTATCTCGGAGAACGCCACCGCCCGCACCCCGCGCGCCGCGTTGCGCCGTACCTCCGCGGCGGCCAGTTCGGCGTCCCACAGGGGTATCAGCGTGAGCGGGATCAGCCGGCCCTGCGCGTCCGGCCCGCACCACTCCTCCACCATCCAGTCGTTGTACGCGCGGACCCCGAGCAGCCCGAGCTCACGGTCCTTCGCCTCGGTGAAGGTCTGCCCGCAGAAGCGCGGGAAGGTGGGGAAGCAGAGCGCCGACTGGACGTGGTTGACGTCCATGTCGGCGAGCCGGTCCAAAACGCTGTAGGAACCCGGCCGCATCTGCTCGTACGTGATGACTTCCAGCCTGATCTCGTCGCGGTCGTAGCCGACGGCGGTGTCGAGCCGGGTGAGCGGACGGTGCAGATCCTCGTACACCCACCAGTCCCCGATCGGCCCGTCGTCCCCGGGGGCGCCCATGACCGGGGCGAACTTGCCGCCCAGGAAGGTCATTTCCTTCAGCGGTGCCCGGACGATGCGCGGGCCGTGGTCCTGGTACTTCGACGGGAGCCGGTCCCGCCAGACGTTGGGGGGCTCCACCGTGTGGTCGTCCACCGAGATGATCTTCGGGAAGGTCTCCATGCGTTCCACGGTAGCGCTGATCTGACGGCCCGTCAGCTACCTGGTCCCGGCCGGTCGACGGGATGTCGGCGGTATCCGGCAGATCCTGTGCAGAGAGTCACCCACTGCTGACGAGTCAGGCCCGTACAAGGCAGACTGTCGAGGGCGATACCGGTGCGACACCGGCGATACCAGCGCTACGGGCAGCATGCAGGGGGAAGCTATGGACCGTGAGGACGGGCCCTCCGCTCAGGCACGCGTTCCGGAGCAACGCACTCCGCAACGGCCGGGCAGCGGCACCGACCTGCGCTTCAGCGTGCTCGGACCCGTGCGCGCCTGGCGGGACGGCGAAGCCCTGCCGTCCGGTTCACCGCAGCAGCGCGCCCTGCTGGCCGCCCTGCTGCTGCGCGATGGCCGTACCGCCACGGCCGCCGAGCTGATCGACGCGATCTGGGGCGAGGAGCCGCCTTCCCAGGCCCTCGCGGCGGTACGGACGTACGCATCGCGGCTGCGCAAGGTGCTGGACCCGGGCGTCCTCGTCAGCGAATCCGGCGGATATGCGATCCGTACCCCCTCCGACGCACTCGATCTGCATGTCGCGCAGGAGCTCGTCGCCGAGGCGGAGAAGGCGCGTGCGGGCGGCGACCGCTGCCAGGCGCGCGTACTGATCAACAAGTCGCTCGGACTGTGGGACGGCGAGCCACTCGCGTCCGTCCCCGGCCTGTACGCCGAGACCCAGCGCGCCCGCTTGGAGGAGTGGCGGCTCCAGCTCCTGGAGACCCGCCTGGAGATGGACCTCGACGTCGGCTGCCACGCCGAGGCGGTCTCCGAGCTCACGGCGCTCACCGCCGCGCACCCGCTGCGGGAGCGGCTGCGCGAACTGCTGATGCTCGCCCTCTACCGCAGCGGGCGCCAGGCGGAGGCGCTCGCCGTCTACGCCGACACGCGCCGGCTGCTCGCCGACGAGCTCGGCGTCGACCCGCGCCCCGAACTGTCCCGGCTCCAGCAGCGCATCCTCCAGGCCGACGCGGAACTGGCCCGCCCGGTCGAGGAGCCGGCGCGGAGCGCGCCGCAGACCGCCCGGCCCGCCCAGCTCCCGGCCACGGTCCCCGACTTCACCGGACGCGCCGCGTTCGTACGGGAACTCGGCGCGCGGCTGGCCGCCGCCGAAGGGTCCGTCATGGCCGTCTCCGCGCTCGCCGGCATCGGCGGCGTCGGCAAGACGACCCTCGCCGTGCATGTCGCCCACGAGGCCAGGCCGCACTTCCCGGACGGGCAGCTCTACGTCGACCTGCAGGGCGCGGGCGCGCGGGCCGCCGAACCGGAGACGGTACTGGGCGCGTTCCTGCGGGCCCTGGGCACCGCGGACTCCGCGATTCCGGACTCGCTCGACGAGCGGGCGGCGCTGTTCCGCTCGCTGCTCGACGGCCGGCGCGTGCTCGTCCTGCTGGACAACGCCCGCGACGCCGCGCAGATCAGGCCCCTACTGCCCGGCACGGCCGGCTGCGCCGCCCTGATCACCAGCCGCGTGCGCATGGTCGACCTGGCCGGTGCGCACCTCGTGGACCTCGACGTCATGTCCCCGGAGGAGGCGCTCCAGCTCTTCACCCGGATCGTGGGCGCGGAGCGCGTCTCGGCCGAGCGCGAGGCAGCCCTGGACGTCGTCGCAGCCTGCGGCTTCCTCCCGCTCGCCATCCGTATCGCGGCCTCCCGGCTCGCGGCCCGCCGCACCTGGACCGTCTCCGTACTGGCGGCGAAGCTCGCCGACGAACGCCGCAGACTCGACGAGCTCCAGGCCGGCGACCTCGCCGTCAAGGCCACCTTCGAACTCGGCTACGGCCAGCTGGAACCCGCCCAGGCGCGCGCCTTCCGCCTCCTCGGCCTCGCCGACGGCCCGGACATCTCCCTGGCCGCGGCCGCCGCGGTCCTCGGCCGCTCGCCCCAGGACACCGAGGACCTGCTGGAGGCCCTCGTCGACACGTCCCTCCTGGAGTCGGCGGCGCCGGGGCGGTACCGGTACCACGACCTGGTGCGGCTCTACGCGCGTGCGTGCGCGGAGAGGGACGAACAGCCGCCGACGGAGCGGGAGGCGGCGCTGTCGCGGCTGCTGGACTTCTATCTGGCGACGGCGGCGGGGGTGTACGCGCTGGAGCGGCCGGGAGACCGGCTGGTGGACCACCTGGCGGCGACGACCTACGAAGGCCTGGCCTTCACGGACCGGCACGAGGCGCTGGACTGGCTGTACCGGGAGGCGCACTCCCTCCTGGCCTGCGCCGGCCAGTCCTTTGCCGGCGCCAGGCTGCGCCGGGCCGTCGACCTGCTGTGGGCCACGAAGGATCTGGCGGAGTCGGGCGCCAACTCGAAGCAGTACGAATCGGCGGCCGTGGCCGCACGGGAGGCCGCTCGGGCGGCGGGCGACGTCCGAGCGGAGGGCCGCGCACGGACGACGCTGGCCAATGTGCACCTGGTTGGCGGACGCTACGACGAGGCCGACGACGAGGCGCGCAATGCCCGTCTGCTGGCGGTCGAGGTGGAGGACACCGCACCGGTGTTCTGGTCGGACAACGACCGCGGGATCATCGCCATCGTCCAGGAGCGGTACGAGGAGGCTGAGCGGCATCTGCTCGAGGCGGTGGAAGGCTTCCGCGCCGACGAGAATCTCGTGGGGGCGGCGAGCGCGCTGTGCAACCTGTCCCGCGTCCACCTTCTCCTCGGGCGCATCGCGAGCGCCATAGACCTCGCACAGCAGGGCATCGGCATCTACGACGGCATGGGGCTCACGGTCCGTCTCGCCAACGGCCGTTATGCCCTGGGCGTTGCCCTGACGCACGCGGGACGTCACTCCGAGGCCCTGGAGCAGTTCTCCGAAGCCCTCCGCATGTTCGCCGAGGACCGCCAGCGCCTGTGGGAGGGGACGACCCACTTCCGTATCGCGGAGGCCCAACTCAAGGCCCGGAAGCCGGCAGTGGCCGCACAGCATGCCGAACAGGCCCTGGCCAACGGCTGCATCGGTGGCGACCGGATGCGGGGCAATGTTCTGACGATTCTGGGCCGGGCCCTCGACGCCCTCGGCCAGACCGACCGTGCACGTGCCTGCTGGCGTGAGGCGCTCGCCGTCTACGAGCAACTGGGAGTGGGCGACGCGGACCAGGTGAGGGCACTGCTGACGCCGCTCGCCGCGGCCTGAGGGGCCTCCCCACCCGCTCGTTCAGCGTTTGTTTATGCCCGCCAGGCACTCTCGTACTCATCGGTCCGTCGCGTCGGGGGGCAGACGGGGCGCCAGGGGGCTCATCGTTAAGGTGAGCGGTCCCGATACGCCCGCTCGGCGGCCCACGGGGGAGTCGCCGAGCGGGCGTTACCGACCGGCCCGAACGACACTGGGGAGTGACGACGATGAGCGAAGCGAAGAAGAACGAAGCGAAGAAGAACGAAGAGATCACGACGATGGACAACCACGTCCCGGCTCCGCCGAAGGACGGTGGCATCACGACGATGGACAACCACGTCCCCGCCCCGCCCAAGGACGGCGGCATCACGACGATGGACAACCACGTCCCCGCCCCGCCCAAGGACGGCGGCATCACCACCATGGACAACCACGTCCCCGCCCCGCCCAAGGACGGCGGCATCACCACCATGGACAACCACGTCCCCGCCCCGCCCAAGGGCCTCTGAGACTCAATTCGACGGGGTGGGGGGGGGGGGGGGGGGGGGGGGGGGGGGGGGGGGGGGGGGGGGGGGGGGGGGGGGGGGGGGGGGGGGGGGGGGGGGGGGGGGGGGGGGGGGGGG